>CAZFZB010000278.1:0-1586 GCA_964523415.1 uncultured Chromatiaceae bacterium | reverse complement strand
CCGCTCGGCGCCCTGCCGCGCTGGGCGGCGCAGAGCGGATTGGGTGCAGTTTCCTGAAGCTTCAGCGAAACCTCATTCGGCCCGCCTTGCGGATGCCTCACCGATGAATCGCACCTTATCCACCGTCAGCTCCCGCTCGATGCTGGACATGCCGGTCCCCCCGTACAGATCAAAGCGCCTCAAAGTCAGCCGCACCGGACGGTTATCCCGCGCACCCGCAGCCAGGTACGCCTCCAGCTCGGCCAGGGTGCTGACACGATTCCCATCCACCTCCTCCAGGAAGTCCATGGCCGCGATCTCGGCCGCCTGGCCGGTCGAGCCGTCCTCGACGTAGTGCACCTCGATCGCGGGCAGGACGAAGTCGGCGAGCTCGTGCAGGATTTCACGCGGGGCAAAGAGGATGCCGGAGGCGAAGACGCCTTTCCGGTTCAGGATGTTTTCCGTGGGCGAGAGGCGCCCGCTGATGCGTCGCTCGGCGCCGTTCTCCTCCACCGTCAGGGCGACTGTCTCCAGCCGGCCGCGCAGGGCATGGATGAGCTGCGTCGGGTTCGTGACGCCTCCCGGCGTGCCTTCCACGGTCTTGATGATCTGTCCCGTCCGCAGGGCAATCTCGTTTTCCGGCAGCAGGCTGCGCGCCACCTTGACGGTGCGCTCGCCGTCGAGGTTGCGATAGAAGACGAGGGGGAGCTGCGGCGGCGAGGGGTCTCGGCCCGCCTGCAGCAGTTCCAGCACCCGGCAGGCGTATTTCATGGATACCGCGAAGTTGGTGTTCTTCGACTTGGGCTCCCTCATCGCGGCGGTGTTGATGCCGACGATCTTGCCGCTCGTCAGGCTGATCAGCGGGCCGCCCGAGTTGCCGCTGTCGATCGGCGCGTCGGTCTGCAGGTACTCGGTGCGGTACTTGCTCGTCACGCCGGAAACGATGCCGCGCGTGCCGGTGTAGTAGAAGAGCCAGGGGTGGCCGTAGGCGCCGACCGGGTGGCCCATGGCGGGCTGGTCCCGGCATTCGAGCTCGGCCGCGGCCAGCTTGCGTCCCTTGTCCGGCTGGGTCTCGATGACGGCCAGGTCCAGGAAGGGATCGACGTACACCTTGCGCGCCGGGCCGTACTCCTGGCCATGGAAGGCGACCTGCACCCTGGCGGGCGAGCGGGAAACCACGTGGGCGTTGGTCATGATCCAGCCGCGTCCTGCATCGACGACGAAGCCGGCCCCGATGAGAATGCCGCGGCTGTCGCCGGAGAACGGCACCGGCACCGAGGTCTTGATGCGCACCGTGTAGGCCTGGGCCTTGCGGAAGATGTCTTCGCTGTTGTCCTGCGCGATGGCCGCGAAAGAAACGACCATCAAGATGAGTGAAAGGGCATTTTTCATATGGCAACCTCTTGAGCCTCGACGTGGAAATTGGTTAATGAGTCCAGCCTATCCTGCGCACGGCTCACCTGATGAGCCTGCGGTGGGTGCCATGGTTCTTCGGTACATCGACCATGGCCATGTGACATTTGCCCGGATTGAGCGGGGCAAGGAGGAAGGACCCTGGTTGAAATATTCGGTTTTTACTGCCCGCAGTATTGGGTCATAAACCGTTG
>CAZFZB010000277.1:0-1590 GCA_964523415.1 uncultured Chromatiaceae bacterium | reverse complement strand
GCGCCCCCTAGATCTGGTGACCCCCGCACAGTGCCCTCAGGCAACAGACCCCACAGCGGGGCCGGGGGCGGCAGACCTCCTTGCCGTGGCGGACGATGAGGGCGTGATATTCATTGATGAGGTCCAGATCCGGTCCCAAGGCCGCCTCGAGACCCTTACGAATGGTCTCGTAGCCCTCCCCACCATCCAGTTCACCCAGGCGCGTGAGAAGTCGTCGGGTATAGGCATCGACTACGAAGACAGGCCGGTCGAAGGCGTAGAGGAGCATGTCATCGGCCGTCTCTTGGCCGACGCCCTTGATGGCCAGCAGCAGCGTCCTGAGTTCCGATGTGGCGAATCGGGATAGGCCCGCCAACCCCCCCTTAGCGAGATAGGCAGTACAAAAGGCTCGCAGTCGCTGGGCCTTGAGGTTGAAATAGCCCACGGGTCTCAGACGCAGGGCAAGCTCCGCTTCAGGCAGCGCAAGGATGGCCGGGGCCGTCAAGGGCCCCAGGGTGGCGAGATTCAGCAGGGCCCGTTCGACATTCCTCCAGGAGGTGTTCTGGGTGAGTATGGCCCCTACCATGACCTCGAAGGTGGTCTCGGCCGGCCACCAATCCTGGGGGCCATAAGCGGCAAGCAGGGCATCGAAGACCGCCAGCAAGTGCTCCCGATCCAGCCTCGACGCCATCTCGCTCAGAATTTATAGCCCTTGGGGATGACCACCAGGCCGCCAGCGGTGATCTGGAACCGCTCCCGATCCGCCGCGGGATCGATGCCGATCTGGGTATCCGGCGGTACCTCTACCTCCTTATCGATGATGCAGCGTCGCAGGTGCGACCTTTCTCCGACCGATACGCCGCTGAAGAGGATGGCGTCCTCGACAATGGCGCCGTCCATCACCCGCACGCGCGTAAAGAGGATGGAGTGATTGACGCCGCCGCCGCTGACCACGGTTCCGGCCGCCAGCATGGAGTTGACAAAAATACCCTCGGTGCCTGACAAACCAGGCACAGTGCGCGCCGGGGGATTCTGACCTTGGGCGGTGAAGATCTCCCAGTCCTGCTGGTAAAGGTTGAGGGGCGGATCATGCTCCAGCAGGGCCATATTGGCCTCGTAGTACTCATCGATACTGCGCAGGTCATTCCAATAGCGATCCGGAGAGACCCTACCCCGTTCCCCTCCGAACCGATAGACGGATACCTCGTTACTGCCCGCCAGATTGGCGACGGCCTCGGCCACCGGGACCTGATCGGCGGAGACCACGGCCTCCGCGGATCCCAGCATATCGAGCAGAAAATCCCGGTTGAAGAGATAGACCCCCATCGGGGCGCAACCGGCACCAGAGGCAACGGCCTCCGACGACACGAGACCGCGGACCCGATCCTCGCCGGCCAGATCA
This sequence comes from uncultured Chromatiaceae bacterium, assembly GCA_964523415.1. Classification (GTDB taxonomy): domain Bacteria; phylum Pseudomonadota; class Gammaproteobacteria; order Chromatiales; family Chromatiaceae; genus M0108. The sequence goes on along the minus strand of CAZFZB010000277.1, from coordinate 209 downwards.
AAGGCCATCGCGGGTTTAGGCCCACTGCCCGGGCCTCGGCAAGCGGCGGTGATCACAGTACCACGCTCCCGGTGATAGCGGATCAGTTCGGCGTAGTCCATACGGTAGACCAGATCACCCTCGAGAGTCAGCACGAAGCGTTCGGCGTTACGCTCGATCAGGTAGCGATTCTGGCGCATGGCGCTGAAAAGACCCCCATACCAATCGGC
>CAZFZB010000276.1:0-1592 GCA_964523415.1 uncultured Chromatiaceae bacterium | reverse complement strand
CCTTCCCACCTGATTGCGTTTAGGAGAATTAAGCCTGATGAATAACATCCTGGTCACGGGCGGGGCCGGTTATATCGGCAGCCATGCCTGCAAGGCCCTCTTTGAGGCGGGTTATCAGCCCGTTGCCTGTGACAATCTGGTCTATGGGCATCCCTGGGCCGTGCGGTGGGGACCCCTGGAGCAGGGTGATACCGCGGACCGGCCCTGGCTCGATAGCCTCATCGAACGCTACCGTCCCTTGGCGGTCATGCACTTCGCGGCCTTTGCCTACGTGGGCGAATCGGTCCAGGACCCGGGGAAGTATTACCGCAATAATGTGGCGGGGACCCTGACACTGCTGGAGGCGGCGCGGGATCATGGTATCCGTAACTTCATCTTTTCCAGCACTTGCGCCACCTATGGCCTGCCCGAGCGGATGCCGATCGCCGAGGACTGCCCGCAAGTGCCTATCAACCCCTACGGGGCCTCGAAGCTGATGATCGAGCGGATGCTGATGGATTTCGAGCGGGCCCACGGGCTGAGGTCGATCTGCCTGCGCTATTTCAACGCCGCCGGGGCTGACGCCGAGGGGGAGATTGGCGAGGACCATGACCCCGAAACCCACCTTATTCCGCTGGCAATCCGGGCGGCGCAGGGCAGTGCCCCTGCGCTGTCGATCATGGGCACGGATTACCCGACCCCAGATGGCACGGCGGTGCGGGACTATATCCATGTCACCGACCTGGCCGCCGCCCATGTCCAGGCCCTGGCAGCCCTGGAGGCAGGGGGCGCAAGCGATGCGCTCAATCTGGGAACCGGGCAGGGCTATTCCGTGCAGGAGGTGGTGAGGGCGATCGAGACGGCCAGCGGTCGTCCGGTGCCGGTGCGGGCGGCGCCCCGGCGGGCCGGAGATCCTCCGGTGCTGGTCGCCGACCCGCGGCGCGCCAGGGAGCGCCTGCACTGGACACCTCGGCATTCGGGGTTATCCCACATCGTCGAGACGGCTTGGCGCTGGCATGAAGCACAGCCGAGCTGACAATTATTACCCCTGACAGGGGGGTTGGTTCCCCGGGCTGACAGGCGACGGGTTAGGCATAGGCTTGTGGTATCGATCTCCGGTCCGGTAGGGGTGTCATGAATAGCTGGAAGTCAGTCTTGGTCTTGGTGGCCCTGGTGCTCTTGAGCAGCGCCTGTGTGATGGTGGGGATGCCAGCCGGACCCGGGGACGAGCCGGGCCAGATCCCACCCCGCATGACGCGAGGCGAGGATGGCAAGGGCCTGGAATGGGATAACCCCGCTGCCTTCGGACCCGTGCCGCCCGCACTCCAGTCCAATGGCGATGAGGTTTGCCAGTTCCACCGCTTCGAGCGCGCCACGGGCTATCACCCCGATGCGCGGGAACTGGACGGCTCCGTCATCGAGGGCGGGGGTTATTTTTGCGTGGGTTCCTACCAGGAACCCAAACCCGGCGACGCACCCGGCCAAATACCCCCGCGCCTGGAGAAAACACCTGAGGGCGTTCTGACCTGGGATAACCCCGCCGCCTTTGGCCCGGTGCCGCCAAAACTCGAGGCCAAGGGCTTTCGCATTTGCCGGGATGCCGGTTACGAGCG
>CAZFZB010000275.1:0-1595 GCA_964523415.1 uncultured Chromatiaceae bacterium | reverse complement strand
TGTCGATGGCGCGTTCGCCCTCGCTACCCTCCACTACCGGGAAGCTGTAACTCTGGCCGTCCAGGGTCAGAATGGCGGGCGACAGGGCGGGGGGGTTCGGGTTGGAGGGCTGGACCATGGTGATAGGCTCCGGGGCATAGGGGGTGACGCGGTCCCGACTAGAGGACGCCGCATGAGCGCGGGCGGATGGTCGCGAGTCCCAAGGGCTGCTCGGATCCCGGTCGCCCCGCTGACCAGCAATGAGCAAAAGGCGGGCCAACCCGAATGGGGCGCCTACCAGGAATCCCCGACCCTTAGGAGGAGGTTTCGAATATAACTACCACCCCCAAACCCCAACCTCCCGTCCCCCGTGCCAGGCCATCCGTCAACTCCAGCCGCGCGCCGTGCTGCTCGGCGATGCGGGCCACGATGGAGAGGCCCAGTCCGCTCCCCTCGACCTCCTGCCCGACGAGGCGGTGGAAACGTTCCAGGGCCTGAATCCGCTGAACAGGGGGGATGCCGGGGCCATTGTCACTGACACTCAGTCGGACCTTGCCCGCCAAGGACTTCAGTTCGATCAGAACCTGCCCGTCGGGGGGGCTATACCGCAGGGCATTGTCCACCAGATTGCGTAGCAGGATGCGTAGCAGGTCCGCATTGCCCGGAACATCGACCGGGTCCCCGGCATCCAGTTCGAGTTGGATGCCCTTGGCCAAGGCGAGGCCCGCCTGGTCGGCGCAGACCTCGGCGGCAAGCTCACCCATCCGGACTGGACTCCTGGCCATACCCAGGTTGGGATCGAGACGGGCGAGAGTCAGCAATTGTTCGACCAGGTGGCTGGCGCGTTTGGTTCCCCTTGTAAGCTCGGCCAGGGCGTGATCGCGTTCGGCGCTGTCGCGGGCGCGCGCGGCAACGCTCGCCTGTACCGTGAGGGCCGCCAGGGGCGTTCGCAATTCATGAGCGGCATCGGCGGTGAAGCGGCGTTCACCCTCCAGGGCCAGGTCAACGCGTGCGAGAAGGCCATTGAGGGCCACCAGCAGAGGCCGGATCTCTACGGGCGCGGAGGGGGGTATCAAGGGCGCCAGGTGCTGGGGTTCACGCCGCTGAACCTGGTCGGCAATGGCATCGATGGGTGCCAGGGCCCGACGGGTAGCAAACCAGATCCAGGTAGCCAGGAGGGGCAACCCGAGCAGGGCGGGGACGAGCAAACGGCCGACGATGTGGCCAGCGAGTTCCTGGCGCCCTTCGTGATTCTCCCCCACCACCGCGAGCAATTCGCGCTCCTCATCCCATTGGGTGAAATAGCGCCAGAGGCTCTGATTGGCACCGAGGGCCTCGGAAAAGCCTGGCTCCCGGGTCAGAGGCGCCGTGGGGGCGTATTTGGAACGCAACAACAGATGGCCTTCCCGGCTCCAAAGCTGGAAGGCGATTTTTTTCTGATACCTATGCACATCGGCAGGCAAGCGGGCGATGTCGTCGTCACCGTCGAACTCACTGGCGAGGGCCAGCAGCATCTGGGCCACCTGGACCAGATTGGCGTCGAAGATCTCATCGATTTCGTGGTGGGCGTCATGGTAGGACAGGGCCAGGGATACGGCCCACCCCAGGGTCACCCC
>CAZFZB010000274.1:0-1600 GCA_964523415.1 uncultured Chromatiaceae bacterium | reverse complement strand
TTCAGCCGGGGCCTTAAGAGGTAAAGTATCGCCCAACGACCCTGCACGACCGAGGCCCCATGCCCATGAGCCAGGTAACCCGTCCCTGTTGGATTTACAAGAGCCCCCGCAAGGAGGAGATGTACCTCTACCTCGCCGCCAGGGAGGGCTTCGAGGTCCTGCCCCGGGCCTTGCTGGACCACTTCGGCCCACCGGTCTTCGTCATGGAACTGGCCCTTCACCCCGAACGTCGCCTGGCGCGAGAAGACGTAGTCAAGGTCATGGACAACCTGGACACCCAAGGCTTTCATCTCCAGATGCCGCCCGAGATTCGGCCGGATTACCTGCCCTCGTTCCACCAGAGCACCCTACACTGAGGAGAGGCCCTAAATGGACACGAACATTGGTTTCATCGGCCTCGGGATCATGGGCCGACCTATGGCCCTGAACCTCCGTAAGGCCGGTTATCCCCTTTGGGTCCACGCCCGCCGTGCCGAGACCATGGCCCCCCTGGTGGCCGCCGGCGCCACCGCCTGTTCCAGCCCTGCGGAGGTGGCCTCTAAAGTGGACCTTCTCTTCACCCTGGTCGCGGATACGGCGGATGTGGAACAGGTGATCCTGGGTGATCAGGGGGTCCTCGCTGGCGCCCGACCTGGGCTGATTCTGGTGGATATGAGCACCATCTCCCCCGCCGCTACCCGCGCCCTGGCCAAGCGACTGGGCGGAGGGGGCCTGAGCATGCTCGATGCCCCCGTCTCAGGAGGCGAGATAGGGGCCATCCAGGGCACCTTGTCCATCATGGTCGGCGGCAAGGAGGCCATCTTCGCGGTGGTCAGGCCCCTATTCGAGATCCTGGGCAAGAATATCGTCTACATCGGCGACCATGGGGCTGGCCAGGTCTGCAAATCCTGTAACCAGATCGCCATATCCCAAACCTTGGCCGGGGTCGGGGAGGCCCTGCTCTTCGCCCGCGCCTCCGGTGTGGATCCCGCCAAGGTCCGCGCCGCCCTCCTCGGCGGCTCCGCCTACAGCCGGGTTCTGGAGATCCACGGACAGCGCATGATCGACCGCGACTTCCAACCTGGTTTTAAGACCCGCCTCCACCACAAGGACCTGCGCCTGGTCCTCGAGGCCGCCCACGAACTCGGCCTCCCCCTTCCGGGTACGGCCCAGGTCGCCCAATTCCTCAACGCCCTCATGGGTCGCGGCCTGGGCGAACTCGACTCCAGCGCCCTCTACCAGGTTCAGGAGGAGGTTAGCGGCCTGTCCCCCCAGAAAGGGGCTCAGCCGGCTACCAGTAGTGAAATACCAGATGGAGCGGCTGGCCTTGACGCAGAATCGTCAGCGAAGCTGGTTCCCCCCTCTCCAGGGCGACCATGACCTTTTCCGCCTTGCGGATGTAATCCAAGGCCCGGGTCGGGCTGAATTGCGAGATCTCACCATCGATCAGGGCAATGACATCCCCTTCCCGCAGACCGAGTTCCCACAGGATGGAATCCGCCGCCACCCGATCCAGGGACAGCAGGGTCGGCTCTCCATCTCCCCTCGGCAAGATGGAACTGCTGGCCTTCATCAATTCAGGCATCCAGTTGGATGCGTCGGCGACGTGAGACAGCAGTTC
>CAZFZB010000273.1:0-1610 GCA_964523415.1 uncultured Chromatiaceae bacterium | reverse complement strand
GGGGGCATCAGGTAGATCAGCCGCCCGAAGGGGCGAACCCAGACACCACGATCGACAAAGCAGCGCTGAATATCGCGCATGACTACAGGTTTCTCCATCTCCACCACGCCAATGGCGCCCAGCACCCGCACTTCGGCGACGCCGGGGAGCCCTCGACAGGGTGCCAGTCCGGCTGCCAGTCCGGCCTCGATACGTTGCACCTCCCCCTCCCAACCCCGCTCCAGCAAGAGGTCGATACTGGCGTTGGCCACCGCACAGGCCAGGGGGTTGCCCATGAAGGTGGGACCATGCATCAGGACACCCGGCGTGGCGGAGGAAATGGTCGCCGCCACCTCGCTGCTGGCCAGGGTGGCGGCCAGGGTCATATAGCCACCGGTCAGGGCCTTGCCGACCGTCATGATGTCAGGGGCTACCCCGGCGTGCTCACAAGCGAAGAGGCGACCGCTGCGGCCAAATCCTGTAGCGATCTCATCGGCGATCAGGAGAACGCCCTGCTCAGTGCACAAGTCACGCACCCGCCTTAGATAATCAGCGGCATAGAAACGCATGCCACCGGCACCCTGGACGATAGGCTCCAGAATAACCGCCGCCAACTCCTGGCGGTGCTCACGCAACAAGGCCGCGAACTCGGCGATGTCGGCGTCCTGGCAGGGCTCGCCGAAACGGCATGGCGGAGCCGGGGCGAAAAGCTGAGGGGGCAGGAGGTGGGAGAAAAGGTGATGCATGCCCGTGATCGGGTCGCACACCGACATGGCGGCCAGGGTATCCCCGTGATAGCCGCACCTCAGGGTCAGCAGACGCTGACGACCAGGCTGGCCCCGGGCCTGATGGTATTGGATGGCCATCTTGATGGCCACCTCCACGGACACCGAACCGGAATCACAGAGAAAGACGTGCTGGAGGGGTTCAGGGGTCAGAGAAACCAGACGTGCCACCAGAGACACCGCCGGCTCGTGGGTGAGACCTCCGAACATAACGTGGGCCATCTGATCGAGTTGAGCTCGGATGGCCTGGTTGAGGACGGGGTGGTTATAGCCATGGACGGCGCACCACCAGGAGGACATGCCATCGATAAGGACACGACCATCCAGGAGTTCGATACGACAGCCCTGGGCGGCGCGCACCGCAAAGACGGGGTCCTGATTCAGGGTCGAGGTATAGGGATGCCACGCATGGGCCCGATCGATGGCCAGTAGATCTTCTAGGTCGCGAGCCCTGGCCACCTTCTTAGCCTCGCCTAGGGGAGCCCAAGCCTCGGCCTGGGATCAATTCGGTTTGCGACTCTTGCCCAGGCCCGCCATGGATACCACTTGCGTGGCCTGGGGCTCATCCGTGTAGTAAGGGCGCTCGGTGGTGCGACCCTGCTGATCCGCCCATTCCCGTTCCCGCGCCGAGATCAAGGCCAGACATTGGCGTATATCCTCGATGGTACCCGCCGACAAGGGATGCTTCATCCCCGGCGCGGGGGTCACTTCCCGAATGATCGCCGCCAGTGTCTTGCGCATGGCCACCAGGATTTGTTGCTCTTTCGTTAAGTCTTGCATCGGATTCTCAGTAACTTTTAGGATGGGTTGGTACTGCTCCCACTGCCAAACCTAACCAGATTGCGG
>CAZFZB010000272.1:0-1632 GCA_964523415.1 uncultured Chromatiaceae bacterium | reverse complement strand
AGGCCTGTTGGGGTTTCGGATCGCGTTTTACTTGGCAGGCTGTTGTTGACTGAACCGCCTTGATCACGCGTGAACTTTGACACTGCTAAGGCGGGCCCTGGGGCTTAGACCGGCGGTGTCCTCTGCCCACCAGATTTCGGCTCCGTTGTTCGGAGATAACAGGCGGGTAAGGCTGGCCCACAAGGGTGAAAACAGATCAACCACGCCATCATTTCATCGAAAACCAAATAATTGGCGATATTTTCTGCAAAAATTTCTTATGTCTAAGAGCCGCATAAAACAATGCCTTCTCCCCAGCTATGTCCTTCTAGTGACGGCTGTTGTGATTCCGCTAACGAGTTGTGCTACCCGGGTACAGACCCCAGGCGGGGAGGTGATTTGTTACTCTCAAAACTGTGTTGAGGAAATGCAAGCCTGGACTAGAGACGAATATCTATCAAGACAATATGAGCAGAATTATAGAAATCAGATTGAATCCCGAAGCCAACCACCTAAGACTAAGGTCTCGGTCCCGCCAAAATATCGCCGACCTCCTCCAATTACTTGCCCTAACGGTATGGTCCCCGTATCACCACCCGAATATGGCTGCGTCTATCCTAGGGGGTAACGTAAGTCCCGATGGTGCCTACTATTGCCTGCCCGGATCGAATCAGTTTCCAATAGCCCCAGCACTAACTCCATGAATATTATTAAGCCAATCCCGCTGGGGCTTATGCTCCTGTTCTTCATATCCGCGAACCTCCAGGCACGGCTGACAAACGAACAACCTTTTGGAAAGAACTGCTTGGTTCTTTCCTATATCGATGATGCTACGAGTCTCAAATCATCTATATTGACTTGCTTTGATTCCAGCAGAAATATTTCCGAAGGATCTTTCCAGCTTTCTTGTGATAACAGGAATGTAACGGTTATGGTTGATGCGGGAGTGAATGCTGGTGGGGCCAAGATGACGGAAGTGGTATTCCTGTTTGGCAAGGGCCAGGGTTTTAAGGGAATTTGGAATTATGATGGTAATGGCGGGGTGCTTTCGATTAACCATAAAAACCAGAAAATATTTCTGAAAGGAATAAGCAGTGCGTCAAAGCTTGAATATCAAATAGGGAGTCATAAGGGCGAATTGGAATTGGACGGGGTCACGGAAGCAAGTTCCGAGTACATTAGAAGATGCGCAGATTTAAATGTAAAGGTAAATTGATAACTTGATCGGTTGCTAACACAAAGCGGAAGGGTGTTTGTTATCAAGGTTGGAGATCCGATGTATCGGATCTCATTGATTGGAAGCGGATTATCGTAAGTCAAGCGACCCTCTGGCAGAGTGCTCCCTGACGAGATTCCAGGGGAGTATAGAAGCCCAATTGTCCAGAAGCTACTGGGCTTTGTCGAGCTCGACGAAGGCGTCGAAGGTCTCGCAGACCTGCTAGGGGGTACGGAAGCTCTGCCCCGAAATAGCTTGTTCCTCCTGGGTTAGGTCGCCGCGTTCAGCTTCACCATGGGTCTGGGGCTCGGCAACGAAGGCTCAGGCCGGCATGATTCCCCAAAAGTTGATCTAGTGGAGGACATGATCAATGGGTATAGGGTGCCATGATCCCTGCGCAGCGCCAACCCCCGGCTGGCGTCCCGGCTGATGTTGCC
>CAZFZB010000271.1:0-1634 GCA_964523415.1 uncultured Chromatiaceae bacterium | reverse complement strand
TAAGGAGCGCCGTAGCCATAGGGGGCGCCGTAGCCATAGGGGGCGCCGTAGCCCCAAGGAGCACCATAGCCATAGGGGCCATAGCCGTAGCCATAATAGTCGTTGTAGCGGTTGTAGCCGCGGCCATTGCCACGACCGCTGCCGCTCATGTTCATGTTGAAGTCGCCGGTACCGTCGCCCAACATGTCATTCCACCAGTTGCTGTTATTGTTGCCCCAGCCGTTGTTGCCCCAAGGACCGCCACCCCAAAAGGCGCTGGCGGAGAAGGACGTGGCGGACAGGATAACGGCGGCCGCTAGGCCAGCAGTCTTGACGATCTTATTCATTGAGAACCTCTTCTAGGGTGTGGATTGGGAATTCCCGCCTAGGGACCCCTTTGAAGGGGAACCCGAGGGATAGCTGACAAGAATTAGAGAGTTGGAATCCACGAACGAGCGCGCTAACGCGTAAGTCCGTTACAAGGCGATATTTTCCTCGGTAATCATTCTTATCTTGCCCGCAAGGCGAAAATCCCTTACAAGTCGCGGATGGCGAAAATGTTTTTGACGCCCCGCTGCGACCAGGCCGGAGTATAGGGCATCAGCCTGTAATGGGAAATCCTTTTATGGCGTTACCTAAGGATTCGTGGTGCTTTGGCTCGGCCCATAGACCTACTTGCACAACTGGTTGTTTCCTGCGCAGGACCCTTTCATCTCTCCATTGTTTCACCGGGCCATGGAACTTCTCATTGACATAGGCAATACCAATCTCAAGTGGACCCTGTACTTTCCTGAGACAGATCTCGTTCTTGAGCCCATGCGCGTGCTCCGTCATCATGGGGGCATCCCTCTCGACCTGTTGGCCGCTTGGGAGGGGCTGGCAAAGCCAGGACAAATCCGGGTTGCCAGTGTTGGCGCACCCAAGGTGGCCGAAGGACTTTCTCGCGTTTGCCGTGCCAAGTGGGGCCAGGAACCCCAGTTTGCTTTCCCCCGGTCTGTATGGCGGGGGGTGAAGGTTGCCTATGCCGACCCGAGCCGACTGGGCGTCGATCGTTGGTTAGCCCTGCTCGCTGCGCACCAACTCCTGAGCCAGCCGGTCCTCATCCTCGATGCCGGCACCGCCATCACCTACGACCTGCTGCTCTCGGATGGACGCCATCTCGGTGGCCTCATCCTTCCCGGCATCGAGACCATGCGTCAGGCTCTCCTGGCCAACACCCAGATCCCCCACGTCGAGCCTGAGGAGACGGCCGACTCCTGGGCCAGGGACACCGCAACCGCCATCGCCGTCGCCTCCCTTGATGCCCCCGTCGCTTTGGCCGAACGTCTGTGGCGCCAACTTGCCGACCTGGCCGGTACAGAACCTGTGCTCCTCACCACTGGTGGGGATGCGGAACGCCTTAGGGCCCGAATGCCAGCCAGTACCCAGCATGTTCCCGACCTGGTCCTCCAGGGTCTAACACTAGTACCGGAAGGAGATTGATGTCATCCTGGGCCTTAGCGCGTGGGCCTAATCGCGTTGTCTAGCGACCCTCATCCGGATAGAATCCTCACACCCAAGCCGGCGTAGCTCAGCTGGTAGAGCAACTGATTTGTAATCAGTAGGTCCACGGTTCGAATCCGTGCGTCGGCTCCATAAAATCAAAGGCTTGCCTT
>CAZFZB010000270.1:0-1651 GCA_964523415.1 uncultured Chromatiaceae bacterium | reverse complement strand
GGCCAATGGCGCTGTTCATCTCGATGCGGTAGCCGCGATTGATCTGGATCTGGCCCTGGTCGTCGAGTCAGGGGACGCGGAACATGATCACGCGCTCGGGCTCCACCAGTCGATCCAGGATGCGGGCCTCGCGATAGGCCTGATTGGCCGCGACCACCGGATAGACGGAGTGCACGACTTCATGCACGGCTTGATGGAATTCGGGCTCATTCGGATTTTTGGCGACAACCTCGGCCACGAATGCGGCGATTGCCTGGGTGTTGGATGACATAGGTTTTTCTTCGGGCGGAGCCCGTCTCAGTGGGTAAATGAGAAGCTTGCGCGGATACTTTGCCCGCGCGGTTTATCCAGGATCGGCTCGGGCTGTCGGCAAGGGGGCGCTCGAAGCCTTTCGAGGGGCGGGAAATAATAGGCCTATCCGTGGCTTCACGCAACTTGCCTGAATCACATAGGGTTTTGGAGAAGACCCACTTTAGGGGAGGGCGGCTGATGGCCTATTGCAGATGCCGCGCCAGCATAAAGGCCTCGGCGGCGTCACAACCGACACTGGCGCCCCGCCAGCGCGCCAGGTGCTCGATGCCCTGGCGGGAGCGGGGGTGGGGCCAGTCCCGCAACTCGGCGGCATAGGCCTCCAGGGCCGCGAGTTTGCCCGCCAGGGTGGCGCTGATGTCCACGAACCAATGGGGCGTGAAGGCCGGGCCGGAGCCGGGGGGCTGCCACTCGGTGCTGGAGGGTTGCTCAAAACAGAGGAGGGTACGGACGGGGTGCCCGCGCTGGGGCCGACAGGCGGTGATGACGGCCTGATGGGTGCGGCGGTGGTCGATGTTGAGATCACCGGCATGGTGGGTGAAGAGGGTGGTGGGGCGATGCTGGTCGATCAGGGCCTCTACCTTCTGGGTGATGTCCAGCAGGGGGATGCTGTCCAGCCGGTTGTCGGGCAGGTCGTCGAAGCTCAGGGAGGCAACACCCAGGATACGGGCGGCGGCCTCGGCGGCGGCGCGCCTTTGCGCCAGTTCCGCCCGCCGCTGGCCGGGGTCAGGATTGCGCGCCCCGATGCCGTCGGCCAGGAAGGCCAGATGCACCTCGGCGCCCGCCCGCGTGAGCTTAAGGATGGCGCCGCCACAACCGAGGACTTCGTCATCGGGGTGGGCGGCGATGATGAGGGTGCGGTTCGCCATGGGGTCTGGGCCTGTCAAGTTGGTTGGGGGCGGTGGCTTGCTGGCGGCCCGCGCCCTTCAGGCCAGGGCGGCGGCCAACTCCGCCATCACCCGGTCCTGCTCGGCCTCGGTCATGGTGGGGAAGAGCGGCAGGCTGATGGCGTTCGCATAGTAGGCCTCGGCCTGGGGAAAGTCGCCGTGCTTGAAGCCTAAGCGCGCGAAGTCCGGCTGGGTATGCACCGGGATGTAGTGGACATTGACCCCAATCCCCGCCGCGCGCAGGGTTGCGAAGACCCGGGCCCGATCCCCCTGGACCTGGATGGGGTAGAGGTGCAGCGCCGACTGATGCGCCGGATCGCGATAGGGCAGGCGCAGGGGCAGGTCGGCGAGGCCCCGGTCATAGCGCTCGGCCAGGCGCTGGCGGCGCGCGACATAGTCATCGACCCGTTGCAGTTGACTCTGGCCCAGGGCGGCCTGGATGTCGGTGATGCGAT
>CAZFZB010000269.1:0-1677 GCA_964523415.1 uncultured Chromatiaceae bacterium | reverse complement strand
ATCAACTCGATGGGATAGCCATCCGGGTCCGCCACAAAGGCAATGAGGGTGGTGCCGGCGTTCATGGGCCCCGCCTCGCGCAGGATGTGGCCACCCAGATCCCGGATCTGTTGGCAGGCGCTATAGACATCATCGACCTCGAGGGCGAGGTGGCCGAAGCCCGTACCCAGCTCGTAGCTAGTGACGCCCCAGTTATAGGTCAGTTCGATGGCCGCCTGTTCCGACTCAGCCCCGTAACCCAGAAACGCCAGGGTGAACTGTCCCTCCGGATAGTCCTGCCGGCGCAGTAGCCGCATCTTCAGGACCCGTGTATAGAAGTCGATGGACCTTTCCAAGTCCCCGACGCGGAGCATGGTGTGCAGAATTCTCATCGGATGATCACCCCTTCATGGTTGCTTATCCTGGATGCAGGCGGCAAGGTTCGGACCCATGCCTCGCAGCGGCCATACCCCTGCCTCCCATCGTCTGGGCTGGTGGCAAAAGCGATCAGCCACCGGAGGCCAGCACCTCCACCGGAATTCTCAGGGTCGTCTCGGTGGGGCTGGCAGTGATGTCCAGGGTCTTGAGTCCCGGGCCCACTCCTGCTGGCACACTGAGGGTGAGATCGGCCGCGCCAGCGACGATCTGCGCCGCACTGACCTCGATACCTTCGATGCGGGCGGTCAGGCGCCTATTCGTCACCGCGCCAATGACCTTGGCAAAGTCCAGGACGCCGACACTGATGCGCTGGGGCCTCCCGATAATCAGGGTCGTGGGGGTCGGGGATATTTGCACCGCCCTCTTGACGAAGGACGGCGACAGCGCTGCCGAGCCCTTGAGGTAGGCGACCCACTCCTCGAGGTCGCTAAGGCCGGAATCCCGCCGCTCCGCCGCCCTGTTGAGGACGGTGAAGTTATCCCCGCCGCCGATGAGAAAGTCGCTGCCGCCCACCACAACCTCTGCCTCTCCGTCCAGGGGCGCGCCGTCCAGGTTGATGGCAGTGATGCGGTCGCCCTCGGCCCGGGAGGGATCGTAACTGTAGGTGACATTGTCCGACAAACCCAACTGCAGGTAGGGGCGACTCGCCCCTGGCGGCTGCCACTGCTGCTCCAGTAACTGCTTGAACTGGGCCCCGGTAAGGCGGGCCGTCATCAGGGTATTGGCGAAGGGCAACACATCGGCGGCATCTGCATAGGTCAGGACCCCGGCCTGCAGATCCACACGCGTCCCGCCGGGGTTCTGCACCCCGATCCGGGCACCGCCCCGGCCGGAATCCGCAAGCCGGTCGCGATACATATTCGCTACCAGATTGGTCAGGGGCGATTCCAAACTCCGGTCATCATCGAGGATCTGCCCGTCCGGAGCCAGATCGAGGGCGCGGCTGATGGCCGCCGTCAGGGTATTGATTTCCTCCTGGCCTATCTCCGCCGCCTCGGCCAGGGCCCAGTCGAGCAGGGCCGCCACCTTTTTCACCCGGGGCAGGGTGCTGCCGGCCCCCGAACGAGGCTCCAGGTTCTCCACCCTGGACGTGACCACCCGGTGGGTGGCAGGGTCGATCTCCAGCCTGACCTTGCCGATCAGGGCGGCATGGGCCCCCGATTGGAGCACCGGGCGGGTCCCCTGCGCCCTGCCCCCTCCGAGGCTGGTACCTACCCCCCCGGCCCAGGTCGCGTCCTTCGTCTCTTCACCAGACCCACC
>CAZFZB010000268.1:0-1731 GCA_964523415.1 uncultured Chromatiaceae bacterium | reverse complement strand
AAATGGTTTGGCCGCAATTGCAAGGAGGTGGTAGGTCGTGATTGCACCGCCGCCGAAAAGGCCGACTTCGTGGCATTTCTGACCGGAGGGCGCTGATATGAAGACCTTCCTGCATATTACCGCCTGGTTACTGGTACCCTTGGCTGCACTGGCGGACCGTCTGGTGACCCCTACTGGTGCCCCACCCGCCTTCGCTTCGGAATGCGGCGCCTGTCACTTGGCCTTTCCACCCGCCCTCCTCGACGCCAGGGGTTGGCATCTGGTCATGACCCAACTCGACCATCACTATGGTGATAATGCCGGCCTGGACGAAAAGACCCGCCAGACCATCGAAACCTTCCTGATCCAGAACGCTGGGGGCGATACTGTCCGCGGGATTCCTCAGGCCACAGGTGAGCCGCCACGTTTGACCGCCACTCCCTGGTTCAGGCGTAAGCACCACGAGGTGGCGGCCAGGGTCTGGCAGGATCCCGGGCTGAAGGGCCCCGCCAACTGCGCCGCCTGTCACAAGGGCGCCGCCGAGGGTAGCTATCGCGAGCGGGAAATCGTCATGCCCAATGGCCGTCCCTGGGAGGAAGGCGAAGATGATTGAGAAGCAAAGAATTCTGGTCTGGGATTGGCCGGTGCGGATCGGCCATTGGCTACTGGTGATACTCTTCGCCCTCGCCTGGTTGACGGGCGACAGCGAGGAACTGCGCCTGGTCCATGCCGCCCTGGGTGGGGCCATGGTCGGGGTCCTGCTGTTTCGCCTGCTTTGGGGCCTGATTGGCAGCTACCATGCCCGCTTTACGAGTTTCGTGCGCGGGCGCCAGGCGGTGCTGGACTATGTCGCCGGCCTGGTAGTCGGGCGCTCCGGGACTCATGAATCCGACTATGCGGGCCATAATGCCGCCGGTGGCTGGGCCATCCTTGCCCTGCTGGCCCTGGGGCTCCTGACGGGGGCGTCCGGTTGGGTCGCCTATCAGGGGGAGGCTTGGGAGGGTGTCGGCGAGATCCATGAGGTTCTGGCCACGGTCATGTTGGGGGTCGTCCTACTGCACGTCGCCGGCGTAGCGGTGAGCAGCCTGGCTCACGGCGAAAACCTCATTCGCCCCATGTTCAGCGGCTATAAGGTTGGCCGCCCCGGCGAGGCGATCGCCACCGCCCATCCATTCTTAGTTCCGGTATTGCTGATCTGGGTAGCGGCCTGCGCCTGGTGGTTCACCCTTTAACCGCATGGGAGGACCCTCATGCGCATCCTGCTCGTCGAAGATGACCCCTCTCTAGGGGATGGCCTCAGTATCGGCCTGCGCCAGGTGGGGCATGCGGTGGATTGGGTCAGGGATGGTGAGGAGGCTGATCTGGCCCTCAAGACCGAGGAGTTCGACCTTCTGGTGCTGGATCTAGGCCTGCCAGGCCTGGAGGGAATGGCGGTGCTGCGGCGGCTGCGGGGGCGGGGCCAGACCCTGCCGGTGCTGATCCTGACCGCCCGCGATGCCACCCACGTCAAGGTGCAGGCCCTGGATGCCGGCGCCGATGACTATCTGGTCAAGCCTATCGACCTCGATGAGTTGGCGGCGCGCGCGCGGGCCCTGGCCCGGCGCTCGGCGGGTCATGCCGCGCCCCTCCTGACCCTCGGCGACCTGGAGTTGGATCCGGCGGCGCGGATGGCGCGTCTGGAAGGGGTGCCAGTGGAGCTGTCGGGTCGGGAGTTCGCGCTTCTCCTGGCGTTGGCGGAAAACGCCGGACGAG
>CAZFZB010000267.1:0-1735 GCA_964523415.1 uncultured Chromatiaceae bacterium | reverse complement strand
CTGGGTGGTGTTATCGTTGATGTGCTCAAATTGACGTGTAGTAAGGTAGAAGGGCGCACTCTCGGTTAAATCGTAACGAATTTTGAATGGGCCGTCGGCGGTTGGAACACGAGGATCCTTGGGCAAGGGTCGGAGAACACCGAATCCCTGGGCGTCTCATAGTTGGCTGATAGGTGGACTAAAGGTAGAACCCACGCCAGATATCGCCAGGTGAACGGCTTCCCTTCGACCAAGTTTCGAAATTCGTCACAAGCACTTGCTTTGATCATTGGTCAAGGATGGCACCCGGCATTCACTGGAAATTCCGCTTACCAAGGTCACCCTAACTAACTCATTTGCCATGCCCAATCACACCGATTCGGTTTCGAAGCATCTTGCTGAAAATACCAGTAACCTGCCCTTTGTTGCGCCTTGCCGCTCCTTGGGCATAGAAGCTCCGAACCGCTGGATAAGGCTTGGTATTGCGGATTTACGAAAGGCTCCAGGAAAAAGTCTGACTTATGGCGTGACGGCGACGGTCCTATGCTATGTCGCTGCCTATGCCGGATTTGTGATCAGCGGTCCGCTGGTATTGTTGACCATCCTTTCCGGTTTAACCTTGATCGGACCGGTCATGGCCATCGGGCTCTATTCCATCAGTTGTCAACTTCAGATTGGAAGGTCACCCAAACTCAGCTATTGCCTTCGCGATGGCGCTCGAGGTATCGGCAACATGGCCCTCTTTTCTAGCATTCTCATTGTGCTCTTTCTGGTTTGGATCCATGTCGGTCACCTGCTGCATCTCTTTTTTCCAGCTGGCGGGTTAATGAGCGACAGGTTGGATTTGGTATTTTTCTTTGGTATCGGATCCGCGGTGGGTGCCGTCTTTGCCCTGATTACCTTTTGTATCAGCGCTTTTTCCCTGCCAATGATCATGGATCGCCACACCGATCTGGTTACTGGCATCGTTACTAGCATCAACGCGGTTCTGCGTAATCGAAAGGTCATGCTACTCTGGGCAGCGACTATTATGGGTGGCATGTTATTTTCAGTTTTAACAGGTTTACTGGGGCTTGTGGTGATATTCCCGATAATCGGTCACGCTACCTGGCATGCCTACCAGGAAACGGTGGATGCGAGCGACTGGCCTCAACGTACTTGAAACCTCGGTAGCCCTCGTTGTTGTGGTTGGGGCTGGGCTCTGCTCGACCCACCCGTTACCCATGTGGCTCAGTGACCTCCACTGTGTCCTTCCAATACGATACCACTGGCCCCGCCTTGCCAGATCTGCTCGACCGGCCTTAGTTTACTGGCGACTGCGGGCACAGCCTGGCCGTCCGGTACCGCTTAACCGCCACCCCTTGCGCTCCTGCGGGTTAGGCCATCTGGGATATTTCCATCTTGTTTCCCGTTTTCTCAGGGTAACTTCATCGTGACGGGAAAGTTAAGGTATGGTGCCTGTCATGTTCATTTGCGGCGGCTCCTTTTTCTAGACGGGGACTTGGGGTAATAGCCGTGTCTGGGGGGAGGGACGCAAGATGCGAAATGAGTTGATTAAGAGTGAGGTTGTGCCGGGTGCGCCGGTAGAAACGGTTCCCCACGCCCTGTTCGGCACAAGTTCGGGCGCAATTATGGTGACTGGATGGAAGAGACTCATGGATGGCTTTTAGGGGTCGTTGAACTCCTGACCCCTGACGGTGAGACTCTGACTTGAACGGGGCGACTTTCATGAGAGTGCCATATATTTTGGGTTCTA
>CAZFZB010000266.1:0-1748 GCA_964523415.1 uncultured Chromatiaceae bacterium | reverse complement strand
TTGGATTCTACAGACGACAGCGACCAGTTCAACCCTGCTGGCGTCATACATGCCGCGTGCGCTGGGGAAGAATCACGCCGGTGTCGGGGACAATTCGGATATACTGGTTTTCTCGAATCATCCGAGGCCACGCGGAGTCCCAACATCCCTCCCAGATGCAAGAGCTATTGACACTCGTCATTCTGCTTGTGCTTTCGGGCATTTTCTCAGGATCTGAGACCGCCCTCACCTCACTCTCCCTAGCCCGCGCCCACGCCCTCCAGCGGGAAGGACGCCCCGGCGCCGCGGCCGTTTATCGGTTGAAGAAAGACCCAGCGCCCATGCTCGTTGCCATCCTGATCGGCAACAATCTGGTCAATACCGGCGCCTCCGCCCTCGCCACCGTAATCGCTACCGAATGGTTCGGCCACCTGGGGCCCGGCATTGCCGTAGGCGTCATTACCCTCCTGCTCCTGGTTTTTGGCGAGATCACCCCCAAGGGCATCGCCACCCGCCATTCCGAACGCATATCCCTGGTCATGGGGCCTGTCATCTACGCCTTCATGCGCGCCATCCGGCCCCTGGTCTGGCTGTTCACCCACCTGACCAATCGGATTCAACGAATGATCGGCAAGGATAGCGACCCCACGGTCACCGAGGCGGAACTCATCAGCATGGTGGAACATGGCGAAGAGGAGGGGACCATCGAGACCGACGAGCGCGAGATGATCGAACGGGTCTTCAGCCTCAACGACCTGCGTGCCGAGGATGTCATGACCCCCAGACGGCGCGTATTCAGCCTCGACGGCCGCCGCACCTTGCAAGACCTGACAACGGCGGTCATCGAGGAGGCCTATTCCCGCATTCCCCTTCATGGCAACAACCCCAACGTCATCCTCAAGATACTCTTCGCCCGGGACCTGCTGGAGGCGGTAGTCCGGGGCCGCACGGATATCAGCGCCTTGGAGATAGGCCGTGAACCCCTCTTTATCCCCGCCAATCAGACGATCGACAAGCTATTGCCCCTGCTGCGCAAGCATAAGCAACACATGGCCCTGGTGGTGGACGACAGTGGCTATCTGGAGGGGGTACTCACGCTGGAGGACATCGTCGAGGAGGTGGTGGGCGAGATCTACGATGAAAGCGACGAAGCCCCGGAACAATTCGAGGCCCAACCGGATGGCAGCATTCTGGTCAGCGGACAGGTAGAGCTGCGGGTGATCGAGGACTTTTTCGACCTGGAAATCCCGGGCAAACCCACGGACCGGGTCAGCCACTGGATTTTAAACCATACGGCCCGCATCCCCGCCAAAGACGAAAGTTTTATCCTCGATGGGCTGAGGGTCCATATCCGCGATGCCTCCCAGCGGCACGTCCGCAAGGTGGCGATTTCCCGTATCCAAGACCCGCCACCCGATCCTTCCACCCTGCCATCATCCGAACCTTAACCGAGGTATAACCCCTTTGGACATTGCATTCATCATCGAACTCGTGGTGTTTGTTGTGCTACTTGTCTTTTCGGGCTTCTTTTCCAGCACCGAAACCTCCCTCTTTTCCCTAAACAAGACGCAGATAGAGAAGATGCGGGCGGACGGTAATCACCGCATTGACCTCATCGAACGTTTACTGAGTGAACCCCGACGCCTCATCGTCACCATCCTCATCGGTAATGAATTCGTGAACGTTGCCGCCTCGGTCATTTCCGCGGCCATGGTGATCCAGCTCTTTGGAGAGGCCAACAAATTAGTCAACCTCTTTGTCATGGTTCC
>CAZFZB010000265.1:0-1757 GCA_964523415.1 uncultured Chromatiaceae bacterium | reverse complement strand
AACTCCAGGGCCTGTTCCAGGCTGAAGCGGATCGGCGGGGTTAGGAGGATGTTCTCGTCGGAGCCGGCGGCGCGGATGTTGGTGAGTTGCTTGGCCTTGAGCGGATTGACGGTGAGGTCGTTGTCCCGGGAGTGGATACCGACCACCTGGCCCTCGTAAACCTCCTCGCCAGGGCTGACCAGCATGCGGCCGCGTTCCTGGAGGTTGAAGAGGGCATAACCCAGCACCTTGCCCTGGCCGTTGGAGATGAGGGCGCCGTTACGGCGTGGGGCTATGCCGCCGGGGTTGGCGGGGCCATAGTGGTCGAAGACGTGATACTTGAGGCCGGTGCCCGAGGTCAGGGTCATGAATTCGGTTTGAAAACCGATGAGGCCGCGCGAGGGCACCTCATAATCCAGGCGCACCCGGCCATTGCCATCGGGAACTATGTCCTTGAGTTCCCCCCGACGTTCACCCAGGGCCTGCATGATAGCGCCCTGGCTGGCCTCGTCCAGGTCAACCGTGAGCTGCTCGTAGGGCTCGCAGATGACGCCGTCGATTTCCCGGAAGATGACCTCGGGGCGGGAGACAGCCAACTCGTAGCCCTCCCGTCGCATGTTTTCGAGCAGGATCGAGAGGTGAAGCTCCCCGCGACCGGAGACGCGGAACTTCTCCGGGTCATTGCCTTCCTCCACGCGCAGGGCGACGTTATGGATCAGTTCCCGCTCGAGGCGCTCCTTGAGTTGGCGCGAGGTCAGGTATTTGCCCTCGCGGCCGGCAAAGGGGGAGGTGTTGACCTGGAAGGTCATGGTGACCGTGGGTTCGTCTACGGACAGGGCCGGCAGGGCCTCCACATTGTCCGGGTCGCAAAGGGTATCGGAGACGTTGGGGGCATCGATACCCGTGATGGCGACGATGTCACCGGCATTGGCGCTCTTGATCTCGTAACGGTTCAGGCCGAGGTAGCCATAGACGAGGCCGATTTTGGCCCGGCGGCGGGTGCCGTCGGGGTTGACCAGGACCACCGGTTGGTTGGGTCGGACACTGCCGCGCTGGATGCGGCCAATGGCAATGGCGCCGACAAAACTGCTGTAGTCCAGGGTCGAGATCTGCATCTGGAAGGGGCCATCCAAGTCCACTGCTGGTGCCGGGCAGTGCTCGACGATGGCCTCAAAGAGGGGCGTCATGTCGCCCTCCTGTATCTCGTCCGTCAGGTTGGCATAGCCGTTAAGGGCGGAGGCGTAGATGATAGGGAAGTCGAGTTGGGCGTCGCTTGCACCGAGCCGGTCGAAGAGTTCAAAGACCTGATTAATGACCCAATCAGGCCGTGCCCCCGGCCGGTCGATCTTGTTCACCACCAGGATGGGCCGCAACCCATGGTCGAAGGCCTTCTGGGTGACAAAGCGGGTCTGGGGCATGGGACCCTCCTGGGCATCCACCAACAGCAACACCGAGTCCACCATGGACAGCACCCGCTCCACCTCGCCGCCGAAGTCGGCGTGACCCGGTGTGTCGACAATGTTGATCCGGTAGTCTCCCCATCGCAGGGCCGTGTTTTTGGAAAGGATGGTGATGCCCCTTTCCTTTTCCAGTTCGTTGGAATCCATGACCCGCTCCACCGGCCCGAAGCGGTCGCCCAGGGTGCCGGACTGCTGTAGCAGTTTGTCGACCAGGGTTGTCTTGCCATGGTCGACATGGGCGATGATGGCGATATTGCGCAGCTTTTCGATCACGGTAGGACAGCTCTCAGGGTTGGCGGCGGTTATGATTCCGGAGGA
>CAZFZB010000264.1:0-1803 GCA_964523415.1 uncultured Chromatiaceae bacterium | reverse complement strand
AGCGACCCGAATGACCAACTCCTCGATACAGAGGATCGCAAGCACCTGGCGTAATGGGGTCATAGCGGTGGGTTCTTGCGGGACGCCCCCTGGCGGTTGGTCGGATCTTTGAGTTCCCTCTAGCAGTGCCTAGGCCATCATCAACCAAGTCCCTCATCAACCCCATCCAGGTCGCTTCGACCGATATCGCCTATAGGACGACTCGGGCTCGCCCCCTTGACGGCCGAGGAATGCTGAGTAGTCATTTTATTTGTGGATGGCTCGGTTCTTACCTCCGCCCCTATAATGGCTCGAAGATCAGGCCCAAGTCTGTTTGTTGACTATATCCAGCGCTTGACCCTCCGGTATGCCGACCTGAGACCACTTTTGACGTGTTCTTCTTGATCGATGCCGTCCGGCGAGTTGCAGCAGCGCCTGCACTCGGTCAACTCATAGGAGGCTCATATGTTCTTCCGCCAGCTCGCCACCCGCGAATCCACGCTCTCATACCTTTTCGGCTGCGGTTCCTGCCACGTTGGCGTGGCTGTTGACCCGGTCGCCGGCGACGAGGACTGGTTCATCGCCGAGGCCGCCCGGCAGGACGTGAAGATCACCCACGTCATCGATACTCATGTCCACGCCGACCACTACTCCGGCGGCCGGGCGTTGGCCGAGAAAACCGGGGCAGCCTACTGCCTGCACGAAGCCAATGCCGGTCGGGTGAAATTCGCCTTCGAGCCACTCAAGGATGGCCAGCGCATCGACGTTGGCAATGTCACCGTCGAGGTGTTGCACACCCCCGGCCACACGCCTGATTCTGTCTGCCTGCTGGTCACTGACAAGCGGCGCATGGGTGAACAGCCGGCCGAACCCTGGTTCGTGGTCACCGGCGACACCCTATTCGTCGGCGCGGTTGGCCGGCCCGATCTGGCCGGACAGGAAACGGAGATGGCCGGGCAGATCTACGACAGCCTGCACAGCAAGCTGCTCACATTGCCAAATGAAATCGAGATCTACGCCGGCCACGTCGCCGGCAGCGTCTGCGGTGCCGGCATCTCGGGCAAGCCTGCCTCCACCATCGGCTTCGAAAAACGTTGGAACCCGATGCTGTCGCTCGATCGCACTGCCTTCGTCGCCGCCCTCTCCGCGGAAATCCCACCCAGGCCGGCGGAAATGGAGCGCATGGTCAGGGCCAATCTGGGCCTGACCTGACGCTATGTCTCACTGCTGTAACGACAAGGGCTGCGCCCTGGAGCCAATGCAGGCTCGCCAGGGCAATACCCTGCGCCTGGTGCTGGTGCTCAATGCGCTGATGTTCTTGATCGAACTCACTGCTGGCCTGCTGGCGAACTCGGTGTCGCTGCTGGCCGACTCGCTGGATATGCTTGGCGACGCGTTGGTCTATGCCTTTAGCCTCTGGGTGGTGAGTCGGGGTCTGGTGTGGAAGGCGCGAGCGGCCATGCTCAAGGCCGGGGTCATGCTCGCCTTCGGCCTTTTCGTGGCGGCCGAGGTGATCAGCAAGCTGATTCATCCGCAATCGCCGGGTTTCGAGACCATGGGCGCCATCGGCCTGCTCGCCCTCGCGGTCAATACCCTGTGCTTCGGCCTGCTCTGGCGCCATCGTGGCGAGGACATCAATATGCGCTCGGTGTGGCTCTGCTCCCGTAACGATCTGTTCGCCAATGGCGCCGTACTACTTGCCGCACTGGCCGTCTGGCAAAGTGGTTCGGCCTGGCCCGATCTGCTGGTCGGCGCCGGTATCTGCGCCCTGTTCCTGCACTCCGCCTGGCAAGTCGCCCGCGAGGCGCGTCAGGAATTGCTCAA
>CAZFZB010000263.1:0-1806 GCA_964523415.1 uncultured Chromatiaceae bacterium | reverse complement strand
TCGCCAGCGACTTGACAGATGAAAAGGGGATTCGCTTCGTTCTCCTGCAAGTTCGCGAGGACTACGCCAGCGCCCGGGCCTGGGCCGACTCTGTCGCACCAGGCCTGCCCCTCTATGATTCCGGCGCCCAAGGGGACGGAGAGAGCGACCTCGTTCTAGCCGACGGTCAGCACCTTGCCGACCGGCTGTTCGCCAAGGTCTTTCCGACCACTTATATCCTCGACAAACATGGCATCGTCGTCTTCGCTCACCCCGGCCCGGTGGCCCATTGGGAGGAATATCGGCCTTTCTTGCTGGATGCCGCCGCTCGTTCCGGTCACTAATCCTCAGGTCCCGATGAGGCCTCCGGGACCAGGATCCTGCCGGGTATCACCCGGATTTTCACCCTCGATGCGGTTACCCCTTCGCTGGAAACGACAAACCCGGTGCCACTGGCAACCGGGTCTCTTGGGTTTCGCTTGAAGTTTTGGGCTCAGTCGGATTCCTCCCAACCGGTGATCATGGCCTTGATATGCGCGGTCGGGGTATGACCCGTAGTCACGAGATACAGGTGGGCGATCAGGAACAGCAGCATCATGAAGGCCGCCATGAGGTGAAAGAAGGCCACCCATTGCAGGCTTAGATAGGGATCCAGGCCCCAGTCACTCCACTTGTCGTAGAAGAGATAAAGCCATCCCGTTACCCAAATCAAGGGGCCGATGAACACCATCACCCCAAGATAGGCCAAGCGCTGCAAGGGGTTATGCTTTTTCAACCGGGTCACCTTGAAGGGATGCGGAGCATTCGAGAAGATGCCAACGACATAATATTTGATCATGGCATCGACCT
This sequence comes from uncultured Chromatiaceae bacterium, assembly GCA_964523415.1. Lineage (GTDB taxonomy): Bacteria > Pseudomonadota > Gammaproteobacteria > Chromatiales > Chromatiaceae > M0108. The sequence continues at coordinate 978 of CAZFZB010000263.1, read as the reverse complement.
TTTTCAGGGTAGGAATATATTGCCGCCATTCCCCGGTGGTGAAGTGCCAGAAGATGGCGATCACCCACAGGCCCACCAGGCACCAGGCCAGATTGGTATGCAGGTTCACCGCCCGTTCAAAGCCGAACAGGCGATAGCTCCCATGCACCTCGAAACCCGTCGCCAGCAAGCCAATGATCAGGAAGGCTTGTGACCAATGCCAAAATCGCTCGAATGCCTTGAATACATAGATCCTTTCAGTCATTTTCGAACTCCTTTGCGAGCGGCCAGGATGCGGCCGAGGCCATGGGCGATGACGCCAAGCAGGGTCAGTAAGGCCAAAATCCAGCCGGCCTTGTCGAGCAACTGGTTGCCGCTACGGCCAGGCATATATACTCCGGGCACCTCGTCGAGTCGGCCCACACCACCCGCAGGGGCATGGCATTGTTTGCACTTCAGGGCATCGGCCTTAGGCGCGACCATGTGGGTGATGGGCCAGACCATTTCCGTGCTGACAAAGCCGAAGTCGCCGCTGAAATTCTCATTGACCGACTTCAGACCGGCCTCCAAGGACTTATTCCAGTCAAAGACCTGCCAGAAGGCATTTTTATCACCCTCAACGCCATAGGTATGTGGGATCAGCAACTGCTGGGTGGCCTTGTCATAGGGCTGTTTGCCGGTAAAGATCTTCACGGGCCAGATCTTGGATTTTCCGTCGGTCGGGCTGCCCTCGAAGCGGTTGATCCGCACCAACTGGGTCGGGTCGAGTTTGGTATCGCGCAGGGTATAGTCGACGGTTCCGTTGAACCAGATGTATGTCGGAATCACGTTCGATTCGTACTTGAAATCACCCTTCTTGCTGTCATAGGCGGGGTTACCTGCGCTGTCCTTGAGTACGTAAGGCTTACCATCCTGATCCAGCCTGCCGGCGGTAGACCAATCCCACATCATCTTGGTCGGCTGGCCGCGCGCGAACTCGGGGATATGGCACGTCTGACA
>CAZFZB010000262.1:0-1826 GCA_964523415.1 uncultured Chromatiaceae bacterium | reverse complement strand
GGGCCTATCAGACCTGAATTCCATGTTCACCGACAGTTCCATACTCATCACGGGCGGCACCGGCTCCTTTGGCAAAGCCTTCGTCAAGACGGTACTGGATGCTCACCCCAGAACCCGGCGACTGGTCATCTTTAGTCGCGATGAACTCAAACAGTATGAGATGTCGCAGGTCTTCGACCCGGCCATCTATCCCAACCTGCGCTATTTCATCGGCGACGTCCGCGATTACAACCGCCTGAAGCGCGCCCTCGAAGGCATCGATACCGTCATCCACGCCGCCGCCCTGAAACAGGTGCCGGCCGCCGAGTTCAATCCCTCGGAGTTCATCAAGACCAACATTCTGGGCGCCCAGAATCTGGTCGATGCCTGCCTGGAATGCAACGTGAAGCGGGTCATCGCCCTCTCCACCGACAAGGCCGCCGCCCCCATCAATCTTTACGGCGCCACCAAGCTCTGTTCCGACAAACTCTTCACCGCCGCCAACAATATCCGCGGCCAGCGCGATATCCGTTTCGCCGTGGTGCGTTACGGCAACGTCCTGGGCAGCCGGGGCTCCGTCGTCCCCTTCTTTCTCGCGCGCCGCAAGACCGGCATTCTGCCCATCACGGACCCCGAGATGACTCGGTTCAACATCTGCCTGCAGGAGGGCGTGGACATGGTCCTCTGGGCCCTGGAGAACGCCCACGGCGGCGAGATCCTGGTCCCCAAGATCCCCAGTTATCGCATCACGGACCTGGCCCAGGCCATCGGCCCCGACTGCGAGCACCCCGTCGTCGGCATCCGCCCCGGCGAGAAGCTCCACGAGGAGATGATCACCGCCAGCGACAGCTTCAATACCGTCGATCTGGGACGCTACTTCGCCATTCTGCCCATGGCGGCCAAATACAGCGTTGATCAGTATTGTGAGCGCCAGGGCTGCCCCGCGGTCGAACCCGGCTATGCCTATAACAGCGGCACCAATCCGCACTTTCTCACGGTCGAGCAGTTGCGCCTCATGGTTCAGCAAGAAATGAACGTGACCCTATGAGGCCCGGGACCCCTAGCATGATCCCCTATGGCCGCCAGGAGATCACCGCCGCCGACATCGCCGCCGTTACGGCGGTGCTGGGTTCCGACTTTCTCACCCAGGGCCCGGCGATCCCGCGCTTCGAGCAGGCCATCGCCGACTATTGCGGTGCCGCCCACGGCGTGGCGGTCAATTCCGCCACCAGCGCCCTGCATATCGCCTGTCTGGCCCTCGACCTCGGCCCCGGCGACTGGCTCTGGACCACGCCCAACACCTTCGTCGCCTCCGCCAATTGCGGGCGCTATTGCGGTGCCGCGGTGGATTTCGTCGATATCGACCCAGACACTTACAATCTGAGCCCCCGGGCCCTGGCCGCCAAGCTGGAAGTGGCCGCGGCCAGCGGCCGGCTGCCCAAGATCCTAGTCCCGGTCCACTTCGCCGGCCAGCCCAGCGACCTGGAGGCCATCGCCGCCCTGGGCCAGCGCTACGGCTTTCGCATCATCGAAGACGCCTCCCACGCCATCGGCGGACGCTATCGAGGGGAGGCCATCGGCAACTGCCGCTACAGCGACATCACCGTTTTCAGCTTCCACCCCGTCAAGATCATCACCACCGGCGAGGGCGGCCTGGCCACCACCAACGACCCCGCCCTGGCCGAGCGCATGGCCCGTCTGCGCAGTCACGGCATCACCCGCGACCCGGCCGGGATGCGGGGAGCAGCCGAGGGCCCCTGGTATTACCAGCAGATCGAGTTGGGCTTCAACTATCGCATCACCGACATCCAGGCCGCCCTGGGCCAGAGTCAACTGCAACGGGTCGA
>CAZFZB010000261.1:0-1830 GCA_964523415.1 uncultured Chromatiaceae bacterium | reverse complement strand
AGAAACGCGAGAACAGCATGGCGAAGCCGAGCAGCGTGTTGTAGAAGGGCGTATTGGCCGACAGGCCACCGAAGGCGCTGCCGTTGTTGTTGCCGGCGGAAGACAGGGCGTAGAGGATTTCCGAGAAGCCATGGGCGCCAGGGTTGGCGATACCGGCCCGGCCGGCATCAGCCATCACCGCGATGGCCGTGCCGACCAGCACCACCAGCGGTGGTACCAGGATGGCGACGGCGGCCATCTTGACCTCGAAGGCCTCGATCTTCTTGCCCAGGTATTCCGGCGTGCGGCCGATCATCAGGCCGGCGACGAAGACGGCAACGAGCGCGAAGATGATCATGCCGTACAGCCCGGAGCCGACGCCGCCGAAGACCACTTCACCCAACTGGATCAGCCACATCGGCACCAGGCCGCCGAGCGGTGTGAAGGAGTCGTGCATGGCATTGACCGAGCCGTTCGAGGCCGCCGTGGTCGCGGTCGCCCACAGGGCCGAATTGAGGATACCAAAGCGGGTTTCCTTGCCCTCCATATTGCCCCCGGCCTGTAATTCGGAGGCGCGGGTATCGAGGCCCAGGCGCTCGAACAGCGGGTTCCCCGACTGCTCGGCCCAGACGCAAACGGCCAGCATGGCGACGAAGATGAGGGTCATCGCCGCCAGGATAGCCACCCCTTGGCGGCGGTCACCGATGGTGATGCCGAAGGTGATGCACAAGGCCGCTGGAATCAGGAGTATCGCCAGCATCTCGAGGAAGTTGGTCAGCGGGGTAGGATTCTCGAAGGGATGAGCCGAATTGACGTTGAAGAAGCCGCCGCCGTTGGTTCCTAACTGCTTGATGGCGATCTGCGAGGCGGCCGGGCCGATGGCGATGATCTGCTCGCCGGTGGTCGCCTTTTCGGTGATCAATTGCCCCCATGCATCCCTTAGCGGCTGGCCGTCATCACCCAGCTTGGGCTGGTCGAATTCGAGCTTTTCGATGAGGTTGACCGTGGCATGCGCGTTGAAGGTCTGCACGACGCCCTGGCTGACCAGCACGACCGACAGCAGGAAAGACAACGGCAACAGGATGTAAAGCGTCGAACGCACCAGGTCGACCCAGAAGTTGCCCAGCCCCGAGGCTTCGCGCTGCACGAAACCGCGCGCCAAGGCCATCAGCACCGCCATGCCGGTCGCGGCGGACAGGAAATTCTGGACGCCAAGGCCGAGCATCTGGGTCAGGTAGCTCATCGTCGATTCGCCGCCGTAGGACTGCCAGTTGGTGTTGGTCGCGAAGCTAACCGCCGTGTTGAAGGCCAGGTCGGCCGTCGTCCCGGCCATGCCCTCCGGATTGAGCGGCAGAACATCCTGCAGGCGCAAGAGTGCGAAGACCGCCAGGAAACCGATCAGATTGAAGAGCAGCACGGCGAAGGTGTAACGCGTCCACGGCATCGCGTCGTCGCCACGAACCCCCGCCAGGCGATAGATGCCCTGCTCCAGCGGCCGCAGCCAGCGCACGAAGACCGGAATGTCGCCCTGATAGATGCGCGCCATGTAGCTGCCTAGCGGCCAGGCGCAGGCGAGCAGGACGACCAGATAGAGGCCGAGTTGCAAAAAGCCATTGCTGGTCATGAGAAATCCTCCGGATAGAACAGCACGGCGACAAGGTAGCCGAAAACGCCGATGGCAACCGCCAGGGCAACCAGATAAAGCGGGTTCATCATTTCCTCCGGATCCTTTCAAACAGAGGGACAAGTCGGGCTGTCACGGCGAAAAATGCCACGGCAACTAGAAGGTAGAACAGGTCCATGATTCCTCCCCAATGGACAGGTTGTGACAAGCTCTAACTTAGTCGTTCG
>CAZFZB010000260.1:0-1832 GCA_964523415.1 uncultured Chromatiaceae bacterium | reverse complement strand
AGTATCTGAAGAAAGGCTCGTTGGTGTTTGTTGAGGGGCGCATCCAGACCCGTTCTTGGGACAAGGATGGCGAGACTCGCTACAGCACGGAAATCGTAGGGGAGGGCATGAAGATGCTTCCCAACGGAGGCAGCAAACCCAAGGACGACTCGGAAGCGGCCCGTTCGGCGCCCAAGGGCTCATCCAAGGCGCCCGCGTCCTACGACAACGGACCCTTCTGAGGTTTTCTAACCATACCAACCCTGCTGGGGAGTCTCCCCGGTCGGGGTGCCTCCATGCCGGTGGGACGTTCATCGGCCCGCGACGGGGCCTTCCCAAGTGCCCTGTCAGGGTGCTTCGGAAGGCCCCATCCGGGGTTTCTCACGGAGGTAATCATGGAATCAAAAGACGTAAAGTTTTCTGCGCGCGGACGCTGGGGAAGCATCCTCAGCGCACTGGCGCCGCAGCTGCAGCCAGCCCTCGATCGGGTTGGCCACCACGTAGCCTGCCCGGTACACGGTGGGAAGGATGGCTATCGGGTGTTTAGCGATGTGGATGAGTCCGGAGGGAGCGTTTGCAATACCTGCGGCGTGCATCCCGACGGCTTTGCGACCCTGATGTGGGTGACTGGCCAGGACTTCAAGGAGGTATTGAGGTCTGTGTCGGAGTATCTGCAACTGGGCGTATTACCCGCACCTGGCATGTGCCGTACCGTCATTCGCCAGGATCTGCCGGACGATGATGTCGAGAAATCGCGTCAGGCGCTTAACCGGGTCTGGAATGAGTCGATTGACCTTGCCCATCGAGACGCGGAACCTGCCAGGCTGTATCTGGCCCGACGCGGGATCGCCATACGGCATCCCGAGACGCTTCGACTTCATCCCTCATTGGCCTACTTTGAGGAGAGGAAGGAGGTTGGTACCTTTCCCGTCATGCTGGCGATGGTTCATGGTTCGGAGGGTGATGCGATTACGATTCACCGCACCTACCTGACCCAGGATGGACACAAGGCGCCTGTCGAGTCTCCGAAGAAGTTGATGCGTTTCCCCAAGCAGCGAAAGCTGACGGGGGGGGCGATACGGCTAGTGGAGCCAGGTGAAGTGCTCGCCTTGGCTGAAGGACTGGAAACAGCTCTGGCGGTGATGGAGGGAATGACGATGCCCGTATGGTGTGCAGTCAATGCCCATCTCCTGGAAAACTTCATCCCTCCTTCTGGCGTGAGGCAGATCCTGGTCTTTGCCGACAAGGATCGACCTACAGTGCAACATCCTCGAGGTCATGGACAGGAAGCTGCCAAGCAACTTGTTCAGCGACTCTGGGAGATGGGTATCCAGGCCAGTGCGATCGTTCCTGCCGGTGACATTCCTGCCGGCCAGAAATCGCTCGATTGGCTCGATATCCTCAACCGGGATGGCAAGGCAGGTTTTCCGACCTTGCAATCCGTTGAACTGGCCATGCGTCGCGTCGCGTGAAGGAGATGACGCTATGGCCTGGTTATCTAAGGTTTGCCCGTCTGATATCGATACATGGCCACGCTTTACTTGGCTGTGGATCCCTTCCACCTGGAGGGCATCATGAAATATCAGTACATTGGGCAACAAACCGTTGCAGAGCTTGCCGACGGGAAACGGGTGCTTCTCTTTACCGGATCGGTCATTCTGGTTCAGGTACTCAGCGTGCAACTCAAGGCGCTGTTGGAGAGAGGTCTTCTCAAATTGATTTCTTGAAACCAAAGTCCGCCGCAAGGCGGGCTTTCCAGAACGCATCGCGAGGTGCGTTGTGGAAAGCAGACTTGTCCCCCATGGGTAACCCTGGGAGTCAGAGGCGGTAGCTGGCCGCTCGAAACAAACAGC
>CAZFZB010000259.1:0-1862 GCA_964523415.1 uncultured Chromatiaceae bacterium | reverse complement strand
AAGCAACAACTCGAGCCTCGCATGCGGTTTGCCTATGGGGTGCTGGAGGATCTGGGGTATGGCTATCAGGAGGGGGATTGCCTGTGGGGTGATGATCTCCTCAGCGCGCCCGCCCGGGAACGGGCCGCCGAACTCCAGCGGATGTTGCTGGATCCGGGGATCGCGGCGATCTTTCCGCCCAATGGCGGCGAACTCCTCATCGATATCCTACCCCTGGCTGGAATTCGCCGTCCTGGCCGATGCCCGCCCCAAATGGATCCTGGGCTACTCGGATTTGAGTACCTTCATGCTCCCTTACACCCTCTTGACAGGTATTGCGACCCTGTCCGGTACCAATCTCTGGGAGTCCCCCATCGATCCTACGGCCCCGGGGCTGGCCTATTGGCAGCAGATCGTCACCCTGGAGCCGGGGGCGAGCTTCACCCAGTACGCCGCCGACCTCTACCAGCCCCATGACAGCGACTGGGCAGAGCTACCCCCGGACATCAGGCACTTCGACCGCACCGCCCCGGTCCAGTGGCGTTGTCTCCACCATGAACAGCAGCCGGATTATCAGTGCCGGGTATCGGGTCGGCTCATCGGCGGGACCCTGGATGTGATCGCGATGCTCTGTGGATCCGCCTATGGCGATCTCCCGGGCTTTGCCAGGGACTATGCACCCGAGGGCTTGCTGGTGTATCTGGATAACTGCGACTTCAATACTGCCCAGTACGCTCGCGCCCTCCACCACCTGAAACTGGCGGGATGGTTCGAAGCCGCCAATGCCATCCTGATCGGACGCACGGCCGCCGAGGTCGTCAAGGGTTTCACGCAGCGTGATGCCCTGGTCGATGCCTTGGGCGACCTGGACATTCCGATCCTCTATGATCTGGACATTGGGCATCTGCCCCCACAACTCATCCTCGTCAATGGGGCCCTGGCTAGCCTGGAATTTGGGCCCCGGGCAAAAAGGATCGACCAAACCCTGGCATGACCCGGTGATCTAAGCTGGGGTAACTTATGCGCATCAGCCCTGCCAAGCATCCCCCTTGGCCCTTGTTGGGCCTGTTATTGCTGTCCATTGGGTTGGGGTCCTGCGCGGATCATGAGCACCCGGAGGGCCATGGCGCAGTGCCCCGGGTGTTGCTGATTACTGCCCATCCTGATGACGAGACCCTCTTCAACCTGGGCCGCTTCAAGGAGCGTGGCTGGAATGTCGCCATCGCCTTGGTCACCAACGGCGAGGGTGGTAGCGTGGTACAGGCCATTCGCCACGACTATGACCCCGAACGGGATCAGGACGTTCTCATCGAACTGGCTCCTGGCCAGGCTACCTGGCTGACTCAGCCACCGGAGGGGCCCCGACTGCGCCCAATCGCCTCCCCCTATCAACTGGCCGAACAGAGGCGCGATGAATTTCTCTCCGGCCTGGCCAAGCATCGGGTTGCCGCCGTCTATTTCCTGTCTAGCCTGGCCGGCTCTGAATTTGAGGATAGCTGGGATAATGGCGTCAAAAAGTGGGATCAGGAACGGCTGATCGATCGGCTGGGAAAGGTCGTGATCCTGGTCCGCCCCGACATCATCATCACCATGAATCCGGACGAGACCTGGGCCCACCCGCAGCACCGGGGGTTGGGCCAAATCGTCCAGGCCTTGCACAAGACCGGGTTTTTCGATCGACCCGACGCACCGGGTCCCGAACTCTACGCTTTACGCGAACATGGCTGGTACTTCGAGTCACTGGAGCACCAGGAAGGGGACCTGACCTTTGATCGTTACCAATGGTCAAGCGTCCTGGGGGCCACCTATGCCGATGATTGGCGGGCTGTTACCAGCACCTATATCAGCCAGAGTTCCCATCCCATCTGGTTCGAGGCCAGGGC
>CAZFZB010000258.1:0-1891 GCA_964523415.1 uncultured Chromatiaceae bacterium | reverse complement strand
CGTTCCAGGAAGTGGCGCCTAATCTCCATTTTGGGAGTGGGAAGTCAGCCTTTCCTGCCATGGAACTTGTGTAGTAGCTGTTTCGAGTAAGATGCTGCTATGCTGGGCGCATCCGGAAAGCCAGGCAGAGGCTCTGATCAGCACGATCTGGTTGTCCCCTAATCATCCCCCTATTTGTTGGTGACTGAGCAATGCCGAAGCATTTTGCGGGTATGGCCAGCCTGTTGGCAGTCAGCGGGCTTTTGGTTTTAACGACTGATATCCAAGCCTTACCCACCCTTCAGGAATCCTGCAAGGATGACGTCGCCAAATTCTGCCCTGACGCCTCTGGGGCAGAGGGCAAGATCCTGACCTGCCTCGATAAGCACCAAATGGAGGAGTTGTCTTTTGATTGCCGCGCCTTGCTGCAGGGCCCCGAAGCATCCTACCTCGCCTGTGAAGCAGATATAGCCCGGTTCTGCGCCCGGGTGCAGCCTGGCCAAGGCCGTGTCCTTGATTGCCTGGATGCCCACAAGCAGAGGTTGTCAAAGCCGTGCCGCAGCGTTGTGAAAATTGCCATGCAAAACCCTGTTGGCAAAGCCAAATAACCACAGCACCCACAACTCAATAATCAACGAAACCAGAAAAAAGTATTCATGTCTCCCAAACCCCTGCTCGGTCCCTGTGATTCCTATCAGCTCGAACCCTTCGCCTATGAATGGGCCTGGAAAATGGCTCGGGCGCAAGAAAATAACAACTGGGCGCCCGAGGAGATTGCCGTCAGTTCCGACGTGGCCGACTACAAGAATCCGGCCATAGACCCGAAATTCAAACATCTCTTCGAATCGGTCATGGCGCAGCTGACGACATTCGATATCGAACGGGGTGACGACGCTGCCGAAACCTTTCTATCGGTATTCCAACCGGCGGAGATCCGTCATTTTTTCAAGCGCCTGGTGTGGGAGGAGGGGCTCCATACCCGCTCGTATCGGTATGTGATCGAGAATCTCGGCATCCCCTTGTCGATCTACGACACCTGGAAGACGGTCCCCGCCATGCGCGAGCGGGTCGAGATGGCCCAGTTACTGTCCGCCCCCGTCCTCCAGACCATCAAGCGCCGGATCGAGGGACGACCCTACCATGAGATGACCCTGGCGGAAAAACAAGCCCTGTTGCGGTCGATGGTGTTCTGGTTCCTGATCTTCGAGGGGGTGTGGTTCTGGGTGTCGCTGTTGGGGCCCATCCAGCAGTTGGCTCGTTTGGGTTATTTCAAGGGCGGTGCCGAACAATTCACCTATATTGCCAGGGACGAATCCAACCACATCGGTTTTGGCGTCGCGCTCATCAAGGAATTCATGGTGCAAAATCCGGATGCCTTGACCCCGCAACTGCTGGCTGACATAGACCAGGACACTCGGCGTGCCCTTGATCTGGAGGAGGGCTATATACGTTATTGCTTTAAGGACGGCCCCATCCTGGGCTATTCCGTCCCTGACCATGTGGCCACCGCCAAGTTCTTCGCCAATATGCGCCTCGGATCTGTTGGGCTACCCCAGCCCTTCACCGACGCCTACCACGCCTTTCCCTGGATGGCCGAGCAAATGGAGATCCGCAAGGAGAAGAATTTCTTCGAAACCCGCGTCACGGAATATCAGGCGGGCGGGGCGCTGTCTTTTGACGACCATGACGAAGAGCTGCTGACCGAACAGCAGGACGACCCCTATCCGACCTTCTTAACGGTAAATCCAGCGGGCAAGTCCTCTCCCCCAACTGATCTGGTTGAGGACAAGCAGGTGCTGGAAGAACTCTTCCCCGAGGAAGACCCCTATTTTGAAAAGCATCAGCAACCCCAGTGGGATGACCCTCTCCTGGGTTTGTAAGGCTGGGCTCACCGACACTGCCTAGCAATTTA
>CAZFZB010000257.1:0-1891 GCA_964523415.1 uncultured Chromatiaceae bacterium | reverse complement strand
AGCTGTTAACGGAGGCTGACGACTGGTGACGGGCTACATGGACGCGCGTTCATACCGCCCTCGGGAACTATTTAGTACTGATATAGTCCTATATGGGCAAGGAGGCCATGCAAAGAGGATTGAGATGCTGCGTATTTCGAAACTGACGGACTACGCCACTGGGCTGATGACCCAACTGGCGCTTGCACCCGGTCGCTTGGTGAGTGCCCAGAGGCTCGCTGCCGAGATGACGCTCCCACTGCCGACGGTGGCCAGTCTGCTCAAGCGTCTGACCCGGGCCGAACTGGTGCGTAGCGTGCGTGGTGCAGGGGGTGGCTACACCCTGATGCGGGGATCTCAGGACATCTCGATGGCCGAGGTGATCGCCGCCATCGAAGGCCCGGTCGCCCTCACCGAGTGTGCCTTGGGCGAGGGTCACTGCAGCCTGGAGCTGAGTTGCCCCACCCGATCCAACTGGCGCCTGATCAGCTATGCCGTGCGCGTGGCTCTGGAATCCGTAAGTCTTGCCGACATGGCGAAACCGAACGCGCAGGTAATGCGCGTCGAAACCCTGCGGTGGCCCGAGTAAGGAGGTGAAGAATGGATAACCTGGAACTGCAACGTCACATCGAGTCCCCCTACCGCTGGGGCTTCGTAACCGACATCGAGCAGGATACGGTGCCGGCCGGGCTGAGCGAAGAGGTCATCCGCCTCATTTCCGCCAAGAAGCAGGAACCGGAGTTCATGCTTGAATGGCGTCTGAAGGCCTACCGGCACTGGCTCACCCTGAAGGAACCACGATGGTCCTCGGTGCGTTACCCGTCCATCGACTACCAGGCCATCCATTATTACGCCGCCCCCAAGGCCAAGACGCAGCCAAAAAGCCTGGACGAGGTGGACCCGGAACTCCTCCTGACCTACGAGAAGCTGGGCATTCCCCTCGCGGAGCGGGAGGCGCTGGCGGGGGTCGCGGTGGATGCGGTGTTCGACTCGGTATCGGTGGCCACCACCTTCAAGGACAAGCTGGAGCAGTTGGGCATCATCTTCTGCCCCTTCTCCGAGGCGGTGAGGGAACATCCGGGCTTGGTGCGTCAATACCTGGGCTCGGTGGTGCCCCATACGGATAACTTCTTCGCCAGCCTCAACTCGGCGGTGTTCTCCGACGGCTCCTTCGTCTATGTGCCCCCGGGGGTGCGCTGTCCCATGGAGCTGTCCACCTACTTCCGCATCAACGCCCGCAACACGGGCCAGTTCGAACGCACGCTCATCATCGCCGACGAGGGCAGCTACGTCTCCTACCTGGAAGGCTGCACCGCGCCCACCCGGGACGAGAACCAGCTCCACGCCGCGGTGGTGGAACTCATCGCCCTGAAGGATGCCCGCATCAAGTATTCCACGGTGCAGAACTGGTACCCGGGAGACTCAGAGGGTAAGGGCGGCATCTACAACTTCGTCACCAAGCGGGGCGAGTGCCGGGGCGACAACGCCCACATCTCCTGGACCCAGGTGGAAACCGGCTCGGCCATCACCTGGAAGTACCCCAGTTGCATCCTGCGGGGGGACCGCTCCATGGGCGACTTCTATTCCGTGGCCCTGAGCAACCACCACCAGCAGGCGGATACCGGCACCAAGATGATCCACATCGGCCGCGACACTCGCAGCACCATCGTTTCCAAGGGGATCTCCGCTGGCCATGGCAGCAACGCCTACCGGGGCCTGGTGAAGGTGCTCAAGGGGGCGACGGGGGCCCGCAATCACACCCAGTGTGACTCCTTGCTCATGGGACCGAATTGCGCCGCCCACACCTTCCCCTATATCGAGTCTCGGAACCCAGAGGCCAGGGTGGAACACGAGGCAACCACCAGCCGCATCGGCGAGGACCAGTTGTTCTACCTGAAGAGTCGGGGCCTGT
>CAZFZB010000256.1:0-1914 GCA_964523415.1 uncultured Chromatiaceae bacterium | reverse complement strand
CTAAACCACCGGCGAGAATGACTGCTTTCATTGCCTTGCTCTGACTCCATGACCCACGCTTGCCGCTTTTCAGGTTTCAACCGAGTGGCGGCTCATACTATCCGTGCAGGGGGATTATGACCAGATGCCCGGATCAGTTCCCCTGATCGAACAGGGAAACTGACCTCCCAGAAAGGCCAGTAAGCCTCGTCGGGACACCGCGAAAAGGCAAAACTACCAAACGAACCCATTTTGGGGTTCTGAGCGCGCCTCAGGCCGCAGTGGGCTATTCGGTCTCGGATGCCTCCGCGCCGGGGCGCCTGAACTGGATGCCATGGCACTTGGGGCAGGGCGGGATATGGCCTGTCTTTTGTAGATGTAATTCGGCACCGCAGGCGGTGCAAACCAGGGTGCCGGGGCCTGTGATCTCGCCGGTGTGATAGCCTAGGGTGTGGCGGGCCTGATCGGCCCAGTTGCGCAGTTGCAGGCTGGTCTGGTCGGCGACGCTGGTGAACATCTCCAGCATGCGCTGCTCCACCTGGTCCAGGTCGAAGCGCCACCATTGACGCAAGTCCGCGCCGGTCTCGGTGATGTAGTTGGCGGCATCCTTGATGTCTCGCTCGACGTAGTCGGCCACCTTTGCAGCCTCCTCGCGGGTAAGTTCGCCCAGTTCCACCATGTGGTCGCGGGCCTTATCCAGCAGCTCGCGAAGGGCGGGCATCGTCTCCTTTTCGGCCCTGGCCAGGGATTCATGGGTACGTTTCAGCATCTCCTCATAGGCTTGGACCATTTTGTCGAGGACAGCGGGCTTATCGTTGTCAGTCATGGGGGGTCTCCAGATGGTGGCGGCTGTGGTTAGGGGCATCATTTTCTCCCCTTCGTCAAGTTTGCCCCATGGGCGGAAAATGGCAAGTTTAGCCCTTACCTCTTACTCACTGATCGCGGTGGGGGAGTGCCAATGGCCATGTGGATGCCAATGGGATTCTGGGGTTATAAGGGTGATCAGGCCTTGAGCCGAAGTTGTCCCTAACCAGGGTCCCTCATTGAGGCCGTTTCGGGCACTTCCTCGTAGCGATAGCCGACCCCATAGACGGAATGGATCAATTCCTGCTCTGGGGCCAATTCGTTCAACTTACGGCGTAATTTCTTGACGTGGCTGTCAATGGTGCGGTCGGAAACGATGCGGTGGTCCCGATAGATGCGCTCCATGAGCCGCTCACGGGAAAAGATGCGTCCGGAGGCGGCATGAAGAGTGGCGAGCAGACTGAATTCCACCGCCGTGAGTTCGACGGTGCGCCCCCGCCAGTGGACGCGCAGGGTCGACTCGTCCAACTTCAGGGCACTGGCCTGATCTTGCGAATCACCACCCGGGGTACCGGGGGCAGGGCTCTGAGTGCGCCTGAGCACGGCCTTTACCCGTGCCACCAACTCGCGGGGGCTATAGGGTTTGCAGACATAGTCATCCGCGCCCAACTCCAGGCCGAGGAGACGATCGATCTCCTCTACGCGGGCAGTGGTCATGATGATGGGGATCTGACTGAAACTCCGGAGATCCCGGCACAGGTCCAACCCATCGCGACCAGGTAACATGAGGTCGAGGAGGATTAGGGTGGGGGTGTTGGCGCGCACCCAATCGATGACGAGGGTGCCGTCGGTGAGGATCTGAGTGTCATAGCCGCTACTGGTCAGGTAATCAGCAACGAGGCGGGCAAGGCGCTCCTCGTCTTCGACAATGAGGATGCGATCAGTCATGGGTTGGCACCTCGGAGTGGCAAGCGGAGACGAATCCAGAGGCCGCCGAGGGGCGAGCGCTGGGCTGAGATGTGTCCGCCATGGGCCTCGGCAATATTGTGGACGATGGCGAGTCCGAGTCCGGCCCCGCCGCTGTTGCGGCTGCGGGAGCTTTCGACCCGGTACAGGCGGTCGAAGAGGTGG
>CAZFZB010000255.1:0-1945 GCA_964523415.1 uncultured Chromatiaceae bacterium | reverse complement strand
CTCCTGGGCAACCTTGGCCTCATTGATGCCTAGAAAATCGCGCGGCTTGGGAAATATATCCACCGCCCCCGCATCGAGCAGGCGAAAGATGTTGGGCGAACCCGGCTCGAGCGAGGCGCTGACACCGAGGATCGGCAGCGGTTGGTTCATCATGATGGCCTGCGTCAATTCCAGGCCATTCATGACGGGCATGTGCAGGTCGGTACAAATCACGTCGGGACTTAGTGCCGGGAGCAGATCCAGCGCCTTTTTGCCGTCCGCGGCGGTGCCGACCACCTGAATATCGGGCGAGCCCGCCAGCAGGCGCTGCAGGATGTGCAGGACGATGGGCGAATCGTCAACGAGCAGGACTCGGATCATGGCGGTGGTGTTCTGGAATGGGTAGGGACGATGCGGCCTGCCGGCACCGGTTAGGAGGGCATGGCGGTCGTGCAGGCAGGCGCAGGGCGGCCACGGCGGCCTGGGAGCTGGTTGCTGGCCGGCATCACACCAATCTCCTCAGGGTATCCAACAACAAGCGCTGGTCGAAGGCTGGCTTTGGAATATAGGCATTGGCTCCTACCTCCAGGCCGCGGCGCTTGTCATCGTCGGAGGCCAGTGTCGTGACCAGAATCACGGGCAGGTCCTGGTAACGCGATTGGGAGCGGATACGGGAGGTCAAGCCCAGGCCGTCCAGATTGGGCATGAGGATGTCGCTCACCACGGCGGCAAAGGAGCGGCTGCCGAGCTTATTGAGGGCGTCGATGCCATCCACCGCGGTCGTCACTTCATAACCCCCTTCCTCGAGGATGCGTTTCTCCATGGCCCGAATCAGGGCCGAATCCTCCACCAGCAGGATGGACTGGCGACGCAGGCTAGGGGAGGCCTTCGCCGTCTCGGCATGCCGCTGGGTGCCCGCCTTGGGCGCTGATCGCATCAAGTCGGCAATATTGAGCACCACGCACAGGTTGCCGCTGGGCAGCACCGCCAGGGAGGCCACGTTGCGGACCCGTCGCAAAGGCTCGCCCAAGGGGCGGGGTACCACCTCCTCCTCCCCTGGCAAATCCTCAACCAGTACCCCGAGACGTTGCTCTCCGAATTGGAGTACGACGCAGGAGTATAGCTCCGGCTCATCCGTCGCCGGTTGATCGAGCAGATCGGAAAGGCGCATGGCGATGATGGACGTGTCCTTCAGCTTGACCGCGGCATGGCCCTCGAGGGTGAAAAGCTCATCGCGGCGCACACTAAAGGCAATCTGGACATATTCGACGGGAAAACCGCATAGCCATCCGCCGGCCCTTGCCAGCAGCAGCCGCGCGGTTGCGAGCGACAGGGGGAGCTGCAAGAGGATGGCCAGACCCTTGCCGGGTTGTGAGTTCAGATGGATGGCGCCCTTCATGCGCTCGATGTTGACGCGTACGACATCGAGACCGACGCCGCGCCCGGACAATTCGGTCACGAAGCCGCTGGTCGAGAAACCGGGGGTCAGGATCAGTTGCTGCAACTGCGCACCACTCATGGCCGCTAGCGTTGCCTCGTCGAAGAGATGTCGTCTGGCCGCCTCCTGACGTATCCTGTCCAGGTTCAGGCCGCGGCCGTCGTCCGCCACGGTGAGCGCGACACCGGCGCTACCCGCGCGACTCGCCACCAGCCTTAGATGGCCTGCTCGTGACTTGCCGAGCAGCTGCCGCTCAGCCGGCGTCTCCAGGCCGTGGTCTACGGCGTTACGCAGCAGGTGCATCAGCGGATCCTTCATTTCCTCCAGGACACGCTTGTCGACGGAGATGTCGCCACCCTCCAGGGTCAGTTCCACCTCTTTGCCAAGGGGTTTGGCGAGGTCACGCACCATGCGCGGAAAGAGACCGAACAGGGTCGAAAGGGGCAGAAGGCGCATGCCGTGCACGCGCTCCTCTATCAACCCGGCTGTGGCGGCGAGGCGCATCCCGTCGTCCACCAGGTCATCGCG
>CAZFZB010000254.1:0-1952 GCA_964523415.1 uncultured Chromatiaceae bacterium | reverse complement strand
TCACACTGATGACGGCGCAGGACGGCGGGAAAGGCGAGAAGATGCCAGAAAATGCTGACGACCGGGTGGGCGGTCCAGGCTGGGTAGGCAACCACCTCCAGCCGGGGGTGCCAGGACTGGATGAGATCCGCATCCCCGCGGTCGACGAAGACCACAAATTGGTCCTGGGGTGCCAGGTCGGGAAGTCGTCCCAGAATATTGGCCATGTATTGGCTGATGCCGGACTTGCCCCCGTCGGCAGCAAACGCCGAGATGCCGAATTTCATACCACCCCTCCCGAATTGCCTTCAATCAAAGCCAGGGGCCGGGTCCCTTATTGAACAGGACAGATCCGGCGCGTAACATGCCAAGAATCGAAATTTACAGACGATTTCCCATGATTGCGCAGTCCGCCAAGTTCATCAAGAAACTCCTCCAGGGCGATGCCTTGCCGACCTATGTGATCTTTCGCGACCCGGCGGTGGTCATCAGTTATTTCGAAGATTTCCTCAAACACCGTGACCCCATCCTTAAGGCTCTGGAGGGGTCCAAACCTCACCTCCTGTTCCAATTCGGCTGGCACCGGGAGACCCAGGAAAGGGCCGACGAGGTGGCACGGGAGGCTGCCGAGGTCAGCCGCCTGCGTCCCGAGGCGGAGATGATCTTTCTCTGTAATTCGGAACGAGAGCTCGCCCTGATCGCCGGCCATGGCCTGCGGGCTGAATTTTGTCATCAAAACGCCTTTCTCGATGAAGATCACTATCGAATTTACGGCCGGGGCATCAAATATGATGCGATTTACCTGGCCCGCATCACGCCCTTCAAACGCCATCACCTCGCCTTGGGGATCGCCTCCCTGCGCCTGATCGGTGATCATTCACCCCAGGAGGCCGCCTATTTCGCAGAGGTGATGCGCCAGTTTCCCCATGCGAGTTGGAAGCGCAAGGTCTTCTCGGGCTTCGTCTCCCGGGCTATCGACGAGGCCCATTGCGGGCTCTGCCTGTCGGCGGAGGAGGGGGCCATGTTCGTCAG
The DNA here is from genome assembly GCA_964523415.1 of uncultured Chromatiaceae bacterium. Lineage (GTDB taxonomy): Bacteria > Pseudomonadota > Gammaproteobacteria > Chromatiales > Chromatiaceae > M0108. The sequence goes on along the minus strand of CAZFZB010000254.1, from coordinate 941 downwards.
CGCCGAGTATCTCCTGTCCGGTCGCCCCCTGGTTTCCACCCGCAATCTGGGTGGGCGGGATGTCTTTTTCGAACCCGCCTATGCCTACATCGCCGACGACAATGCCGAATCCGTGCGAAAGGGGGTGGAGGCCATGAAGTCCTGTACCCTGACCCCTAACGAGATCCGGCAGCGCACCATCGCGAAATTCCAACCCCATCGCCAGCGGTTGATCGCCATCCTGCAGGATATCTGCGACCGGGCGGGTGTTAAGCGCAATGCGGCCGCGGAATGGCCAAGTTACTTTACCCACAAATTCGGCCTGCGTTGTTTCAACGGGCCCAGAGTCCGACTGACACGCATCCTCAAACGCCGCACCTAGTTCCAAGGCCCGGCCAATTTAGAGCGGCATAGGATTCTGGGAGAGACGGCGATTCCGACCCTCAGGCCGCCTCTCTCATAATCACCATCAGCCGATCCAGATAGTTAGCCGGCTGAAATTCGGCCCTTACCCGCTCCAGCCCGGCCTGGCCCATCGCGACAGCCCGATCCCGATCCCCCAGCAGACTGCCGATAGCCGCACCCAGGGCAGCCGTATCCGCCTCCGGAGCCAGAATGCCCCCCACCCCATCGGCCAGCCAGTCCGGGATGCCGCCCACGGCGAAGGCGACGACCGGCCGTCCCCTGGCCATGGCCTCCACCCCCACCATGCCGAAGGGCTCTGGCCAACGCGAAGGGACGACACAGACGGCGGCGCGGGCATAGTAGGGTTCTAGGGCCTGATGGTGAACCCAACCGGCGAAGGTCACCCGCCCGGCAATATTGAGTTCCCCCGCCAGCGCCCGGCAGGTCTCCAGATGGTTGCCGGTCCCCACCAGGGTGGCGTGCCAGTCACCCGGCACTTGAGTCAAGGCCCTGAGGAGCAGGTCCACCCCCTTGCCGCGGATCACCTGGCCTACGAA
>CAZFZB010000253.1:0-1973 GCA_964523415.1 uncultured Chromatiaceae bacterium | reverse complement strand
AATACGCCCTTCTACAACACGCTGCTCGGCTTCGCCATGCTGTTCTCGCGTTTCTGGCTGATCGTGCCGGTCATGGCCATCGCCGGCTCCCTGGCCGCCAAGAAGAGCATTCCGCCGGGGGCCGGCACCTTGCCGACCCACACGCCCCTGTTCGTCATGCTGCTGATCGGCACCGTCGTCGTCGTCGGCGCGCTGACCTTCCTGCCGGCGCTGGCCCTGGGCCCGATCGTCGAACATCTGCAAATGATCGGCGCCCAATAAGGAGAATTTGATGCAAACGAATCAATCCATGACCGATCCGGCCTTGCTGCGCGAAGCCGCGGTCGAATCCTTCAAACGCCTATCGCCGCGTCACCAGATCAAGAATCCGGTGATGTTCGTGGTCTGGCTGGGCAGCCTGCTGACAACCGGGCTTTTCATCCAAGCGCTGGGCGGCAACGGCGAGGCGCCGGCCGGTTTTATCCTGGCCATCGCGCTCTGGCTGTGGTTCACCCTTCTCTTCGCCAATTTCGCCGAGGCTGTCGCGGAAGGTCGAGGCAAGGCCCAGGCCGCCGCCCTGCGTGGCCTGCGCAAGACGGTGTGGGCCAAAAAGCTGCAGGAACCCCACTACGGCGCCAGGATGCATACCATTCCTTCGGAAGACCTGCGCAAGGGCGACGTTGTTGTTGTCACGGCCGGTGAGGTCATACCGGGTGACGGCGAGGCCATCGAGGGTGTCGCCTCGGTGGACGAATCGGCGATCACCGGCGAATCGGCCCCGGTCATCCGCGAGGCGGGCGGCGATTTCTCGGCCGTCACCGGCGGTACCCGCCTACTGTCCGACTGGCTGGTCATCCGCATTGCTGTCAATCCGGGCGAAACCTTCCTCGACCGCATGATCGGCATGGTCGAGGCGGCCAAGCGCCAGAAGACGCCGAACGAGATCGCCCTGACCATCCTGCTCGTCGCGCTGACCATCGCCTTCCTGCTCGCCACGGCGACGCTGCTGCCGTTCTCGCTGTTCAGCGTCGAAACGGCCGGCGCTGGCTCGCCGATCACCGTGACAGTGCTGGTCGCCCTGCTCGTCTGCCTGATTCCGACCACCATCGGCGGCCTGCTGTCGGCCATTGGCGTTGCCGGCATGAGCCGGATGATGGCCAAGAACGTGATCGCCACCTCCGGCCGTGCGGTCGAGGCAGCCGGCGACGTCGATGTGCTGATGCTGGACAAGACCGGCACGATCACGCTGGGCAACCGTCAGGCATCGAAGTTCGTTGCGGCCCCCGGCTTCTCCGAAAACCAGTTGGCCGAAGCGGCGCTCTACGCCTCGCTAGCCGATGAGACGCCGGAAGGCCGTTCCATCGTCCATCTGGCCAAGGAAACCCTGCACCAGCGTGGCCGCGACATCCAGGCCGAAGGCGCGACCTTCGTGCACTTCACCGCCCAGACGCGGATGAGCGGCATCGACTGGCAGGGCAAGAGCATCCGCAAGGGTGCCGCCGAAGCGGTCAAGGCCCATGTCAACGGGATGGGCGGACAGTGGCCGGCCAAGGTCCAGGAGGCGGTGGACGACATCGCCCGCCACGGCTCGACGCCCTTGGTCGTCGCCGAGGGCAGTCGGGTGCTTGGTGCCGTCGAACTCAAGGACATCGTCAAGGGTGGCATTAAAGAGCGTTTCGCCGAGTTGCGCAGGATGGGCATCAAGACGGTAATGATCACCGGCGACAACCGCCTTACCGCTGCCGCCATCGCCGGTGAGGCTGGGGTGGATGACTTCCTGGCCGAGGCGACACCTGAGGCCAAGCTCAAGCTGATCCGTCAGTACCAGGCCCAAGGCCGTTTGGTGGCGATGACCGGTGACGGCACCAACGACGCCCCGGCGTTGGCCCAGGCCGACGTGGCGGTGGCCATGAACACCGGCACCCAAGCCGCCAAGGAGGCCGGCAACATGGTCGACCTCGATTCCAACCCGACCAAGCTGATCGAGGTCGTCG
>CAZFZB010000252.1:0-2005 GCA_964523415.1 uncultured Chromatiaceae bacterium | reverse complement strand
TCGAGAAGCTCCAGGACACGGAGGCCACCGCGGTGGATGGGCGACCCATCCATCACGTCCAGGGGGGCCCCCTGTAAGGGTTGCCCACCTGGGCTGGAGGAACCATTAGCACCCTGGCCGCCCTAAGAGCCAGGGTGCAACTCGATTGGAACCCTCTCAAGAAAAAATAGGTTGCAGGCTGGGCGGCCAATCGGCAATCGAGCGCCCTGGACTGGGCCTCCCCTACCAGCGAGCCTATCCATCAAGACCCTTGACGCCAATAAAAAGAGAACCATGAAGCTGATAACATCCATCGCTGCTTTGACCCTTACCTTGGGCACCGCCTATGCGGCGGAGCGCTACAAGATGACGACGCCCATCGCCCCGGGCGTCGCGACCCCCGATAAACTTGAAACCTCTATCGGTCCGCTGCATCTCGCCGACGGCGTACCCAACCACGAGACACTCGAAAAGGTCTACGACAACCTCGATCGCTCCCGAGCCTTGCAGGCCTATCTGCTGGCCATCCCCATCGTCAACCAGGCCGGGATGCGCGATTCGCTCCGCCAATTCGGGCCGGACAATGGTACCGACGTCATCTGGGAGACCCTGGTCGATCCCAAGACCGTGGAGCTGACCGCCAACGACAACACCATCTACAACTTCATCTGGATCGACACCCACCAGGGCCCAGTGGTGATCGAGGTCCCGCCCATGTCCCTGGGCACCATCGACAACTTCTGGTACAAGTGGGTCAGCGATGTCGGCATCACGGGCCCGGACCAGGGCAAGGGCGGCAAGTATCTGATCCTGCCCCCCGGCTACCAGGGCGAGGTCCCCGAAGGCTATTTCGTGGTGCTCCCGAGCACCTACGGCAACTGGGTACCCTTCCGTACCTTCCTGGTGGACGGCTCCCCCAAGCCCGGCGTGGAGTCGGTCAAGCAGCACCTGAAGATCTACCCCCTCGCCGACGCGGCCAATCCTCCGCCCGTTAAGTTTGTCAATGCCTCTGGCATCCCGTCCAACTTCGTCGCCCCGGGCGACTATGCCTTCTGGGATTTGCTGAACAAGGTCATCCAGGAGGAGCCGAGCGAGGGCTCCGACCCGACCACGCTCGGCCTATTCGCTTCCATTGGCATCGAGAAGGGAAAGCCATTCGCCCCGGACGAGCGGATGAAGCGGATACTGGCCGACGCGGCCAACATCGGCGCGGTCACCGCCCGCTCGCTGGCCTATCGGATACGCGGAAAGGAGGCCTTCATCTACCCCGAAGGCCAGTGGCGCAAGCCATTTTTCGGCGGCTACAAGTTCGAGGTCTCCCCCGGGGTCTCCAATCTCGACGGGGCCATCTTCTTCTATTACATCGCCACCGGGGTGACCCCGGCGATGGAAGAGAAGATGGTCGGCAAGGGGTCCCAGTACCCCTGGACCGCGCTCGACTCCCACGGCCATCCATTCGAAGGCCACCGGACCTACAGGCTCCACCTGCCCCCGAACATCCCGGTCAAGGACTTCTGGTCGGTCATCGTCTACGACACCCAGACCCGCTCCATGCTCCAGACCGATCAGCAGGCACCGAGCCTGAGCAGCCAAAACAAGGACCTCGCGGTCAATGCCGACGGCTCGGTGGATGTCTGGTTCGGCCCCAAGGCCCCGGAGGGCAAGGCGAGCAATTGGATCCAGACCATCCCCGGCAAAGGCTGGTTCATGATCCTGCGGCTTTATGGCCCGCTCGAGCCCTGGTTCGACCAGGGCTGGCGCCCGGGCGAGATCGAGCTTCAGCCTTGATCCGATCCTGTTACCCTCCTTCTCCAGTCGGGTGTAGGAAACAACCCCGACCCTAAAGCACCGGACCCGGAAATTGTACCGATCCGGATTATTGACCCTGTATTGAGGAAGACCCTAAACCCTATGAACAAGAAATTGTTGAGCATGACCCGTATCTCCATCCTGGCCGCGGCCCTGCCCCTTTTCACGGCCTGTAGCTCCATGGCGACGGAGGACAAGCCAGAACCAGGCGCCATCG
>CAZFZB010000251.1:0-2012 GCA_964523415.1 uncultured Chromatiaceae bacterium | reverse complement strand
CCAAGGTCAACAGACGCATGATGAGGAATCCGACCCAAAATCCGAGCAAGGGGGAAACGATCAAGGACAGTACGACCTTGGTTACACCCGTCATCTGCCCCTTGGTAGCCAGCTCTGTGAATCCCCAAACCACGGAAGAGGAGCCAACCGCAGCGATGACCGCACCCACCAACCCCCCGACCAGGGCATGGGAGGACGAAGAAGGGATGCCATACCACCAGGTCAGGATATTCCAGAATATCGCCCCGATCACCCCGCACATCACCACCGCGACCGATAAAATCGCGGACACATCGCTGATGTTAATGAATTTGCCGATGGTATTGGCCACGGCGGTGCCGCCGAGCAGGGGGCCAAGAAACTCGAAGCAGGCGACCAGAACCACCGCCTGCACGGGTGTCATGGCGCGGGATGCGATCATGGGGGCTATGATGTTGGCCGCGTCATGAAAGCCATTGGTATAGTCGAAGATCAGTACGATCACTATGGCCGCTATGGCGAAGAGGGTTACAGTATCCATTGAATGCCTGGCTGTTGAGTTGTTGCTGGTTGCTGCTGGGTCCAGTCCCGATACTTCCGGTGGATAATTCTGGCCTTCTGGATCGGTCGACGTTTACTGACTGGCCAAGCTTGCGTCTGCTTCTCTAGAACCTACCCATTGGGGGTCCCACCACATTGCCGAGCGCCGCCAATCCCTACACGGGGTATTGAATGGTTTGAAATCCCATGGAATTGGACCTGGCGGATCATTAGCTCCTCAGCAGCGTAGGGGCGATTCTGCCCATGCCCCGGAAACCAGTCCCGCGCCTCCGCAAGGCGTTGGCATGAAGCCGAGCCTACCCTAGACCAGGACTCTTAAAAGTGTCTTGGCGAGGTCATGACATCATCCTCGCCAGAGTTCGGATCCCCCACATCGCCAAGGCCTCAGCGGTGCGAAGTTTTACAGAAATATTTCCAAAATGCGACCGTTTTATGAAGGATTTATTACGGAATTATTTCTACACAGCCGATCCCCTTACGCTGTGCAAAAACTAAGGGTACAAGGCGCCATCACCCAAACCCCTAGGGCTCCGACAGGGTAACGGCAGGCGCGAATTACAGGGACCGAAGGGCGGTACTAATACCGCGAATTAGGAGGGGAAGGCGCGATTGTATAGATCGGTCAGGGATTCGACGGGATAACGGAGGGAAAGGAAGCGCTGCCCAACAAGGGCGACGATGCCGATCCACTCGGGATGGGCACCAAAAACAACATGATGGTGCCGGATACCACCCGCATCCAACCAGAGGGTATCGTCACAGGAGAGGGGGGTATGGCCGACCAGGACGGGGGCCTCGGGGCCCAAAGCGAGCGCGTTGCGCAGGCGCTTGATGTCACCCGGACCATATCCGACCAGGGAATTAGGCTGCCGTAGCCGTACCCGGGTGACCTCGCGTTCCAGGCGAGGGTTATCCCGAATGTTGATCAGCATGTCACGGGTGACAGCGGATGTCGGGGGACCCGCATGGCAGGCAACGAATCCTGACGAAGCGGCCACATAGGGCATCCGCTGATAGAGGCGATTCATGGCCTCGAAATAGGCCTGGCCCCTTTCCTCGCGCAGGGCCTGCTCCCAAAGAACGGCCTGAGGCACACCCCTCTTGCTGATCTCCTCGGAGAAGCTGTCATGGTTGCCACGCAGGTAATAGATCTGTCCAGGGAAGGCGAGTTGGAGTCGGAAAATCAGATCCATGAGGAGCATGGAGGTATCCATGAAGGCCTCTTGGCCCTCCTCGTCTGGGTGAGGGGCATCGCCAATGATGACAAGGGCCACCTTGCCCGCCTCCAGTCCTCCTAGGACGGAATTTTGGGTCAAAACTACCAGCAGGTTGTCGATACGGGCATGCAAGTCCCCCACGAAGATCGGATCCAGTTCTGAGGGCAGGTTGACCAGCCCTCCAGGTCGGCCCTCGGCATCCTTGGGCTGGTTGGGATCAGACTCAATCCAGGCGATGACGCCCTCAATCAGGGC
>CAZFZB010000250.1:0-2041 GCA_964523415.1 uncultured Chromatiaceae bacterium | reverse complement strand
TCTCCCCCGCCTATCGCAATGGCACTAGCCCTTATGGGACCTTCACCGCCAGGACATGCACCATCCTCACGGCCTGGGTCAACCTGACGGGTGGTTTCAGCATCAATGGTTGGACCAAATATGACCTGGCCGTCTGTACCATGAATAATAACGCCTCGGGACAGACCCTCAACCAGGCGGTCGGCTGGGCGGGTCGGACTTGGAATTATGGCTACTCCCAGTTGCACTTCAATAGTGGCTATCCCTGGAATGACTACAATAACGTGCCCATGACGGATGCCGGCAAGTACTTGCGCAGTTGTACCGCCGAAAGCTTCCAGCAAACGACGGACACCCTGGGGAGTGGCTGTAACTGGGGTCCGGGGATCAGCGGCGGTTCCTGGATGATGTCTTACAAGGCGTTGGAAACCAGCGGCTATGTCAACAGCGTCAACTCCGGACTCTTCATAGGTACTCAGAATCTTTATGGGATTCGCTTCACCTCGGGTAACATCGTGCCTATCTGCACCGCCCGAGGCTGCTGATCCTTGGGGCCTCAGCCCCTTGATGTAACCTTTCAGGGCCTGGCCGCAACGCCAGGCCCTTTTTCGTGAACCAAACTCAATCGGATGGTAGGCCCTGTGCGGCAGTCGCGCCGAAGGACTCCAGGAGGGCGGCCAGGTCGCTCCGGCGCTCGGCGATGGCTAGGGCCAGAGGGGTACGTCCTTGGGCATCGGTCAGGTTGACCTCAGCGCCCAGGGTAATGAGCCGCTTGACGAGCAGGGTCTGGCCACCCGTCACCGCAACATGGAGGGGCCGCTCCCCGGAGGGGTTTTGGGCGTTGACGTCCGCACCCTGATCAACAACCAAGGCCAGGACATCGCGATCCGTTACGCCCTCATCCACGAGTTGCCAAAGCAGGGCCTGAGGGTCTTCCTGGCTCCCCCGGCGGAACAGGAGGCGGGCCGTTCTGGCCTTGCCGGCCAGCAAAGCGGCCTGCAGCGGGGTATGGTGGTCGGCGTCCCTGACATCCAGGGCTGCGCCATGCTCGAGCAGCTTCTCGACCACCACCTGGTGGCCCCGCTTGGCTGCCACATGCAAGGGATAATCCCCGTCCGCCCCCGCCCGGTTGATATCCGTGCCCCACTCGAGGTGGCGCTTGATCTGATCCAGGTCACCGCTATGAACCGCCCGATAGAGGTTGATGGTCGGTTCTGGGGTGCGCTCGCAGGCTGCGATCAGGAGCGCCGCCAGGCACAGCACGGCAAGGCGAAATGCAAGAGGGGGGACCCAGGTCGGCTTTCTGTTCATTGACTCTGAATCTTAAGCCCCAGCCTTCCAGGCCCGCAACCGCCGGACCAGGCAAAGTGTGTTACCTTTGCCCGCCATGTTGAGCAAGATCCTCCTCACCCTGTCGATTCTGCTGGTCATTTATGGGGCCGTTCGCGCCCGCCTGCGGGCCGGGAGGGCGCGCCAGGGCCCCCGATTGACACCGCGACCGCCGTTGATCTCCCCGGCCCGGGTCAAGCTCTTGGCCTATGGCTTGCTGGTAGCCATGGTCAGCGGCAGTATGCTGTTGCTTTATATAGGATGGGAAAAAGGCCGCGAGGTTGTAGGGGTTCGAGTGATCAATGCCAATACGGGCGCAATGGTCCTCTACCAAGCCCGGCGTGCGGATGTCGAGGGTCGCCAATTCACTACCCTGGATGGTCGACGGGTCCTGCTGGCCGAGGTGGAGCGTCTGGTGATCGAGTGAGGGCCCCTCATGGGTCGGGCGGCTTCAATCCCTTGCCAGGGGCCCGAAGTTGAAGGCCAGTGACAGGCGCTGTTCCTGGCTTCGGTTGACCGCCACCCGGTGGGGCAGCGAGGGGGGGAAGAAGAGGAAGTTTCCGGCCTTTGGCATCACCCGCATCGTCACCTGCCCGTCCAGCAAGATGAGTTTGCCGGATTTGCTGGGCACCTGGATGTAATAGACCCCGGAAAGAAGCTCATCATCCTCGTCGTGGTTATGGAGGCTGGTACCTTGTCCAGGCTCCTGGGCGTTAAACCAGAAGCCCATGCG
>CAZFZB010000249.1:0-2073 GCA_964523415.1 uncultured Chromatiaceae bacterium | reverse complement strand
GCCAGAAATCGCTCGATTGGCTCGATATCCTCAACCGGGATGGCAAGGCAGGTTTCCCGACCTTGCAATCCGTTGAGCTGGCCATGCGTCGCGTTGCGTGAAGGAGATGACGCTATGGACTGGTTATCTAGGGTTTGCCGATCTGATATCGACACATGGCCACGCTACATTTGGCTGTGGATCCCTTGCACCTGGAGGGCATTATGAAATATCAGTACATCGGGCAACAAACCGTCGCAGAACTTGCCGACGGGAAACGGGTGCTTCTCTTCACTGGATCCGTCATTCTGGTTCAGGTACTCAGCGCGCAACTCAAAGCGCTGTTGGAGAGAGGTCTTCTCAAATTGATTGCATGAAACCAAAGTCCGCCGCAAGGCGGGCTTTCCAGAACGCATCGTAGGGTGCGCTGTGGAAAGCAGACTTGTCGCCCATGGGTAACCCTGGGAGTCAGAGGCGGTAGCTGGCCGCTCGAAACAAACAGCATTTAACGACAGTCAGGCAACTGCCTGTCATTCACAACCCCGCCGGGGCACTTCCCCGGCAAGGGAATTGGTGCCTCCGGCGGTTTTTCGTTTGGAGGCCGCTATGTATCACTATGAAGATGGCACGACTCGCTGGCGCCGGTTCAATGGCCGTGGCGACGTTCGCGCCTATCGTGCTCCGAAAGGATGGACCGCCTTTGCTGACTTGATCGACAGACACCCCATTACCGGGGTGGATCTCGGTGCGTCGAGTTGGTGGATCAGGGAAACCAGGGAGGCTTGTCATGGATAAGCCCGACTGGAATGCCCTGCTGCAACAGGCGCTGTCTGTCCCAGGGACGCTGTCCAAGGCGTATTCGGTGTTCCACAACTACTCACTGGGCAACGCGATTCTTGCGTCGATCCAGTTGGCGGAGCGCGGAATGCCCTTGGCCCCGATTGCCAGCTTCAACCGATGGAAGGAACTCGGTCGGCAGGTCAAAAAGGGAGAAAAAGCGCTCTCGCTCATCATGCCTGTCACGATGAAGCGAAAGGGGATCGACGGGGAGGATCAGGAGGAGTCCGTTCTGGGAACCTTCATGATTTTCCTGCTCAAGCGCCACTGGTTCAGCGTTGATCAAACCGAAGGGGAAGAACTCAGCCCGGAGGTGGTCATGCCGGACTGGAACAAGGCGACGGCACTGGCGTCCTTGGACATCCTCGAGGTTCCCTTCGAGATGATCGATGGCAACTGCCAGGGCTATGCCAAACGTGGTGTTCGCGAAGTGGCCATCAACCCGGTGGCGGCAATGCCGTGGAAGACGCTTTTCCACGAAGTTGCCCATCATTTACTGGGCCACACGGCTACAGGGGATGAGACGGGAGTGATGTCCGATGGCCCGACGACACCCAAGTGCATCAAGGAGGCGGAAGCCGAAGCAACGGCCTATCTGTGCTGTGCAACCCTTGGGTTGCCGGGTATGGAGGAAAGTCGTGGCTATATCCAGCACTGGCTTAACGGGGAGGAATTCTCTGAGAAGTCAGCACGGCGGGTGTTTGCGGCGGCCGACAAGATATTGAAGGCGGGTAACTCGTCCTCGAAAGAGGGGGTTGCCAATGCGTGATCCAAGCCAGAGAAGAATTGTCGATCGACTCCATCACCTGCGCCGGAAAATTTACCGGTGCGGTGAGGAAGGGCGCAAGTACCGCGTCGAGTTCCTTTGTCTGGCTTTCAAGCACGGTCTGGATGGCGATGTTCGCCATTACCGATTGTGGGACGAAGGTTGGGAGGAGCTTGGCGAGCGGCAGTGGGATACCTGCTTTGAGATGGGGGATGCGGAATCGGTGATTGCCGAGGTCGTGACCCGCGCCAGGCAGGAGGGTTTTCTCGATGCCGTTCGTGCCTATTGCAAGATGCCTGGCGCCTTCGAGCGCTGGTTGGCTTACGCCGACAAACAGTCAGCGTTGTTCTAACTCGGGTGGGTTGGCTTCGGCCGATCTATTCATTCTCCCTACAGGGGCCTCACGTGCCCTTGGGGGATGCGTGCGGCCCCATTTCATGAAAGGAATCGAAATGGAAAAGCGCGTGATCGACATGAGCAACGCGGAATTG
>CAZFZB010000248.1:0-2081 GCA_964523415.1 uncultured Chromatiaceae bacterium | reverse complement strand
GGAGTCGGGCATGCCGTTCATGTTCCCCGCGGGTACGCAGGCTGGTGATGCCATAGGCCAACTGGCGCGCCAATTCCTCCAGCAGCCGCACCTCCTCCACATCGTCGAAGGCATCGGCCTCCGCGGTATAGATACACAAGCCACCAAATATCCGCTGGCCGTCAGCCAGGGGGAGTCCGATATTCGCGACATAGCCGCGGGCGAGGGCGGCCTCTCCCCAGGGGGCGAAGGCGGGGTCGCTGGCGATAGCGCGGCAGACCTGGGTCTTGCCGCTGGCTATGGCCCTGGCGATGGGCAAGAGGTCAGTGTCCCTATCGCCCCTGATCAGATGCTCCGCCCAGTAAGGACTGCCGTCAAAATCCGACCAGGCCTTGGGAGTCAACCTCCGTTGCGGATCCTCCTCGACATAGACCACCGCGGCGAGGGGGTAGCCACCCTCACTGGCAAGGACCCCCACGACCCTCCGCAGTAACTCTTCCTCCCCCTTCGCCTGCACCAGGGAGGCGATGCTGGCGGACAGGGTCCTGAGGGCGCGGTTGGCCCGTAGCAATTTCTCCTCGGCCAACTTACTCTCGGTAATATCATCGTAGATCCCCAGGATGCCGATCGTCTCCCCGCCGGCGAGCCGCAAGGGCACCTTGGAGGTGCGCAGCCAGATCTGGTTACCCTCCGGGGTCGTCTGGGGTTCGACGAAACCCAGCTTGGGGATGCCCGACGCGATGACGGCCCTGTCGTCCGCTCGGTATAAGTCGGCCTGGTCCCGCCAGCCCATTTCAAAATCGTTTTTACCCAGGATTTCATCCACCTGGGAGTGACCCGCATCCCGTGCGAACAGACTATTACAGCCCAAATAACGCAATTCCCTGTCTTTCCAGAAGATACGGACCGGTGCGGTTGCCACGATGGACTCGAGCAGGTTATTGGCCTCCAGAATTTCCCGTTGGGACCGCTGCCTCTCGGTCACATCCATGCCAATGGAGAGCAGGCCGATCGTTTTGCCCTCTTCATCCTTCAGCGTCTTGTCATACCATTCGATCAGGAGTGGCCGGCCATCCTTGGTCAGGACGGCATTGACGTTGCCTTGCGTTTGTATGTCGCCAAGGGCATCCAGAAAGAGTTCCCGCAATTTAGATCGTTCCTGTTCGGGAAGGAACCGATCGAACCAGTCCTGCCCCGCGACCTCGGGGAGGGCATAACCCAGCAGGGCCTCCGTGAAAGGATTGAAGCTCAGGATGCGGCCCTGGGGGCTGAGCACCAGAATGATGACCTGGGCGGTTTCCACCAGGCTATTGGAGAAATCCAGCTCCTGACGCAGCGCGGCCAGGGCCTGCTGGCGAGCGGTGATGTCCCGGATGTTGCACTGGATCACGGTCCGATCGCCCACCAGGAAGGCGTTGCCGATGAATTCGAAATATCGGGGTAGGCCGTTTTTCGCTGCCAGCGTCAGGCTCTCACAGTGGAGGTATTGACTGGTCCGCAATTCCTCAAATGCCGACTTGCCTGCCTCGCCGTCGGCGAAGAGGCCGACTTCCCAAAGCTTTTTTCCAATACAATCGCTGTACCTCAAGGACAGCAGCTCGAGGATGACGGGGTTGGCGTCCCGCACCTGACCAGACTCACCCTCGAGGATAAGGATGCCGTCCCGGGACGCCTCGAAGATCCGGCGGTAGCGGGTTTCCGATTCCCGCAACATCCGCTCGTACAGCTTGCGGTCGCGGATGCCCTGTTCCTCACTCAAGGCGCGCCGGATGGCAGGCTCCAGGCGGATCAGGGAGCTTTTCAGCACATAGTCCCTTGCCCCCAGCTTTAGCAACTCTACGGCCCGCTCCTCCCCGACATTACCCGTCACCAGGATCACGGGTACCTGCGGGGCCAGGGTCCTGACCAGGGCGAAACTATCATAGAAATCCAGGGATGGGACCTGGTAATCCGTCAGGATGATATCCCAGCCCCCCTTGGCGATGGCCTCCTCCAGGTCCGCCATCCTGTCGACCCGGACACACTGGACGCTCATGCCCTGCTGACGCAGATGCCGCTCCACCAGCAAAAAATCGGCCTGGCTGTCCTCGATCACCAGGATG
>CAZFZB010000247.1:0-2091 GCA_964523415.1 uncultured Chromatiaceae bacterium | reverse complement strand
ACGGGCATGTCGGCGCCGCCGATGGGAATGATGAGGGTGACACCAAGGAGGAAGGCAAGCAGGGTCATCAAGCTCAGGGACCAGGCGTTGCCCGTCATGGCGAAGTGCACGCCCAGGGCGAGGGTAGCCAGGGCGAAGGCAGCGTTGAGGGCGTGCTGGCCGGCGAACTTGACCGGCTGCCCGCTGATGAGCCCCTGGAGTTTGCCAAAGGCAATCACCGAACCGGTGCAGGTGATGGCGCCGATGATGATGCCTGCCGAAAGTTCGCCCATCAGCACCGGATTGAGGGCGTTAGCGGCGGCCTTGTTGAGGAAGGTGCCGATGGCTACCAGCACCGCCGCCATGCCGACGAAGCTATGGAGCGCCGCGACGAGCTGGGGCATGGCCGTCATCTGGATGCGGACCGCCAGGATGGCGCCGATGACCGCGCCGCCAAGGACGCCAGCGATGATGAAGCCGAAGGACTGCACCTCCGCCCCCAGCAGGGTGGCGGCGATGGCGATGGCCATGCCGATCATGCCGAACAGGTTGCCACGGCGGGCCGTGGCCGGGTGGGTCAGGCCCTTGAGGGCGAAGATGAAGAGAATGGCCGAAAAGAGATAAACCAGGGCCTGGTAGTTGACCGAAAGTTCCATGAGCGTCTCCTTACTTCTTCTTCTTGAACATGGACAGCATCCGATGGGTCACCAGGAAGCCGCCGAAGACGTTAATGGAGGCCAGGAGTACGGCGATAAAGCCCATGATCTCCGCCGTGGTCCCGGCATTCTCGAGACCGGCCACCAGGAGGGCGCCGACGATAACGATCCCGGAGATGGCGTTGGTCAGGGCCACCAGGGGGGTGTGCAGGGAGGGCGTAACGCCCCAGATGACGTAATAGCCAATAAAACAGGCCAGAACGAACACATATAGCGCGAGGAGGGTCTCCGACATCCGATGGCTCCGGGTAAAGGCTTGGGGTGGGGGCGGCTAGACGCCGACGCGCATGGCCTGGGTGATCTCGTCCTGGTCCAGGTCCTTGAGAACCGGGCCCGAGTCGGACTTGTCCACCATGATTTCCAGCAGGTTCGACAGGTTACGGGCGTAGAAGGCGCTCGCATCCGCAGGAACCAGGGCCGGAAAGTTGGTGAGGCCCACCAGGATGACGCCCTGTTTCTCCACCACCCGATCCCTTTCCGTCAGGGGGCAGTTGCCGCCGTTGGCGGCGGCCAGGTCGACGATCACCGAACCGGGGCGCATCCGGGCTACCACCTCGGGCGTGATGAGGATTGGGGCTGGCCGGCAGGGAATGAGGGCGGTGGAGATGATGATGTGGGCCTTGGCCAGTTCATCAGCCAGGGCGGCCTGCTGCCGGGCCTTGGCCTCGTCGGAGAGCTCCTTGGCGTAGCCGCCCGTGCCGGCGCCGCTCTCGCCGATATCCAGGACGATGGCCTTGGCACCCAGGGATTGGATCTGCTCCTGGGTCTCGGGGCGGACGTCATAGGCATAAACGTCGCAACCGAGGCGGCGGGCGGTGGCGATGGCTTGCAGTCCCGCGACGCCGGCACCGAGCACGACCAGCCGGGCCGGTTTGGCGGAACCGGCGGAGGTCATCATCATCGGCATGAATCGCCCGTAATGGCTGGCGGCCTCGATGACGGCGCGGTAACCAGCAATATTGCTTTGGGAGGAGAGGGCGTCCATGGACTGGGCGCGGGAGATGCGGGGAATGCGCTCCACGGCCATGACACGGATGTCCTTGCGAACCATGGCGCCGATGACCTCATCCTCGCCGCACGTCTCGACGTAGCCGATATAGATGCCCCCCGGGCGCATGGCGCCCACCTCATCGAGATCGGGCCGGCGGATCTTGAGGAGGATATCGACATCGAAGGCGGCGGCCCGATCTACGATGGCGGCCCCGGCCTCTCGGTATTGGTCGTCGGGATAGTGGGACGCGGCTCCGGCATTGGCCTCGATGAGGACCTGGAAACCGGTTTTGACCAGCTTCTTGACCACCTCGGGGGTAGAGGCGACGCGTGTCTCCCCGGGGCAAATCTCTTTGGGTACACCGATTTTCATGACAGCGGCATTCTTCGGGGGAGGGCGATGATG
>CAZFZB010000246.1:0-2123 GCA_964523415.1 uncultured Chromatiaceae bacterium | reverse complement strand
GCCGCCAACAACCAGTTCCCGCTCTTTCACCCCGGCACGGGGGCCAGTTTCGACCTCCACTGGTCCTTGACCCTCCCCCTGGAGGAGGCGCCGGTTGACGACCTCAGCTTCTGGGACAGGTCCGAGGGCGTCACCCTCGCGGGGCAGCCCTGCCGATGTCCGGGCCTGGAGGACCATCTGCTGATCCTGTGCTTCCATGCCGCCATTCACCATCGTTTCCAAGGCGTCGGACCCCGGGCCCTGGTGGATATCGCCAGCATCATCGAGGCGCCAACCCGGGCCATCGACTGGGAGGATTTCGTGTCACGTGCCCATGGTCTGGGCTGGAGCCGCGGCACTTGGCTGATCCTGGATCTGGTCAGGGAGTATCTGGGGGTGAAACCGCCCCCTGGGGTGCTGGATGGGTTAAGCCCTGACCAGAGGGGCGCCCCAGACGTTCGTCAGGCGGCCCTGGCGACGATGTTAGCGACGTCGGTTAGCGGGCCCGCCTTGGGCCGCCATGAGGTCCGCCTGATGAGCGCGGCGACGCCCCCCGAGGGTCTGGCGATCCTGTGGGGGCGACTCTTCCCGCCGCGTCGCTATGTTGCCAGCTATTTCGGCGTCACCCTGGATTACCCCGGTCTGCCCTGGCTCTATGTCAAACGCTGGGGGATGCTGGTCAAACGGGTGACGCCAGGATGGCTGCAACTCTGGAGAGGGAAGGCCGGGCGACGTGCCGAATTGAGAAGGGCCGCCATCCTCGCGGACTGGTTACAGCAACCCTGAAGGGTGACCTCTGGTCTGGGGCTGGATTCAGGGCTAGGCCCCGCCGGGGCTGGCACTGTCTCTGGCTAGGAAGAAGGGGCGTCCCGCGTCTCCATCGCCTCCATCCGCCGCCGTATCTCCGGGTCTAGCCTCAAGGGGCTCCCCGTGCGCTGCTCGGCCAGGGCCGGACAGAAACCCGGGGGCCGCTCTTCTTCCGGCCAGGCGTCAAACTGCTGCTTGACCGCCCGGGTCACCGCCCGCACCCGTTCCAATTCCCGGGAGCCGTGCCATAGCTCCGCCACGGAGCGCTCGTGCAGGTTGCCGATGGCCCGGCGCCACTGGACGCAGGGGTAAACATTGCCGAAGGGGTCCACGGCGAGGGTGGCGGCCCCGGCGCCGCAATGGTGACAGGAGTCACCGGCGGTGACCTCTCGATCCCCCCGGGCCCGCGATCCGGTCTTCTCGGCCGCGGCGGCCCGCTGCAAGTCCAACACCTGACGCATCCCCGCCTCGGAGGCCACCAACTCCAGGGGGCTGAGGTCACCATCGTCGCGGGGGGTCAGGCGGGTATCCACGGCCAAGGGCACCCCCAAGGCGGCCGCCAGGGCGAACATGGCGGGCATCTCCGTCTCGTTCCAGGCGGTGAGGGGGCAGTTAAACTTGAGGCGCTGACCTGCGGCCTGCAGGGTCCGGACGTTAGCGAGCAGACGGGCCAGGCTGCCAGGCACCTGGGTCTGGCGATCGTGGGTGGCGGGGGTGGCGCCGTGGAGGCTCAACTCGACGATAAAGGGGTCGATCTCAGCCCGGAGCCGGCGCACCACCACCGCGCCCAGGGTCAGGCCGTTGGACTTGATGCGCACCACGAAGCCGAGGTCTCGCGCCCGACGCCCAATGGCCCAGAAGTCCGGGTGGAGCAGGGGCTCGCCGCCAGACAGGGTGAGGGTCAGGACCTGCAGGGCCGCCAGGTCCTCCAGCAACCGAAGGTAATGGTCCCGGGTCAGGGCGACGCCCGGCTCGGCCCGGTCGTTGTAGCAGATGATGCAGTCCAGGTTGCAGCGAAAACCCAGTTCCAGCAGGACGCTGGACAGGATGCCCCGGTCCCAGGTCTTGACGATATGGTCCCTATAGGCCATCGGCACCCCCGCCATCCGGTCCCACCACGGGCTCGATGACATGGGCGGCGCTCAGTTCTTCCAGATAGCGTAATACATCGGCCAGGAACACCGCGGGATCCACCTCATAGTCACCCGCCAGGCGGGCCACCAGGTCCCCCACACTCGTCCGGCCATCCAGGGCCGCCAGGATGCGGCTGCCCAGGACATTGAGGTTGAGGACCCGGGCATCCGCCTGCTGCACCACGATGGCCTCGCCGTCGATGA
>CAZFZB010000245.1:0-2129 GCA_964523415.1 uncultured Chromatiaceae bacterium | reverse complement strand
GCGGCCACCAGGGTACCGCAGACCACGCCGTGGGCAATAGGGAAGAAGGACCCCAGCGGCTGGGCCAAACCGTGCACCGACCCCAACCCGGCCTGGGCGAGACAGATGCCAGAAAGCAAGGCGGCGAGGGCCATCCTTTCCCGCCCGGCGGCGGCGCCCTCTCCACCCTGATACCAAGCCAAAAGACCATCGCGCACCGCCTCCAGGCCCGCCAGCGCCAGGGCATCGGTGACGGGATTGGCGCGGATCGAGACGTAGGCCTCCAGCAACTGGGTGAAGGCATCCATCCCATTGGCGGCAATCAAGTCCGGCGGACAGGTGGCCAACAAATCGGGATCCAGGATAGCGTACTCGGCCATCAGGCTATCGTCGCGGAACGACTTCTTGAAGCCATCCGGACCCTGACGGGTGAGCACGGCATTTTTCGTGGCCTCCGAGCCCGTCCCCGCCGTGGTGGGGACGGCGATGAAGGGAACGGCGGGGCCCCGATAGGGCAGTTCGGGACCGACGCCCTCCAGGTGATCCATTACGGAGTTACCAGGCTTGAGTAAACCCGCGACGGCCTTGGCGGCATCCAGCACGCTGCCACCCCCTATGCCGATGACGGCGTCGAATCGACCCCCCCGGCTGAGTCGGACGATGCTATCGACCTCTTCCGGTGATGGCTCTCCCGAGATGCGCACAATCTCGCCCCCGAAATAACCTTCCGCCAACACCTTACGCAGTTCCTCCCATTGTGGAGACGCGGTAAAGGTGTGAGCACCGGTCAGGATCAGCAGGCGCCTACCATAACGGGCGGCGATGGTGGGCAGTTGGGCGATGCGCCCACAGCCGAAGTCGAGGCGCGGCAGGCGGCCAATGAAGAAGGGGCTGATCATCTCAATCTGATGGGAAAAGCCCAGTCATGGGTACGCCCTGACGCGGAGTGGCCATCATGGCCGCTACCCTATCCCGCCACTGGGCATAATGGGCCGTCTGCTTGTGTTCGGCCGCCGCCGAGGCTGAGTCATAGGCCTCATAGAGGATAAAGTGCCCCTCATCATCCGGATTCTGGAGCACATCGAAGCGCCGGTTGCCAGGCTCCTGAACCGATGCCTCGTGGTTGGCACGGCTAGCCGCGATGAAGGCCTCGACATCAGCGGGTTTGACGTGGACATGAACCAGGGTGACATGCATAGGGTGACCTCCAAGTATGTACCTTGCCTCACCGAGGCGCCCCGGTGGGCTTGGACTCAAATCTAGCAAGACTGGCCGAGCACTCTTGCTAGGGCATAAACCGCATGGAGAGATCGAGACTCACCAGGTCCTTGGTGAGATCGCCGATGGAGATGTCATCCACCCCGGTCTCGGCGATGAGCCGCAAGGTTCCCAAGCTGATGCCACCCGAGGCCTCGAGCCGGGCGCGGCCGGCGACCAGAAGTACCGCCCGACCCAGGTCATCGAGGGTGAAGTTGTCGAGGAGCAGGTGAGTGGCGCCTGCCGCCAGGGCCTGCTCGACCTCACCAAGATTTTCAACCTCGATTTCCACGGGCAACCCCTTGGCGATACCAAGGGCGGCGGTAAGGGCGGCGGCGATGGAACCAGCCGCCAGGATGTGGTTCTCCTTGATCAGAAGGGCGTCAAACAGCCCCATGCGGTGGTTGTGGCATCCGCCACACCTTACGGCGTATTTCTGGGCCAGGCGCAGGCCCGGGATGGTCTTGCGGGTATCAAGGATACGCACCGGGAGATCGGCCACGACCTGGGCGTACTGGCGGGCGCGGGTGGCTGTACCTGACAGGGTCTGCAGAAAATTCATGGCGGTACGCTCTCCGGTCAGGAGGGCGCGGGCAGGGCCTCGCATCTGACACAGGCGATCACCGGGACCAACGCCCTCCCCGTCCACCACCGACCAGTCGATGGTGACCCGGCCATCTATCTGGTGGAAGGTCTCGTCAAACCAGGCGCGTCCGCAGATGACGCCCTCCTGGCGGGTGATGAGTTCCACCCCCGCCATCCGTTCCGCTGGCAACAGACGGGCGGTGAGATCCCCATCCCCAAGGTCTTCCGCCAGGGCGGCACGGACCTGCTCGCTGATGACGCGGGGGTCCGGGGGCACGGGCTGATCCCGAGGTGACAGGGGGGAAGAC
>CAZFZB010000244.1:0-2131 GCA_964523415.1 uncultured Chromatiaceae bacterium | reverse complement strand
TTCGCGCCTTCGCGTGAGCCCCAAGCCCCTCCAGCTCACAGACCCGAGTCCTGCATCGAATCCTTGACGCCGTGTTGACGGCCGCGGGCTAGAGTGGGGGTCGGCCTTCTGGACTCTACGCCCGACTGTCACAGGCCTCCCGTATCGTCTCAGCACTCCGCAATAGACGTCTCAATTGAGAGGGGAATGGTCTCATGAGGAACCCGTGGTCGGTAGTGGCGGTGCTCGGTCTTGCGGTGATTCTCGGGGTTGGACCAGCGTCGGCCCAGCAAGGCGGCTCAGCCAATTGGCGCATTCAGGTCGCGCTGGTGGTCGGGGACCTCGACGTCAAGCCAGTCCCGCTCTACAGCTTTCGCCTCGTGGGCCAACCCGACACTTCCCTGGTGCTTCCCGCCCGCACGGGCTTGGACGGGATTGCGGAGGGCGAGGCTCCGGCAGGCAAGTACCTCGTTGTAGGTGATACGCCCGCGCGTGCCAACGGCCTCGCCTATTCCTGGAAGATTCCGTTGACTATCGTCTCAGGAAAGACGGCCTCGCTTCAGTTGACGAACGTGAACGCGATGGTCGATAGCACGATCGCGCAGGACTTGGCGCGTGGTGGTCGAAAGATCGAGGACGCGGTTGTGACGTACCGACGAGTGCGCCGTGGGGTATTTCGGGTCGAGGCCGGCGCTGCCATGGGTTCCGGGTTCCTGGTGGACAGCGCGCATGGGCTGGTTGTAACAAACGCCCATGTCGTGCGGGGGGAGCTGACGGCCAGTGTCGTGCTCGACTCGGTCACCCGGGTGCCAGCAGTGGTTCTCTCACGCTCTGAGAATGCTGACGTCGCGGTGCTTTGGCTCAGTCCCCTGGCGCTCGCAGGACGCCCGAGCCTGACTCTCGCCGAACCGAAGGCGACGGAATCGTTGGTCGAGGCCGGCGAGCGAGTGTTTGCGATCGGCTACCCGTTGAACCAGGAACAGGTGCTCACGACTGGAATTGTGAGTGGGATTCGGGATGGGGCGATCATATCCGACGTGAACATCAATCACGGCAATTCCGGTGGCCCGATGTTGAACTACGCGGGCGTGGTCGTCGGCATCAATACATTCGGGGACTTCACGGATCAGGGCGGGCCCGGCATCAGTGGCGCCATCGTCGCCACCAACATCTGGCCCGTGCTCGAGCAAGCGCGAACGGCAATGGCAACCAGGACGCCACCGCTCTACCGTCTGCTTCCGACGATGCCTCTCACCACGTACCCCCTTGCCGCGCTGCAATCGTATGTAGGGACGCTCCCACCCGACCACCTCAAGCCATTCGAGACCAATGCCAACGGTCGCTTTGACATTCAACTCTCGACCCCAGTGACGATCGCATTGTCACAGCGCCTGCATGACGATGTGGTAGCAAAGGATCGGAGGAAGCGTGAAGCCTCCGCCGGACTCTCCGCAGAGCAGCGGTATAGCTCGCTACAGGACGTTCGCGACTGGATGCGATTTACTGGGGACCGACTGACACCGGTAGCCCAGGTGACGATCAGTCCCAAGATCGGCGAGACGACGGGCAGCCTCTTTGGTCGGATGCTGGTAGCGGGGATGACCGGAGCCCAATCACAGGCCACAATGAAATTCAAGGGAGATGTCCAGACTGTCCTGTTCTATCGAAACGGGGTGGAGGTCACGCCGATTCGAGGAGGCACCGGGCCTGTGGAGGTGTACGAGGACAACCAGTGGGTCGCACTTAAGGACGTCGCAAGCGTAGGCTACTACCTTCTCGACCCACTCATCTTCGCTCCAGACACGCTTGGCACGCCACCGAGCATTGTCGTGGTGGTGAACGACTTGAAGCGCCAGGGAAAGCCAAGCTGTCGCGAGGTGTCCCGGAAGTTGGCCGCGTATGCGTGGAACGACTTTCGACCGTATCTCGAGACGGTGGCCCCCGAGCTCGCCGCCATTGCCGCTGACCCGGATCGCAAGCCTGAGCACTTCACTGCTTCGCGTATCCCCGGTGATTCGGTCATTACCACACAACCCGACAAGACCTGGCGCACTTACTGGCCGAACTGTCCGAGCGTCACCTACTAGGGGCGTCAGGATGTGGCTGATCACCACCACCGGGTTCTACAGCGTCGTCCAGAAACCGTGGGACC
>CAZFZB010000243.1:0-2165 GCA_964523415.1 uncultured Chromatiaceae bacterium | reverse complement strand
GAATTGGACTATCATCTCCCCTGGTTCGGTCACTTCCCCCTAAAACCATGCGCGACGATTACCAGGATCTCAGCCTCCGGGAACGCATCACCCTGGCTGGCAGCGACTTGATGGATTACCTCAAGGGACTGCTGGCGGAGGCCAGGAGGCGGCGCCTCATGCTTCGTAAGCCAGATGGCGTCACCCTCCTTGAGGCACCCCTGTTGGCGGCTATCGCGGTGGCGGGCGTCCTCATGCTGATAGCGCCGATCCTGACGGCCCTGGTCGCCCTGGGCGCCTTGGTAGCCAAGGTCCAGGTGGACATAGTGTCCCCTGGTGATGACAAGGATTGAGGGAGGACGCCATGGCGCCGCCCCTGCTTTTTTCGATCGTCGAATCCCCGGGCCACCCCAACTTCTCGGCCCTCTACCGCCAACTGGGTATCGAGGAACGGCGCCTGCCCTCGCAACGCAAGGCGATCCAGGCCCTCAAGGCAGCCGTCCCCCAATGGGTGGTCGCCGAGTATTTTCATGGCTTTGGCAACAATTACGCCGGTGCCAATCTGGGTAATCTGGATGTGCTGCTGGCCAGCCTGCAAAAATACGCCCCGGCGGCACGCACCATAGTACTGGTCGACAAGTCCCAGCGTATCTATGTGGATCAGTTGGCCAAGCTCTTCCCCCTTCATGCCGTCCTGGAACAACCCGTAGGGGTTGCAACCATGGCCGAGCTGTTGCGGGCCTGAGGGATCGACCCGATGCTGCCCGCCCTCGCCGAAACCGCCTGATCCCCATGCTGGCCGTCCTCGATCGCTATCTGCTCAAGGAGGTGATGAAGGTCTTTCTGGCCGTGCTGGGCACCGTGCTTCTGATCGTCATAAGCCTCCTCATGCTGCGGGCCCTGGAGGATGTCAATGCCGGGGCCTTGGGTTCCGACGCCATGATGCGCTTCATGGGCCTGCGCATCGCCAGCGATATGCCCAGCCTGCTCCCACCCGTCTTCTTTGCCTCGGTCCTCCTAGCCTTGGGCAGCATGGCCCAGCACAGTGAGCTGATTGCCTTCGCTGCTTGTGGTATTGGCCCTATCCGTACATACCGCGCCCTTTTCTATGCCGCCATCCCGGTAGCCATCGCCGCAGGTTGGTTGACGCTTCAGGTCCGTCCCGAGGTGGTGACCGAACTCATGCAAATGCGCGCTAACCAACAGGATGAAGCGCAACAACTTTTCGGAATCAAGCCCGGGCGCTTTTATCAACATGACAACGGTAAGATTACTCTGTACGTGGACGATATTCAGGATTCCAATCACCTGCGCAATATCTTCATCCACGACCAGCGGGAGGAGGTCATCAAGATAGTCCTGAGTGGCGAGGGCATGTTGCGCCACGACGAGAAAACGGGGCAGCAGTTCATCACCCTGCTCAATGGTCGCCGGTACGACGGCAAGCCGGGCGCGGGGGACTATGCCATTGGTGAATTCGACCGTTACAGCCTACGCCTCAAGCAGCGGCAAACCGAGGACCTTCAGAGTCAGAAGCGGGCTACCTATCCGACCCTGAACCTGCTGGGCTCGGACAATCTTAAGGATCGGGGCGAACTCCAATATCGCCTGTCGAGCCCCCTGGCCATCCTCACGCTCACCCTGCTCGCCGTTCCCCTGACTGCCCGGTCCCCGCGCCAGCGCAACACCTGGAGGCTTTCCATCGCCTTTTTGACCTACATCAGCTTTTTCAACCTCCAGCGGGTGGCCACCAACTGGTACGAAACCGGGGCCACCCCGGAGTGGCTCGGCACCCTCTGGTATCAGGCCCTGATACTGGGCCTGGTGATGGCGGTCGTGCTGCCCAATGGCAGATGGTGGCGACGCCTGCGCCTGAGGCGCCGCTCCATGCCTGGAAGAGGGCCAGCGGGATCGGGGCCCCCCGAAGTGGGCGCCGGAGAGACTCCAAAGGATGAGGCCGACCCTGGTATACCAGGATCGGCCTCTAAGGTCGCGCCCTAAGGACGGGCGCGCCGGCTGGAACCGACCCCAGCGATTGGCAAGGGGTCGGGCATGGGCAGATTGTTAGTTCACCCGGGGGTCCAACTCGCCCTTCAGATAGCGCTCGGTCATCCGGTCCAGGGACATGACGCCCCCGGCGACGATCTTGCTGGCGTTGCCGGCGGTGCCAAAGGCCTCGTAACGCG
>CAZFZB010000242.1:0-2173 GCA_964523415.1 uncultured Chromatiaceae bacterium | reverse complement strand
TCATTGCTGGCGCCCGGCCGAATTTCATGAAGATCGCGCCCATCATCCGTGCCCTCGAGGCGCGGGCCAAGGCAGGCGGGGCGCTGCGCTACCGCCTGGTGCATACCGGCCAGCACTACGATCCCCGCCTGTCGGGGGCTTTTTTTGAACAACTCGGCATTCCGGAGCCGGATGTCAACCTGGAGGTGGGCTCCGGTACCCAAGCGGAGCAGACGGCTGCGATCATGATCCGTTACGAGCGGCTGTTGGCATCGGCACCTTCCAGGCTGTGCCTGGTGGTAGGGGATGTGACCTCGACCATGGCCTGTGCCGTCGTCGCCCAGAAGTTACGTATCCCGGTGGCCCATGTGGAGGGCGGCATCCGTTCCGGCGACTGGACCATGCCGGAAGAGATCAATCGGCGCGTGACCGACGCCATCACGAACTGGTTCTTTACCACCAGCGCCTTCGCCAATGACAATCTGCGCCGCAGTGGGGTTGAGGAGGAGCAGATCTATTTTGTGGGCAACACCATGATCGACAGCCTGTTGGCGCATCGGGAACGGCTCTGTCCCCCGGCCTGTTGGGACGAGTTGGGGCTGCGGCCGGGGGGCTACTTCGTGGTGACCCTGCATCGCCCGGCCAATGTGGACGCGGGCACGGACCTGGCACGGCTGTTGGCGGCCATCGGCGCCGGTACCCGGGGTCTGCCGGTGATTTTTCCCGTACACCCCCGCACCGCCAAGACCCTGGAGGCACTGGCAAACCTGCCCGCCACCCTGTATCTGATCGAGCCTCAGCCCTACCTGCAATTCAACTATCTGGTCCAGCACGCCAAGGCCGTCATCACCGACTCTGGCGGTATCACCGAGGAAACCACGGTCCTGGGCGTACCCTGCCTGACCCTGCGCGATACCACCGAAAGGCCGGAGACGGTGAGCATCGGCACCAATGAACTGATCGGCACCGATCCCACCAAACTGGCGCCGGCCCTGGACCGGCTCTTCGCCGGCGCGTGGCGGCAAGGGGGCATTCCGGAGCTTTGGGATGGGCGGGCAGGGGAACGCATCGTCGCCGTCCTGGAGAAGTTGTTGACCGGCGTCGCTTCCAGATGAGCCAAGGCCTTCCCGAAGGCCAAGGACCCGGGAGGTGGACCCAAGCCGGGTTGGTTCCTTGACAGGGTTTCGGGGATAATTCAGGACTGACCCCAGTCGCCTCTATGCATCAACTCAGGCTGCCGTGATGAACGAAAACCACTCCTACCTCTCTGCCGCCGATACTCCTCTCGCCATCGTCGGGCTGGGCTACGTCGGACTACCGCTGGCGGTCGAATTCGGCAGGCATCGCCCGGTGGTCGGCTTCGACATCAAGGCCGAGCGCATCGCGGAACTGCAAGCCGGCCACGACAGCACCCGCGAGGTCGCCCCCGAGGCCCTGGCTACCGCCAGCCAGTTGCGCCTCACCTCTAACCTGGATGACTTGCACGCCTGTCGCATCTTCATCGTCACCGTCCCCACCCCGGTGGATGAGTTCAAGCGCCCCGACCTTAGCCCCCTGCTCAAGGCCTCCGCCATCGTGGGCCAAGTCCTCAAGCCGGGCGATCTGGTCATCTACGAATCCACGGTGTATCCCGGCTGCACCGAAGACGATTGCGCCCCCGTCTTGGCCCGGCACTCGGGCCTGAAGTACGCTGGGTCAGGGGGCGGGGGCCAGACTTCCGACAGTGGTGCCGCTTCGGCCCCGGGGGTCTTTTACCTAGGCTACAGCCCGGAACGCATCAATCCTGGTGATCACGACCATCGCCTCACCACCATCAAGAAGGTCACCAGCGGCTCCAGCCCCGAGATCGCCGCCATCGTCGATGCCCTTTACCGCCAGATCATCACCGCTGGTACCCACTCCGCCAGCAGTATCCGCGTCGCCGAGGCCGCCAAGGTCATCGAGAATACCCAGCGCGATCTCAACATCGCCCTCATGAACGAGTTGGCCCTCATCTTTGGCCGTCTTGGCATCGACACCCTGGAGGTTCTGGAGGCCGCGGGCAGCAAGTGGAACTTTCTGCCCTTCCGTCCCGGGCTGGTGGGCGGCCATTGCATTGGGGTCGATCCCTACTACTTGACCCACAAGGCCATCGCCATTGGCTACCACCCCGAGGTCATCCTCGCCGGCCGCCGCATCAATGACCGCATGGGCG
>CAZFZB010000241.1:0-2191 GCA_964523415.1 uncultured Chromatiaceae bacterium | reverse complement strand
CGACCCCGCCATCCAATTCGAACACCTCGGTGTGTTGTTTGAGGAGGGCGATGGCAGGAAGAAAGAGCGGGCGTTGCAGGCCATTGAGATAGAGGCGATCTGGCGGCGTGTTAGAGGTGGCCACCAGGGTCACGCCGCGACGGAAGAAGGCGCGGAGCAGGCCATGCAGCAAGGTAGCGTCGGCGATGTCGCTAACCACGAATTCATCCAGACAGAGT
Organism: uncultured Chromatiaceae bacterium; assembly: GCA_964523415.1. Classification (GTDB taxonomy): domain Bacteria; phylum Pseudomonadota; class Gammaproteobacteria; order Chromatiales; family Chromatiaceae; genus M0108. The sequence goes on along the minus strand of CAZFZB010000241.1, from coordinate 1,973 downwards.
ACCCTCAGGTCCTGGCAACGCCGCTCCGCGACCAATTCCAGCGGGTCCGGCTGGCGCGGCAGGCCTGCCATCTCGTCATGCAGATCGCGCATCAGGTGATGGAAATGGAGCCGCTGCTTGCCCTGCAGGGGCAGAGCCTCGGCAAACCAGTCCATGAGATAGGTCTTACCTCGCCCGACGCCCCCCCACAGATAGAGGCCCCGCAGCGGGGCCGGCTCGGGTACGGGCTGGAAACGGGACCGGATCCGCCTCACCAGTCCCGGCCTGGTCGGATTTGGCAGGGGTGTTTGTTGCAGGGTGACATGCAGGGCGGCAAGCCGGCGGGCGGCCTCGGCCTGAACAGGGTCGTAGGCGGTGAAACCAGTGGCTGGATCAAGAAAAGGGGCGAGGCTCATGGTGCGAGAAAGATAGCAGAGCCATCCTGCCTTGGGGTGGTTTACAGCGGAAAATGGCTTCTTTCATGATCTGGCCACCTCGAATTCGCCGCCCTTGGCGCGGATAATGCGCGCACCACCCCATTTCCGGGGTGTGGGTCCATCACGCGGGAGTAAGAGCATGAGCGACGCACTCAACTACCTGGTCAAGGTCCGCCCCGAGGCCATGACCAGCTATTTCACCTTTCTCAAGAAGGCCGGTGACCACCTGGATGTCCGCACGCGCGACCTCATTTCGGTCATCACCAAGGTCGCGGTCCAGACCGAACCGGGGTTCAGGCAATACCTGACGCGAGCCCTGCGCAATGGCGCCAGTCCCCACGAGGTCATCGATGCCTTGCTGATGGCCTTCCCGGTGCTGGGCCTGGCCAAGATCGTCTGGGCTACGGACATCCTCCTGACAATGGACCTACCCGAATTCCGTCCGGAAAACCTGGACGCCAAGCCGGAATGGCACGACCTGGCCAACCTCGCCGATTTGGCAGAGGGTGAGGTCTCCTTCGTCGAGGCCGATGGCCGCGCCCTTTACATCTACCGCGCAGAGGGCGACTACCGCGTCTACGACTCGCGCTGCCCCCACCAGGAAACCAACATCCCCCATCTGGCCCTGGTAGAGGGCCGCCTGACCTGTCCCAAGCACCACTGGGCCTTCGACATCACCACCGGTGATTGCGTCGAGATCGGCAACCGGCCCCTACGCCGCTTCGAACACAAGGTCGAGGGCGATCGCTTGATGGCCTATTGGTAAACGCGGTTCCAGGCAGCCTCATCAGGATGGTCCAGGGACCGACTATCCTGCTGGGGCCGGGAGCAGCAAGGACTGCCTCGAACAGAAAACAGTCAAAACGCATGATCCCGGCCACCCGCCCCTGGACAAGGTGGCAGGCCCTGCCACCTTGACGACTGATCGCGGGGCTGAGAAATCAGTAGGCAGCTCTGGGCGACTGTAACTGCCAGGCCTGATCAAACCCCGTCGATCGCCTCGCGCAGGCTGCGGACCTCGAGAATCTCCAGCCCCTCGACGCCACCCTTAGGGACATTGCCTTTGGGGGCTATGATGCGCTTGATGCCATGCTTGGCGGCCTCGCGCAACCGGTCGGGGCCGTTGGGGACCGGTCGGATTTCACCGCTCAGGCCCACCTCGCCGAAGACCGCCAACTCCAGATCCAGGGGTCGATCACGATAGCTGGAGAGCACCGCCAGCAGCACCGCCAGATCGGCAGCGGTCTCGGTGATGCGCACCCCACCCACCACGTTGACGAAGACGTCCCGGTCGAACATGGCCAGACCGCCATGGCGGTGGAGCACGGCCAGCAGCATGGACAGGCGATTCTGCTCCAGGCCCAAGGCCACCCGCCGGGGGTTGGCGAGAGGGCTCTCATCCACCAGGGCCTGGACCTCGACCATGAGGGGCCGGGTACCCTCGCGGGTGACCATGACCAGGCTGCCGGACACGGGTTGGTCGTGACGCGACAGGAAGATGGCGGAGGGGTTGCGGACCTCCTTCAAGCCGCGGTCCGTCATGGCGAAGACGCCCAG
>CAZFZB010000240.1:0-2224 GCA_964523415.1 uncultured Chromatiaceae bacterium | reverse complement strand
CTGCCCCTGGGGGCCCTGTGCCCGTCCGGGACCTTGCTCGGTATTGACAGGGCGGCGGAGCGGCTGGCGAGCTGGGTGGCGGGCGGTGGCTCCATTTTGGTGATAGGTGACTATGACGCCGACGGAGCCACCGGCAGTGCCCTGGCGGTCAGAGGTCTGCGAGCTATGGGGGCGCATCGGGTCTCTTATCTGATTCCGAGCCGTTTTGCCTTTGGGTATGGCTTGAGTCCGGCGGTGGTGGACGCAGCCCTGGAATGGCGACCCGACCTGATCCTGACCGTTGATAATGGCATCGCCGCGATCGCCGGGGTTGCCCGCGCCAATGAACTGGGTATCCAAGTCATCGTTACCGATCACCACCTCCCGGGGGAGGCCCTGCCCGAGGCAGCAGCCATCGTCAATCCCAATCAGCCTGGAGATACCTTTCCCAGCAAGCACCTGGCAGGGGTTGGCGTAGTCTTTTACCTGCTCGCCGCCCTGCGTGCCCGATTGCGGGATCTGGGCTGGTTCGGACCCGCGCGCGTGGCGCCCAGGTTGGCCGATCTCCTGGATCTGGTGGCTCTGGGTACGGTGGCGGATGTCGTAACCCTCGATCAAAACAATAGGATTCTGGTGGAGCGGGGCCTGCGTCGCATCCGCGCCGGCACCGGCAACCCGGGGGTGCAGGCCCTGTTGGCGGTAGCCGGCTGTGACCCGAACCGAGCCGTGGCCCGCGACCTGGGCTTTCAGGCGGCACCCCGGCTCAATGCCGCAGGTAGGTTGGAGGATATGGCCTTGGGGGTCGAATGCCTGTTGACGGATGACCCGGCCCAGGCTGCTGCCTTGGCGAGGGAGTTGGACGACCTTAACCGCCGTCGCCGGGAGATCGAGAATGGCATGAAGGTCGAAGCCGAGGCTGCCCTGGTTGCCTTGAACCTGGAAGCGGGAGGGCTCCCGCCGGCACTCTGTCTCTTTGATCCCGGCTGGCATCAGGGTGTCGTAGGCATTCTTGCCTCCCGCATCCGCGAACGCTGGCAAAGGCCTGTCATCGCCTTCGCCCCGGGTGAGAGTGGCCGGCTCCGCGGCTCCGCCCGCTCCGTCGAGGGCCTGCACATCCGCGATCTGATCGATGCCGTCGACAAACGCCATCCAGGACTGATTACGCGCTTTGGTGGGCATGCCATGGCGGCTGGCTTAACCCTGGAGGAATCCGCCTTCCCCTCCTTCCGTGAGGCCTTTTGTCAGGCCGTGCGAAATGAGGTGGGCGACTCCCCGCCCGTGCGAGAAATCCTTTCGGATGGGGTCTTGCCACCAAATGCCCTCGACTTGGCCACCGCCCAGTCCCTGCGCCACGCCGGGCCTTGGGGGAAGGGGTTCCCCGAGCCTCTCTTCGATGGGGTATTTCAAGTCCTGAGCCGCAAGCAGGTGGGTGATGGGGAACACCTGCGCCTGCGCCTGCGCGCCGAAGGCGGGATTGGCCTGGCCATCGAGGGGATCGGCTTTCGGCTGGGTGATCAATGGGACGGACCTGGCGATCGCGTCCGGTTGGCCTATCGCCTGGATGTCAACGAGTTCCGGGGCGAATTCAAACCCCAACTGATCCTGGAGCATCTGGAATGGATCGCTTGAAGCATTCCCATGAGCGGCAGCACGCTCCCAATGACTCCCCTCATGATGGCCCGAGCAAGAGCCAGATCAAGCGCGACCACCATGCCCTGCAAGATCTGGCGAAACGCCTCTTGTCCCTGCCCAGGAGTGAGTTGGAAAGGCTGGAGTTGAGCGACGCCACCTGGATCGCGATCGATGACACGGCGCGCATCAAGGACATCCGCGTTCTGGGCCGCCACTATAAACGCATCGCCAACCTGCTGGCCAGGGACGACATGGCCGCCGTCACGGAGTTGCTGCATGGTCAGGAGCACCTCCGCCAGGAGGATGCCAATCGGCTCCACCTCCTTGAGGGCTGGCGCGAGCGCCTCATCGCCGAAGGAGATGATGCCCTGGGGGCCTTTCTGGAGGCATACCCTCAAGTGGATCGCCATCAGTTACGTACCCTGATACGCGCCGCCCGCAAGGACCGCCAGCAGGGCAAACCCCAGGGCGACCGCCGCCTGTTTCGGTTTCTGCGGGAACTATTGGTTTAAGGAAGGAAGGGTCCGATCGGAGGTTTTGCCTGCTACCTGCAATGGCCGATTTCCTTTACCGAGGCATCTTACCTCGTTGGGGATAACCGACCCTAGAGTAC
>CAZFZB010000239.1:0-2226 GCA_964523415.1 uncultured Chromatiaceae bacterium | reverse complement strand
GATCTCCCACGTCGTGCCATTCAACTCGTTCTGGACTGGGCCGAGTTGCATCAGCAAGAGCTATTGCGGGATTGGGACTTGTGTCAGAGCAAATGCCAACCCCAACCCATCGAACCCTTGAAGTAGAGAGCCATCATGTATTGGGATGTTGCAGAAGTTCGCCCAGTTGGTAATCGCACCTTAGCCGTAAAGTTTGAGGATGGTTTGACTGGCAAACTGCATATCAGCCGTTCGTTTTGTACAGGGGTTTTTGCACCATTGCAAAACGATGGCCTCTTGGAGCAGGCTAGGGTTCAATATGGAGTGATTACCTGGCCGAACGGATTGGATTTGGCGCCGGATACCATGTATCGAGAAATCAAAAGTTGTGCGGATAGGTGTTATACAGTGGGGCAGAGATAAGCCTCAGTTTAGAGGGGTCGATGTTTCCCCTCCTATCGTCGCGCATTCAGGGGTGGAGGTGGTCTTGGTGCCTGAGGTGGGCCAGAGGCCTACCCTGCGGTCATTTTTATGATCCAAATCTCCTGCGACAGGGCCCGGCGCGAGGCTCGAGACTAGCCTGCAACTTTCCGCCCCTGCCAATGACCGCTGTCCAGCCGCCCAACGGGCTCCTTCCCGGCGCACCCCCGGCGGCCAACCAGCCCCAATTCGATCAGGCCTCCAGTCCCCCATAAATCTGCCAAGGGTAGGCGACTTCTATCCTGACACAGGGGGTGTTCGTCCGACAGCCCCCGTTTGGCCGCCTTGCCACCCCGCTTGCGCACCGAACGCGGCAGGTTGCGGCGGCCTTTGAACGATTCGAGGAAGTAGGTCTCATCCGCTTCCACGATGCCATGCAGGTGCGCTGGCTTGGCCCCGGACAGTTTGGCCAGAAACCGGTGCCGCCAGCGGAACGAAGTGTTCTTGTGAACCCCACAGCGCCGGGCCGCCGCACGCACCGTCTCACCGGCGATCATTGACCGTGCATACTCCGTCCAGTGCGGTAGTCGCCAGCGCGGACACGCCAGAGGCTTTGCGAGCCATGGAGCTTTCGGCATCCGTCGGGAAACGGGTTTTCCGCCAGTGCTTCGACTGCCGCGAGCACGCCAGGAATCGCATGGCGATGCAGTCCTCGAAGCTCCTTCTCTGCCGATCGTTTCCAACGAATGTTATAGGAGGCCATCGCGCTTGAGCCCGTCGAGCAGATCGGTATGCGAGACGCTGGGCTCGTCGCGACGTTCGGCCACAGCGGCCAAATCCTCGAGGTCTTCCAGTAGGGCCGTGAACTCGTACAAAGGCAGAATCACGGAGCTCCGCCGATCGCTTTCGTCCACGATATAGTGCGGGTGCAGGTGGCTTGGGCTCATGGATTCCCTCCGTTCGCGGGCTAGCATGGGTGTTTAATGCGGGGCGGTGAGGATGATGACCGGGCGCCGTTTTTTGACCACCCCTCTGTGCGGAGCGAGTCAAGTTCGGTCGATCGCGCCGCGGATCGCCAACCCGTATTGTTTAGTAATCGCGCCAATCGCTTGCGTTCCGCGATCTGCGAGGCGCTTGGTGATTCGGGGAACCCTAGCGTGTCACGCGATGCGTGTCAACGCCAATAGCACTAGCGTGCCATTGTCCACCGAGCAACGGCTCAAATACCCCGACTTCGGGATGGGCGGCGGACGCTGTAGTCTTGTCTGGAGAGCCTTTTAACGCTTGCATTTTGCTAGCAACCCTGTTCGGAGTCTCGCGATGCCCACCCTGGTCTTACGCAACGTGCCTGACGATCTCTATCAGCGGCTCAAGGACACCGCGGCCGATCACCGTCGCTCCATGACGCAGGAGGCGATTGTCTCGTTGCGTGGCGCCCTGTTGGGGTGCGAGGAGCCGCCGCCCAAGCTAGGTCTTGAGGATATACTGGACTGGCTGCGACGCGAGGTCTGGTCGCTCCCGGTGAAGGTACAGACGATAGCGCTCGATGAGACCTTGGCGGATCTCGCTGCCGAGGGCTATCGCCGCTTCGGCAAGGGTCGACATCCCGCCGGGCTGAATTTTAGCGACTGTTTTTCCTACGCCTTGGCGGTCCGCGAGCACATTCCCCTGCTGTTTAAGGGCAATGATTTCGCCAAGACCGACGCGCTTACGGCCGCGTTGAGGAACGCGGAGCCGGAGCTACCTGCCTGACTGGGCTGCGCCGCCGCCTGTCCAGGGTGAGTCAGCCCGGTTGACGCCCAATCCACTCGCGTTGACTCAGTCCAG
>CAZFZB010000238.1:0-2249 GCA_964523415.1 uncultured Chromatiaceae bacterium | reverse complement strand
ACTCCCACGGCGAGGACCACGGGTGGTACGTCGGGTTCGCCCCGGCCGAGAAGCCGCAGATCATCGTCGGGAGCATCATGGAGTTCGCGGAGCACGGCTCGAACGTGGCTCCCTTCGTCAACCGGGTGCTCCACCGGTACGTGGCGGGCCCCGGCATTCCCGCCGCGCCGTCGGTGATCGCGCTCCCCGCCGACTCGGCGCCCCGCTCCATGCAGATCGTTCCCGATTCGACGCCGCAGGTGGATCCGGTGGCGGACGACACCGTGCTTCCGCCCCCGCCGGCGCCCTCCGGCCCATGAGAGACCTCGGCCCCGACCGCCCCCTCATCGTGGTGACGTTCCTGCTCGCCGCGTACGGCCTGCTCACGCTCTACTCCGCGGGACAGACCGACGTGGTCACCCAGGCGCACGGCGTGTGGCTCCGGCAGCTCGTCTGGATGGCCACCGGGGTCGTCGCGATGGCGGTGGTCTTCCGCTTCTCCTTCCGGCTCGTCGAGTGGCTGGCGCCGGCGGCCTACACCTTCGCCGTCGTGCTCCTGCTGCTCACGCTCGTGGTGGGCACGGGGCAGGGCACCGCCGCGAGCAGCAAGAGTTGGCTCGCCATCGGGGGCCACCAGATCGGCCAGCCGGCCGAGCTGGCCAAGGTGGCGGTCATCCTGATGCTTGCGCGGTACCTGTCCGGGCTCCGGGACTCGCCGCGCAACCTGCGCGAGCTGATCGGGCCGTGCCTCATCGCGGGCGTGCCATTCCTCCTGGTCCTCAAGCAGCCCGACCTGGGCAGCGCCATTGTCTTCGTCGGCATCCTGTTCCTGATGCTCTTCTGGTCCGGCGTGAAGCCGTCGCTGCTCTTCATGCTGGCGAGCCCGGGGCTGAGCCTGCTCCTCGCGTTCAACACCTGGACGTGGGGCCTCTGGATGATCCTCCTGGCGGTCCTGCTCTTCGTGTGGCGGCCCTATGTGGTGGAGGGGGTGTTCCTGTACGTGGTCAACTCGGTCATGGGCGCCCTGGCCATCCCGCTCTGGCAGCGCCTGGCGCCGTACCAGCAGAACCGGCTGCTCACCTTCCTCAACCCGGAGATCGATCCGCGCGCGGCGGGCTACCATGCCATCCAGTCCCGGGTGGCCATCGGTTCAGGAGGCTGGTTCGGCAACGGCTTCACCGACGGACCGCAGAAGCGGCTCGCCTTCCTCCCCGCGCAGCACACCGACTTCATTTTCTCGGTGGTGGGTGAGGAACTAGGATTCGTCGGGGTCCTGCTGGCGCTGATCCTCTTCCTGCTGCTCTTCCTGGTACTGCTGCGGATCGCCCGCCGGGCCACCGACCCCTTCGCGAGCCTGGTGGTGTTCGGGATCCTCGCCCTCTTCTTCACGCACGTCTTCGAAAACGTCGGCATGACGGTCAACCTGATGCCGATCACCGGCATCCCACTGCCCTTCTTCTCGTACGGGGGTTCCTTCTTCCTGGTCTGCTGCATGTCGGTCGGGCTGGTCCTGCGGGCCGCCTGGGACGCCCGCCTGTCGGGTTATGCTGATGTGTAGCAATGGCTTAGGCTTGCCGGTCTGGCGCACGGCAGCCAAACCACGCAAATTGGTACCCTCCATGACAGCCCCCTTCTCCACCCCCGGAGCCTCCCCAACCCCACTAGGGGTGTAATGGCCTGGTTCAAGAAAGAGCGCAAGCCGCGCACACCGGTCCGGGAACGTCGCGAGGTCCCTGCCGACGCCTGGGAAAAGTGTGACGCCTGCGGTCACATGGACATCCGGGACAAGTTCGAGCGTGCCCTCAACGTCTGCCCCGAGTGCGGCAAGCACCGCCGGATGTCCGCGGAGGAGTACATCGAGCTCCTCACCGACGAGGGGTCGTGGCGTGAACTCTGGGACAACCTCCGCTCCCAGGACCCGCTCCAGTTCGAGCACTATCCCGACCGGCTCGCCAAGGCGCTGGCCAAGGCGGGCAACGCCGATGCCATCTACACCGGCCTCGGCAGGTTGGACGGACTGGCGTTCCATCTCGGGGTCATGAACTTCGCGTTCATGGGCGGATCAATGGGGTCGGTCGTGGGCGAGAAGATCGCCCGGCTGGCGCGCCGCTCGCTCGAGAAGAAGCTCCCGCTCGTGCTGGTCTGCGCGTCAGGTGGGGCGCGGATGCAGGAAGGGGTCTACTCCCTCATGCAGATGGCCAAGACGAGCGCGGCGCTCGCCCAGCTCGGCCTGCACGGGATTCCGTTCGTCACGATCCTGACCGACCCGA
>CAZFZB010000237.1:0-2271 GCA_964523415.1 uncultured Chromatiaceae bacterium | reverse complement strand
TTGCCTGACTCCCCCGTCGGCATGGAGGGCTGTGGTGTCGTCGAGGTAACGCGTGCCCCCGCCTTCCGGCCTGGCGATCAGGTGATCCTGTTGCAAGGCATCGGTACCTGGGCCAGATACCTGACCGCCTCGGCCGATTCGTTCCTGAAGTTAAAGGTTCCCCTTGACCCCGCCCAAGCGGCAATGCTGAAGATCAATCCCCCGACCGCCTATCGGCTACTAACCGGTTTTCGGGAACTGCAGGGCGGTGATTGGTTGATTCAGAATGCGGCCAACTCCGGTGTTGGTCGCTGTGTCATTCAGATGGCTCGGCTGCTGGGATTCAAAACCATCAATTTGGTCCGCAGAGCGGACTGGTGGGGGGAGGAACTCAGGAACCTAGGCGCGGATGTGATCCTGGGTGAGGAGGATCCTCAGGCGATCCAGCGGGTCCTGGAGGCGTTGGGCACCGCTAGGCCCCTGCTTGGTTTGAATGCGGTGGGTGGCGAGAGTGCCAACCGCTTGATGGATGTGCTGGGTGCCGGCGGTACCCTGGTGACCTACGGGGCTATGAGCAAACAGAGCCTGAAGGTCCCCAACCGCCACTTGATCTTCAAGGGGCTGGAATTGAAGGGCTTGTGGATCACGGCCTGGATGCAACAGCAACCGCGGAAGGACATCGAGCAGCTTTACGACCAGTTGGCCGGGTGGGTGGCGAAAGGGTCATTACATCAAGCTATCGATGCGAATTACCCCCTGGCGCAGGTGACCGCCGCCGTGACCCGGGCCCAAGAGGGATACCGCAACGGCAAGGTCATGCTATGTCTGGATCAAGAGTCAGCGAACGTGGGCTGATCGACCTGGAACCCTTCAACTCCAGGTGCTTGTCCGCTAAATTTTGGTTGGAAACATCCTGTTCCCCGCTTTGCCGATGATCCTTCAATGGTTCCCACGGGGGTCAACACCTTGACCGCCGTGGACAAATGTCCCGTTGGTATCCATGAGGGAGGCACTGGGGCCCTTAGTCCGAGTTCGGAGTTGGCACTGAAACATCCTGATGGCATTGCGTCCTGGAGCCATCCCCGCAATGAAAAAGGGCTTAGCGTCGCTGCTAAGCCCTTGTCTTTTTGGTACCGAGGGCCGGATTTGAACCGGCACGGTATTACTACCGTCAGATTTTGAGTCTGATGCGTCTACCAGTTTCGCCACCCCGGCATCGCCTCTTCAGGCTGGGGGTTAGTATAGCCTTTCCCGCTGGCAGGGCAAAGGCCCTCTGCTGGGGCCCTGGCAAGCAATAAGGCTTGGGTTTGCCCTATCGGGCGAGGGGGCCACGACCCTTGCGGCTCCCGTTTCCGGTATCATCCAGGCCATGAAACGTTCGGACTTTCACTTTGATCTGCCACCGGAACTCATCGCCCAGCGACCCCTGGAGAGCCGCGGGGCCAGCCGGCTCCTGTGTCTGGATGGCCCGAGTGGCCAGGTGGAGGACCGCCTGTTCGCCGCGCTCCCAGGGTTGCTGAGACCGGGTGACCTGCTGGTATTCAATGATACCCGCGTCATGCTTGCCCGCCTCTTCGGCCATAAGGAAAGCGGGGGTCGGCTGGAGATCCTCGTGGAGCGCCTGCTGGGGCCCGACCAGGTTCTGGCCCATGTCCGTGCCAGCAAGTCGCCCAAGCCCGGAGGACGATTGGTGCTGGAGTCCGGCAACAGCCTGGAGTGCCTGGGTCGGGAGGGAGAACTCTTCCATCTGCGCTCCCTGGACAGGGACTTTCCCGAACTCATGGAGCGGCATGGCCATATGCCCCTACCCCCCTACATCCAACGCCCCGACGAGGCAGCGGATCAGGAGCGTTACCAGACCCTCTATGCCCGGCGGTTGGGGGCAGTGGCGGCGCCCACTGCCGGACTCCACTTCGACGCGGAAATGCTGGCGAAGTTGGAGGCCCAGGGGATCGCCTCCGCCCACGTCACCCTGCACGTCGGCGCCGGCACCTTCCAGCCTGTGCGGGTGGAAAACCTTGATGAACATCCCATGCACGCGGAATGGCTGGAGGTGGACGAGCAAGTGTGTGCCCAGGTGGAAGGGACCCGTGCTCGCGGGGGCCGGGTCGTGGCGGTGGGTACCACCAGTGTGCGCAGTTTGGAGACCGCTGCGGCTCAAGGCACCCTCGCCCCATTTCGCGGTGAGACCCGGCTTTTCATCCGGCCTGGTTATCGCTTTCAGGTCGTGGAGGCCATGATCACCAACTTCCATCTACCCGAATCGACCCTGCTGATGCTGGTCTCCGCCTT
>CAZFZB010000236.1:0-2286 GCA_964523415.1 uncultured Chromatiaceae bacterium | reverse complement strand
CGTCACGGCGGGATCCTCGCCCTCGGGAAAGCCGAAATAGGCGATTTCGAACTCTTCGACATTATCCAGCAGGATACTGGTGCCGAAGGCGCCGGCCGCGACATCCTGGTCCTCTAGGACACCCGATGATGCCACCTGGCCACCCAGAGGTTGCCATTCCGGGATTTCATTCGTTCCCTTCAGAACGTCGGGGTTGAGTAGCCAGCGGGTTAGCACCAGCGAGCCCCTCTCTCCCGTTGCCTCTAGCCCCAAGCGCAAGATATAGAGTCCTGGGATTCCCACTTGTTCGGACAGGGGCGAGACGAATTCCAGGTTCTGACCATTCCCGGTAAAGAGCAGATGGGGCTCCGCATCCAGGGTGAGCGTAATAGGCCGCGATTGGCTCAAGACCCGTACCAGGAAGTCACGGGCAAGGCGTAATTCGGCATTGAATTCGGCCGAGGTCTCGACACCTTCCCAGGAACGTATGCCCAACCTCAAGCCCGAAAACAGCAGAATACTGATCAGGGCCACCAGGACAAAGGCGATCAGCAGTTCCACCAGGGTAAAACCGCCCGCCATTCCCGGGGCAAGGCTCCTAGCTTTCAGGGAGGGCCTCCCCCAAGCGTAGCGTGGAGAGGGACACCCGTCGGGTCCCCCGCGCCGTCTCCCAGGCCACCTCGGAGGTGATGAGATAGGCCGGCAGAGGGGGCTCTCCCGGAAGAAGATCCCCCACGGGCAGTTCGGACACCTGGACTTGCCATTGCAACCCATCCTCCGTCTCCCCGGCCCGGGACCCCGGTTCCAGGGGGATATCCAGACCCACAAGTCCAATACCCGCCTCCGCCAGGGCGGTGGCCCGACCATAGCTGCCGCTCAGGGCAGCGGTGTTGAGGGCCCGCGAGAAGACTTGCGTCAAGACGCCCAGGGTGATGGCGAGGATGGTAAAAGCGACCAGTACCTCCAGTAAGGAGAAGCCGCGCTGGTTCACACCAGGTTTCATGAGGCAAGCCGGCGCGCCCATGCCACGCATACCCCCCTGATCCTGGCATCATTTCCCTTCATGGTCCTTCCCAAGGCGCTACCTGAACCCGCCCTGTCAGCCATTGGGTTCCAACCTGCCAGCCGGCGCCGTCGCGGGCCAGGATGACGCGCCCACCGGTGGAACCGCCATCGGCAAAGAAGCGAATGGCGCCCGTCTGGTCATTCTCCATCTCGGATTCGGCCACCACCAGCTTAAGGTCCAGGCCTTTCGGCAGGAAGACGCGACGGAAGGGCCCCTCGACTTCATAGCTGCGCTCCTCCAGATCGAGCCTGAAGGCGACATCCCGCCCGGTGCGAATGGCCTCTTCACGCGCCAGGCGTAGCCCGGCGGCCACCCGGCGGGCGGAGGATTTCAGTTCAACGCCGGGGATGGCGGCGGAGATGAGTGGCGGAACCAGGGCGATGAGCATCGTCGCCAAGGCCAATACCACCACCAGCTCCAGCAACGTAAAGCCACAGCTAAGTCGCGGCATCGCCTGGGTTAACTTGGCCAGGCTCATGGCCGGGACAAGGCCCTACGCAAAGCCTGGATTATTCCCAGCCGAGGATGTCCTGGTTCTCACCCTCCCCACCCTCACGGTTGTCGGCGCCCAGGGACCAGATGTCGAAGCTGCCATGTTCACCCGGAGAGCGGTACTGGTAATCAAAGCCCCAGGGGTCCTTAGGCACTTGATTTTTCTTCAGATAGGGACCATTCCAGTTGGCGGCACCCGCCGTATTTTCCACCAGGGCCTGCAGCCCGTCGTTGGTGGTGGGGTAGCGACCCAACTCGAGCCGATAGATATCCAGGGTCGCCGAAAGATCCTCGATCTGGATACGAGCCGTCTTGGTCTTGGAACCGCCAAAGGCCTTCATCACCTGAGGGCCAACCAGACCGACCAGCAAACCCAGAATGGCGAGAACGACCAGGAGTTCGACCTAGGTAAAGCCCCGCCGGCGCGACCGGGACCGCATGGCATTTTCCTGGGGCCTAGTAAAACCTGTTTCACAGCTTGGATTTTCCATCATTGGGAACCTTGCAGCAGTATTTAGAATCGAGGAGCTTAGGGTATGACATGCATTTTAACCCAAACCCACCTGGACACCCACGACCATCCGACCTTAGGGACGGGCCCTCTTTTACTACATCACCAACTCATTGGCCCCCAAGATCGGCACTATGATGGAGATAATGATGCCCGCGACGACAACGCCCAGACCGATGATGAGGGCAGGCTCGAGCAGGGTCAGCAAGCGCTTGACGCTCAATTGGGTCTCCTTATC
>CAZFZB010000235.1:0-2286 GCA_964523415.1 uncultured Chromatiaceae bacterium | reverse complement strand
TCGAGTTGGATCGCGATAGGTTCGGGCAGACACAACATCAAGGCACCCGTGTCAGCCAAGGCCTGGACTGACATGGCCTTTAGATCGGGTTTACGCGGATTGGTCAGTTGAATATCGGCAAAGATATGACCCATAGTGCTCTCCGGTTTTACCTGAATCACATCTCACAAGCGCCCGAGCCAATCGATGAAATCACCCCCGACCACGACATCTATCCTGGCATAGGGGGGTCATCGAGGGCTCGCGTTAATCACCTCACCTAGCATTGCCCGCAGGGATGCCTCATCACCCAGGTCCAATGCGGCACGCAACTGCGCGAGGGCATCCTGCAACTGGCGGGACTCGATCGCGCCCGGTTGGCGCGCCACGCGGATCTTGGCATGGGACGTGGCGGCATAGTCCTCATTGTCGTAGAACAGCTCCTCGTAGAGCTTTTCCCCCGGTCGTAGGCCGGTGTAGGCGATCTTGATGTCCCGCCCCGGCTCCCGCCCCGCCAACCGGATCATCTGCTCCGCCAGATAGCGGATTTTGATCGGCTCGCCCATGTCCAGCACGAAGGTCTCACCGCCCTGGCCGATGACCGCCGCCTGCATGATCAACTGGCAGGCCTCGGGAATGGTCATAAAGAAGCGTTCGATGTCCGGATGGGTGACCGTCACCGGGCCACCGCGTTCGATCTGCTGCTGAAAGCGCGGCACCACGCTGCCGGCGGAACCCAGCACATTGCCAAAGCGCACCGTCATGTAGCGGCAGTGGGACTGGCGATTCAGGTCCTGGCATAGCAACTCGGCGAAGCGCTTGCTGGCCCCCATGATGTTGGAGGGGTTAACGGCCTTGTCGGTCGAGATCAGCACAAAGCGCGCGCACTGCCAGCGATCCGCCGCCGCCAGCATCACCTGGGTGCCCAGCACATTGTTGCCCAGGGCCGCGGCGACCTGATCCTCCAGCAGGGGCACATGCTTGTAGGCCGCGGCATGGAAGACGACCGCCGGACGGGTCTGCCGAAACAGGGCCTCGACCGCCCCGGTGTTGGTGACATCCACCAGGTGCCGCGTCAGGGGCGGCGGATCGGGACCCTCCAGCAATTCCATCTCGATCTGGTAGAGGTTGAACTCGGCATGATCCACCAGCACCAGCCGGGCGGGTCGCAGGCGCCGTAACTGGCGGCATAACTCGGAGCCAATGGATCCCCCTGCCCCGCTGACCAATACCACCTGATCCTGGAGCCCGGCCCTGATACCCTCCCAATCCAGGGTCACCGGGTCCCGTCCCAGCAGGTCCTCCAGGGACACCGGGCGCAATTGCTTGACCGCCACCTGGCCCGCCATGAGCTCCTGGACCTGAGGAACGGTGCGGAAGGGTTTGCCCGCCGCCTCGCAATAGCCGACCAGACGCTGCATCTCCCGGGCGGTGGCGCTGGGGGTGGCCAGCAGGATCAGGTCAATGCCGAAGACCTCGACCAGTTTGGGGATATCCTGGCAGACGCCGCGGATGGGCACGCCATGGACCACGCCCCCCTGGCGGCGCGGCAGATCATCGACAAAGGCCACGGGGAAGTAGCCGGCATGGCGATCCCGCAGCAGATCCCGCACCAGCATCTCCCCGGCACGACCGGCACCGACGATCAGGACGCGCTGACCCCCGCCGAAATCCAGGTGCCGGTCCTTCCGCCAGCGATAGAAGAGCCGCGGCCCCGCCAGCAGCAGGATTTGAAAGATCACGAACAGTAACGGCAAGGACCGGGGCACATAGGCCATGCGGTTGAAGACGAAAAGCAAAAATAGCAGCAGGGTGGTCCCGGTCACCACCGCCTGACCGATGCGTACCAGATCGGTCAGAGAGGCAAAGCGCCAGACGCTGCGATAGAGGCCAAAGGCCCAGAAGGAGGCCCCCATGACCAACATGACCAGGGGCAGGATGGTCTCCGCGGCGTCGATGAACTCCGGCGGGATATAGGCCAGATTGAAGCGCACCCAGTAGGTCAGCCCCCAGGCAACCGGGATCATCAGCAGGTCATGCACAAACACCAGCAACCGCGAGCGGGCGCGCTGAAACCAGGGGGTCATGGGCTTGGGCTAAAAATAACGCGCCAGCTCAGCCGGGGGTTTGGGCAGACCCGGGAACCACCGCCAGGCGATCTGGCTCTTGGGGAAGAGGATGATCCAGATGGTGGCGATGATGATCAAGAAATAGTTCCTGGCCGTATGGTGTTCCACATACCACTGCTCGACCTGGCCCTTGTAGGCCATGATCACCTGATCGTAAAAGGCCACCGGATCGGCGGCG
>CAZFZB010000234.1:0-2312 GCA_964523415.1 uncultured Chromatiaceae bacterium | reverse complement strand
TCGCGGGCGTACTCGACGATCAGAATCGCGTTCTTACTGGAGAGGGCGATCAGCAGCACGATGCCGATCTGCACGTAGATGTTGTTCGGCACCTGCAGTGCCGACAGTACGCCGACCGTGCCCAGCAGGGCCAGGGGCACTGCGAAGATCACCGCAAAGGGCGTCAGCCAGTTCTCGTACTGACCGGCGAGTACCAGGTAGACCAGGACCAGCGCCAGCACGAAGATGAAGTACGACTGGCTGCCGACCAGCTTCTCCTGGTATGACATACCGGTCCATTGATACCCCATACCAGGTGGCAGCTTCTGGTCGGCGATCTGCTCTAGCAGCGACAAGGCCTGGCCTGAGCTGAAGGAGAAGCTGGGCGCGCCGATGACCGCCGCACTGGGGTTCAGGTTGTAGAGACTGATGAGCGATGGCCCCGGCACGTACTTGACGGTGGCGAGGGTGCTGATGGGAACCATCCCCCCGCTGGCGTTATGCACATAGAAGCGCCCTACGTCCTCCGGCTGCAGGCGGTATTGGTTCTCCGCCTGGACATAAACCTGGAAGGTACGACCAAACTTGTTGAACTGGTTGACGTAGGTGGAGCCGAGGTAACCCTGCAGGGTGCTGAAGACATCGTTGACGTCGACGCCGAGCTGGCGTGCCTTTACCCGATCCACCTCGACCAGGATCTGGGGCACGCCCGCGCTGAAGGTCGTCAGGACACGCAGGATGCCGGACTGGGTCGCCGCGTCCGCGGTGATGACATCGGCGACACGCTGTAACTTGAGGTAGTCCTTGCTGTTATCGCGCAGTTCCACCTGCATCTGAAAACCGCTGGAGTTGCCGATACCCTGGATGGGCGGCGGAACCACCAGGGAGGCGACCGCGTCGGTGATGTTCGATACCGCGCTCTGAATGTTCTCCAGCAAGGGGCGCAGGCCCTCCTTGGTCCCGCGCACGTCCCAGGGCTTGAGCACCACGTAGGTCACGCCGGCATTGGCCAGGGTGGCCGAGTTATCCAGCACCGAGATACCGCCGATGGAGATGGCGTGCTCCACCCCCGGCACCTTCAGGACTGCCTCTTCCACCTGCACCATCGCCGCATGGGTGCGCTCCAGCGAGGCCCCAGCCGGGAGTTTGACGTTGACCATGACATAGCCTTGATCCTCGATGGGGATGAAGGAGGTCGGTAGCCGGGCCAGGCCCCAGACCGAAAGCCCGGCCAGGGTCAGGGCGATCAGGGTCATCAGGACGCTGCGGCGCACCATGCTGCCGATCAAGCGCGTGTAGCCGTGCTCGACCCGCGCGTAGACGGCGTTGAATCCACGGTAGAAGGCACCCTTTTGGGCCTGCACAGGGCGCATCCACAGGGCGCATTGGGTGGGCTTGAGGGTGAGGGCGTTGATGGCGCTGATGATCGCCGTCGCGGCAATGACCAGGGCGAACTGGCGGTACATCTGGCCCGTGATCCCAGGCAAAAAGGCCGCCGGCAGGAACACCGACATTAACACCAGCGTGATCCCCAGGATGGGGCCGATCAGCTCGCCCATGGCGGAGATGGCGGCAGCCTTTGGCGGCTGGCCTTGTTCGATGTGGTGGGCGCTACCCTCGACAATCACAATGGCGTCGTCCACTACGATGCCAATGGCCAGCACAATGGCGAATAGGGTGAGGAGATTGACCGTAAAGCCCATGGCCGCCATGGCGGCAAAGGCGCCGATGATGGTGACCGGGACCGTGGTCGCCGGCACCAGCATGGCGCGCCAGTCCTGGACGAAGACCATGATTACGATGAGTACCAGGATGCCTGCCTCGAACAGGGTCTTGTAGACCTCCTGGATCGAGGCCTTCACGAACAGAGTGGTGTCGAAGGGGATGCCGAAGGTGAGCCCCGGTGGAAAGCGTTTCGACAGTTCCTCCATCTTGTCGCTCACCTCCTTGGCAACCGCGAGGGCGTTGGCCCCGGGAGACTGGAAGATCCCGATTCCGGCCGCCTGTTTTGTATCCAGCCGGAAGAACTGACTATAGGTCTGAGCACCCAACTCGATGCGCGCCACGTCCCGCACCCGGGTGACGGGTGTGCTGGTGCCGCTCCCTGGCTCCGATTTCACGATGATGTCGCCAAAGGCCGTGGCGTCGGAGAGCCGTCCTGGCACGTTGACCGTGATCTGGAAGTCCTGCCCCGAGGGGGCCGGGGGGGCCCCCACCTGCCCGGCTGCGACTTGCTGGTTCTGGCCGCGAATGGCATCGACGACCTTGGACGGGGTCAGATTGCGCGCCGCCAAGGCGTTTGGATCGAGCCAGATGCGCATGCTGTACTGGCC
>CAZFZB010000233.1:0-2337 GCA_964523415.1 uncultured Chromatiaceae bacterium | reverse complement strand
GCCACACCCCGCTGGTAGCAGGCGGCGGCAAAGCCCGCCATATCACCCACAACGCCGCCGCCCAGGGCGATGAGAGTGCAGTCCCGGCCAAAGCGATGGCTCAGGAGGCCGTCGAAGATGAGGTTCCAGACCTCCAGGGTTTTGTATTGCTCGCCATCCGGGAGTATGACCCGCGCCACCTGATAGCCGGTCAGGGCCTGGGTGACCTGGGCTAGGTAGAGGGGGGCGACCGTCTCATTGGTGACGATCAAGACCTGGCGGCCACGAATATGGGGCTGATACCAACCGGGATCGTCCAGCAATCCTTGGCCGATGTAAATGGGATAGGCGCGGTCGCCCAGGGCGACCTGGAGGCTTCGGGTCATGGGTGCGCGGGGTCGGGGGTGATGATCAAGCCAAGTCCGTCTCGAGCCGGCGGCGGATCTCCTTGACGACGGAGGCGGTGCCGCGCTTTTCGGTGGAGACGACCAGATCGGCGACCTGACGGTAGAGGGGTTCGCGCTCGTCCATAAGCTGGCGCAACCGTTCGAGCGGATCCTCCGTCTGTAGCAGGGGCCGGTTGCGATCCCGGTTGGTGCGGGAAAATTGCTGCTCGGGGCTGCAATGGAGATAAATCACCACCCCGCGCGCCGCCAGGTGCTGGCGGCTGGCCTCCCGCAGGATGGCGCCCCCACCGGTAGCAAGGACGATGCCCTCCTGGTTGGTCAGGTCGGCGATAACCTGTTGCTCGCGGTTGCGAAAGCCCTCCTCGCCCTCGTATTCGAAGATGGTGGAGATGTCCACCCCGGTGCGGCGTTGGATCTCGTGATCGCTGTCCTCGAACCGGAATGACAGGGCCTCGGCGAGCTGACGGCCGATGGTGGATTTGCCGGCCCCCATGGGACCGATGAGAAAGATGTTGTTTAACCGCTTCATGGACGCATGCTTGTTCGGGTTAGGACGGCGCGAATAGGGACAAGGATAATCGACAGCCCGGCTTCAGCGCGGTTTCAACTCCGGCTGGAGAATTCTGGGGGTCACGAAGATGAGCAATTCATTGTTGGTCTCCTTGCGTGAATCATTCTTGAAGAGATTGCCAAGGATCGGCAGATTGCCCAGCCAAGGCACCTGCTCTTTGCTCGTGAACCGGTTTCGCTCGAAAACGCCGCCAAGAACTACCGTCTCGCCATTATCGACCAGGACGTTGGTTTCGACGGCCCTTTTGTTGATGTAGGGATTGCCATCGACCTTCAAGGCCTCATCGGCCTCGTTCTTGGTCACCCTCAAGGCCATGAGGATGCGACCGTCGGGGGTGATGTGGGGGGTCACAGAGAGCTTCAAGGTGGCATCCTGGTATGACACGGTGGGTGGTTGGTTCTGGGTGCCGGGGGTTACGACCGGGACCTGCTGGCCCACCTCGATCTCCGCCTTCTGCTGATCGGAGGTTATGACACGGGGATTCGAGATGATTTCCCCGCGCCCCTCCTGCTGCATGGCCGTGAGTTCGAGTTGCAGCAGATAACTGCCGATCTTGCCGACGAGAAAATTGATCGCGCTGTTCGGGTTCGCGGCAGGAAGATCGACCATCAGCGGCACGGTATTATCAACGGTGGTGCCCCAATAATTGTCACCTGATAATGTACCCGGACGCCCGCCATAAATTTCGTTAAAGTTTCCAGTATTATCATTGACCTGAAGACGATTGGCGCCAAACCGCACCCCCAGTTCCCGGGCGAAATTATCAGAGGCAATGACAACGCGCGAATCGATCATGACCTGGCGCATGGGCACATCCAGGCGGGCGACGAGCAGGCGGATCTGCTCGAGTTTCTCTGCCGTATCCTGGACCAGGAGGGTATTGGTGCGCTCGTCGGCGGTGACACTGCCCCGACTGGAGAGCAGCCCCCGGGTCTGGGTCTCGTCTTCCTGAAGCTGGGCCTTACCCTGCTGGCGGCCACCCGTGAACTTGGCGACCTGCTGAGTCTGAGTCTGGAGCAACTTGGCGATGTCGGCGGCCTTAGCGTAGTTGATCTGGATATGCTCGGTCCGCAGGGGGACCAATTCCTCGATCTTTTGCGTCGCCGCCAACTCCTGCTCCTCGCGGGCCATGACCTCCTCGGTGGGGCCGATCATGATGACATTACCCTTCTGGCGCATGGTCAAACCCTTGGCCTTGAGGATGATATCCAGGGCCTGATCCCAGGGTACGTTCTTGAGGCGCAGGGTGACGTTGCCCTTGACGGAATCGCTGGCAACCAGATTGAACCCGGTGAAGTCCGCCAGGAGCTGCAGAACGGCCCGAACCTCGATGTCCTGAAAATTGAGGGTCAAGCGATCGCCTTTAAAGGTGACCTGGTC
>CAZFZB010000232.1:0-2411 GCA_964523415.1 uncultured Chromatiaceae bacterium | reverse complement strand
CGTGACCAGGGACTGCATGCGCAAATGGTTGGTTTCTAGCGACTGGCCCGGGGTCTGCAGTTTCGGCTCTAAATCACCCTGATTGACTTTGTAGACCCGGGTGTATTTCTGGGGGTTAATCACGGCTCCGCGCGAAACGGTCATGGGCGCCCGGCTTGCCGGCGCTACAACGCCGAAGCCGGTTGAGCGCGGGTAAGCCACGCGCTTACGGGCAAAGCCAACAGCTAACGCAGACATAGCCTACCGAAAAAGGAGCCACTTATAGAAGTTGCCCTTAATTCCGTGCCTAGGAGGCTTTGGAGTACCAGGCCCTGGAGGGTGCCGGCAGGAGTCCGTCGGGATACCCGAGGTGCTCCCCAGCTTCAGAACCGCATCTAGATTTAATCTAATAATTACAATCATATATAACTGATTCACGTGCCAAGGCACCTCTATTCCCTGGGAGGAGTTATCAATGAAAGGAAAAAACATGATCTTGGCGGGGGGCCTGCTTGCCCTGGTACCGGTTGGCTTCTGGGTAGGAATTGCCTACACCGCGACTGGCTGTTTCACCGATACCAATGGGCATTGGGCTGAACAGGCGATCTGCTGGATGAAACAGAACCGTTTGGTGGGGGGGACTCTTTTCAAGCCTAATGATATGACGACCCGGGCGCAGTCGGCGGTCTGGCTGCAGAAGGTGTCCCAGATCCCCCCAAGCCAGGGCTTGATCCTGATCAGCGAGGGATTTGGGAACTGGCGGCCATTTTTCAGCTCGGACAACCTCATCTTTGAAAACTATTCAAATGTCAGTTATGTCAAAAAGGCCACGACAGGGGGAAGTTTTATTTCGTTGCAGCCTTCTATCCCTACGGTGTTATATGGCCGTAGCTTGCAATTCCTTGGGGTAGAGTTTTGCTATACCGCCTCCGCGAGCGCCGTCTTTTCATACATCGAGATCAACACCTATACCCACACCAATTCGGCAGGGCCGCGCACCCTGCAATTCTCAGACGGTACTGATCGTTCAGATTCGGCCTGCCTGTATTACAAACTTCCCGCCCCAGTTACCCTTACTGCAGAGGACGGTGTCAATGTCTTTGTCCAGGGGGCATGGAATACGGCCTCCTCCCCCCTTATCATTGGCCGGACGACCTTCGTATTCAAACCCACCGGAACCTTGGCCGCCGCGCCCAGCATGATGAACGAAGTGTTGCTTGAGGAGCGCGGTGCCTCGGATAGCAGCCCGACCTCCGCACCCTAACGATTGCGGCCAACTGGCGAAGGACAAAACTTTGCGAGCATTACTTAGCGCCTCCGCTATCTGCTAGATTGCCAGCGGCCTTTGATGACGCTCGCAGGCGTTATGTTCGATCGCGAGGCGCCCGTCATCGAGGTAGCCGATGAGCTGGGGCCATTGGTGGTCGAGGTAGGTAAGCGCCTTGCCGGTGAGGGTGCTCGGCGGGACCTCGGGCAGCGCCTGCACAAGCCAGGCGTGGAGCGCATCGAGGATAGGCCTGGCCTTGAGATTTGGCGCTGGACATGGCGGGTCTCGGGGTCGATGCCCTTGAGTGACTTCTCCACCCCATAAAGCCGGTCGATGCGGTCGAGCGCCTGCTTGGCCGTGTCGGGTTTTTGGTTCTTGCCCTGGCCTCTGTGGGCTTCGTGGAATGTTCGCCGGGCATGGGCGAAGCAGCCGATGAGTCGGATTTCGGGGGACTTGGCGGCGATGGCGCCATAGACATCCAAGTCGTCGCACTGCAGGTAGCCGCGGTAGCCTTCCAGCAAGTCGGTGGCGGTTTGTTGTCCCCGTGATGGATCCTAGTGGAAGGGGATCACCGCCCGACCCGGTGGTCTACCGCGCTGGACCCACATGCATGACGGGCTGCTGGGCTCGCGCCCGTTCTCCTTGAGTGCTGCATGCCTCCGACCGGGCGATGTACCAGGCGAAGCGAGCGGGCAAGCAGGGCTACCGTCTGTTCGGGTCGGGCGAGGCAAGAGACGCGTCATCGGCGGACCCGGGATGACTTCCACTCGGGGGGCGGTAAGTGGGATGCCTCCTGTTTCTCATCCCCCTCCCACGGATCGAAACGGATGTCCCGGGATGAAGCCATCTCCAGGTAGAGGCCGGTCAGCCCCCGGGCTTGTGTGGGCGCAGGGAAGGTGAAGAGTCTACCTGTTACGAAGACCTGGGTGGCTTTCCCCGTCCGTGCGTCGGCGACGAGGCGCGCGAGGCACTTCTCACGGCCAGCATCCTTGGGGACGAAGACCGCAAAGGAGCGCCCCACCGGGTCATCCGCCTCGGCCTTCAGGTCAAATCGTCAGATACCGGCGCTCGGCCCTTCACCGCTCCACCAGTCGCCAAGGACGCGCCTTGTATCCTCGTCTCCGTACAGGTTGCCGCTATCGACGAAGCCCCACAGATGGATCTC
>CAZFZB010000231.1:0-2431 GCA_964523415.1 uncultured Chromatiaceae bacterium | reverse complement strand
CCTTCATCAATTCAGGCATCCAGTTGGATGCGTCGGCGACGTGAGACAGCAGTTCTGGATCAAGCAACAGCTCCTGACGGGCCAGATGCTCGACCCCCTCGGGAATCGCGCCCTGATGGCGCAGCCGGGAAATCAGGACCCTTTCCTCCCGCGCCGCCGCGGCCACACCCGATTCCGCAAAGCCTGCAGCCTTGGGAAGGGTCGGGGCCAGAGCGCCGAGGGGGGCTGAAACATGGGCGCCCCGCCTCCCCTGCAATGGAGGCCTTTGAACTCCATCCGCATCCGGCCCCATCGCCCCTTTGCCTCCCACGCCCTCGCCCTCTGATTGACAACCGCGCATCGCCGCAACTACCAGGACCCCCAGGACAGCTATTACTATCAGCGTAAACCACAGGCGACCATGCCTGGCACCCCTCTCGGGTGGCTGGCTCCGATCCAGGTTCACCTTGCGAAACCCAATTGCCATGCAATTACCTTCATTTCAGGTGGACGATGCGTTCGCGTATAGCCAGGATGAAGTTAAACTAATCGATCGAAAAGACAACCAGACCCTAAACTTCCCATGTCACGTCCCCCACCCAAGGCTTGGCCCGACCGCTCGGCACAGCCACCCGCCGCCGGGAGCACCTTGGGAACTGGCCATACCACCGTCCATGTCTGAACCAACCCGTAACAACATCACCGGCGTTATCTTGGCCGGCGGCAAGGCGCGACGGATGGGTGGCCAGGACAAGGGCTTGATTAGCTTCGGTGGTCGGTCCCTGGTGGCCTGGGTCATCGCGGCCCTGAGGACCCAAGTGGGAAACCTCTTGATCAATGCCAACCGTAATACCGATACCTACGCCGCCTTGGGCTACCCCGTGATCGCAGATCGGACACCGGATTTTCAAGGCCCCCTCGCGGGTATCGCTAGCGCCATGGCAATGGTCGAGACCCCTTGGATACTGACCCTCCCCTGTGATGGACCCTTCCCGCCCACCGATCTGGCCCAGCGCCTGGCCAGGACCTTGACCCAAGCTAACGCCGAGGTGGCCATCGCCAGGGATGCCGAAAGGTTACATCCAACCCACGCCCTGCTATCCGTGGCGCTCGCCCCCAGCCTGCAACGCTATCTGGCTGCCGGGGAACGACGCCTCGACACCTGGCAGTCCCAGCATCGGCGGGCCCTGGCAGACTTCAGCGACTGTCCCCTGGCCTTCGCCAACATCAATAGCCCTCAGGATGTCCCCTTGCTGGAGGCCCAGATCCGGTCCTGACCACCCGCATCCAACCTCATTTCCGACTTCCATACTTCCTGCACCCTCTCCAGTCATACTCGCCGGCGTGACCTTTTCGATTCGCACCAGACTCTTTCTGACTCTCCTGACCGCCAGTTCCCTGGCGGTGGCGGGAATGCACGCCTTCATGGCCTGGTCCTTCAATAACGGACTCCTGGAACTGGCCGAAAGCCGGCAACAGGAACGGCTGGAGCAAATTGCCGATCGCCTGATCGATCGCTACCGGAGGGATGGCGGTTGGCAGGAGATCGCCGCGGACAAGGGCCAATGGATCAGCATCCTCACGGGTATCGACCATCCGGAGGATCTCCCAGGCCGGGGACCACCCAACTGGGCCCCGGGGGGCGGCCCCCGGCGCCTCCAGGCGCGCTTCATGCGGCACCGGTTCGAGGAGCCCGGCGTTTGGCCACCGACCCCGACGGTAGAGCGGGCGCGTCAGCCCGATGGTCCACCTCTGCCCCTTGAGATGCGCCTCATGCTATTGGACAGCGAAGGCGCCCCCATCCAAGCCCAAGCGGCATTGCTTCCTGGGACACCTCGGTTCCCCCTGCGCCTGGGAGATGACCGCATCGGGGAACTGGCCCTGATCCCTGGACCCTTCCTGCCGGAATCCGGTGAGTTACGTTTCCAGGAAAGCCAGGGCCATGCCCTGCTACTCACGGCCCTCGCCATGGTTCTGCTCTCGGGCCTCTTCGCCTTTCCCCTGGCCCATCGCCTGGCCAAGCCGGTGCGGGGCTTTCAGGACACGACTCGGCGCCTGGCCTCCGGCGACTATGCCGCCCGCGCTACCAGTCAGGGGGATGATGAACTTGGCCACCTCGGCCGGGACCTCAACGCCTTGGCCCAAACACTCGAAGCCAACGAATTGGCGAGACGGCGCTGGATGGCCGACATCTCCCATGAACTGCGTACCCCCCTGGCATTGCTGCGCGCCGAGATCGAGGCCGCTCAAGACGGCGTTCGCCCGCTGAGCACCAATACTCTGGAGGCACTCCATGGGGATACCCTGCGTCTGGGCAGACTGGTGGATGATCTGCACGAGCTATCGATGAGCGACCTTGGGGCCCTGAGTTATCGCAAAGCTGACACCGATATCCTAGAGATCCTGGCCGCGGACCTGGATGCCTTCCGCCCCCGCTTCGCTGCCGCCAAAC
>CAZFZB010000230.1:0-2486 GCA_964523415.1 uncultured Chromatiaceae bacterium | reverse complement strand
GGGGGCACCGGATCAGGGTGATGACACGGCGGCTGGAGGCGGTGGTACATTCCAGCAGGGACAGATCATTGGCGGGTGATGCCGTGTCGGCTTCCTGCTTGATCCCCAGCCGGTCTACCCGCAGGGCGGCCGGCGCCAGGCGCAACTGTTCCTCGGGTTTAGCGAAGGCGTCCCGGACCTGTGCCAGCCTGTCCTCCAAATGGGGTCGGGCACCGCCCAGCGCGGACAGGGCCAGGGCATTCTCCGCCAAGGCCAGTTCCACAGCCTTGATCTTCGCCTGGAGTTCGGTGTTTTCCTCCGTTTCCTTGACCTGGGAGCGCAAGCTGCGTAACCGAACCTCCTGTATTTGGTGCTCACGCTCCAGGCTCTCACGGTGGCCCTGGTTTTTGGTCAGTTTCTCCCGCGCCAAATCGATGAAGAGGTGAAGGGCGCAGCTCTTGGCCTCCTCGCGGACCTCCCCCTCCGTTGCCGAGGGACCCAGGATGAGGGGTTCGACAAAGCCGATGCTGGTTTGGGCGACATCCCGCAACACCCGACCTTCCTGGAGGCTGATGCCAAACACTTGTTTTTCCTGACGAGTCGAGGTCATGATGGCAAAAGCCTGGTTGGCCCCGGGCTGACGTTTGAAAAAATCCTGAAGTTCCCGGGCGCGCCCCAAGAAGGGGGGTAGGTCGGCGGCGCAGGCGAAAAAGGCATTGATCTGGGGATCGCGCTGCCAGGCAGCCCGACTCAACTCGACAGGGGGCGGTAAGCGATCGATCAGGTCGGCGATGTAGCCGAGGGTACGTTCCACGGCAGGCCCCAGTTCCCGGTCGTAGCCACCCAGGGCGCGTAACTTGGGTTCCGTGCCCGAAACGACCTCCTCGATAGCCTCGGCTAGGGACAGGGCCCTCTCCTGTTCACAGGCACGGGCCGTGCGCCGCTCCAGCCTCCAGCCATTCAGTCGCTGCAACAGGCCCCATAAGGGGTTGTCTGGCTTCTCTTTGCTTTTCATTAGCCGCGTGCTCCTCATGGTGGTAACAAACCCCGAAGTGGCGATACTGCATCTCCAGGGTCAGGGGCCTTACCTTTACAGGATCGGAGAATCTTATTGTTATTCGGTTTGGAATCGAGGTGCTTGAGGGATACCTCTTAGGTGGTATCCAAGCACAAAATTGCGAATTGTCATCGATAATTTTTTTTATGGGGGGTTTAGAGATTTTGGGGGGCTTGTCCGTATGGGACGCTCTATCAGAACCGGACCGTGACCTGGGCGGCAAAGGTGTTTCCCGTCTTGCCCGTGCCGCCCGCGGATTCATCGTAATCCTGATTCAGGGCCCATTCGAGTTGCAGGGTGGTGCCTTGGTAAAGACCGAGATTGAAGGTTACCAGGCCTCGGGACTTTGGCAGATCCAGCGCCAGGGCCTCAGAACTGCCCTGGTAACCCAGGGCCAGTTGCGCCCCCTTGTCCAGAAACTCAAAATCGTAATCGACCTCGAGCATCCAGGCTGAGGGGCTTTGACCTGCCAGGGCCTCACCCGCGTCAGGCCCGAAGGGACGGGTGGCACTCACCACCTCGCCGATGAAGGTCCAGGGTCCGGTTTCACGGAGGATGCTAAAGGCGATACCACCGATTTGCGCGCTTGGGGCGACGAGATACCGTAGCGTGTTGGAGTTGCCGAGATCGCTGTTGTAGCCCAAGGCCAATGTGAGAACTGAGCCCCCTGGCTTACCGGCGTACCCCAGTTCCGCACCCCATTCATCCAACTTTCCAGTATCGCCGGTCCGATCCGCATGGCTGAAGCTATAGGCGGCACCGAAGAGGCCCTCCCACTCGAAACCCAGGGCTGCGGTGATGTCACGGGTTTCGCCGAGGTTCAAGGTCAGAGGGTCGGACACCATGTGGGTGTCATAGCGGCCAAAGGGTAGGTACAACTGGCCGAGGTCGAGGAACCAGGAACCATTGGGGGGGCCAGCGAGGATGTGGGCTACATCGAGGTAGGGTGGCACGCGGCCATTGTCCTCGTAGTCCAGACTCGCCTGGGCAGTTATCCAGGGATGGGGCTTGAGGGTGAGCATCAATTCCAGGGTGTTGATGCCCCATTCGCTCTTGGGCGAACCCGAGAAGGGAACGAGATGGCCCCAGCCAGCCTCGATCAAGCCATTCAGCTCTAGGGACGGGGTGCTCGGCGTCCCGTCGGTCCGATCCCCGGAGTCAGGGGGCCCCTGGGGTAAGGGCTCCTGAGCAAAAGGGCGGTCATGCTTAGGGTCCGTGCCGAATCCTTGCTGAGCCTGGACGGCGGGATCGGCCTCCCAATCGATGGTGCTCCTGGCGGATCCCAAAGGTAATGCCAGCGCCCCTACTTGGACGGGGATGAAGAGCGCCAGAGGCAGGAGGAGGGACGCAGCCCCTGGCGCAGGTCCCCTCCAAAGAGGCTGCTGCCTACCGCTAAGGAATCCGGGCATTGAGGGTTCGTTTAAGCCAGTCTTAAGGTATTGATGTCAAG
>CAZFZB010000229.1:0-2489 GCA_964523415.1 uncultured Chromatiaceae bacterium | reverse complement strand
TTTTTAGGTCAGGAGAAATGGGATTTAATCGAGGGGTTACGGGGTGCACGCCGAACTGGGCGCTCGGCGCGCATGCTCTTCGAGGTCCTAGGGGACATGTGGGTAGTGACCCGTAATCCCTACTTGCAGGATGATCTGCTGGAGGATGACCAACGCCGGGGTCTTTTGATCTCAGCCTTGCACCACCGACTTGACCAATTCGAACAACGGCTCAATAACAATAGCCAGGCGGCGTACTTGTTAGGATCCGCCAGAAACGCTGTAGAAGTTTTTGGAAACTGGTTGTTGGAATTGCGTTCTCGGCGGGATGGCTTGCGGCGTGCCCTTGCGGATATCACTCGTCAGGATAATCTGGATTTTAGTGGATTAGCACGAGTAGCTCACGCCACAGATGCCACTGACTGGCGTGTGGAAATGCCCTTTGTTGTCATTACCCCGGACACGGAGGCTGAGGTCGCACCCATTGTCAGTGCCTGCCTCGCTTGCGGTTTGAACTTGATTCCGCGAGGTGGTGGTACTGGCTACACCGGGTCCGCCGTTCCGCTGGATCCTTGGTGTGCCGTGATAAACACTGAAAAGTTGGACCACATTGCTGCCGTGGAGTGGCGGTCCCTGCCGAGTCTCGAGGGAGATTTCCCTACCATTCGGTGTGGTGCTGGAGCTGTCACGCGTCGAGTCGCCGAGGTGGCGGAGGATGCTGGTCTCACCTTTGCCGTCGATCCCACTTCTCAGGATGCCTCCACCATCGGAGGCAACATTGCCATGAACGCCGGAGGCAAGAAGGCGGTACTGTGGGGGACCACCCTCGACAACCTGGTCTCCTGGCGACTGGTAACGCCAGATGCCGACTGGCTGGAGGTAGAGCGACTCGGTCATAGCTTGGGTAAGATTCATGACCAGACCGAGGTAACCTTTCGCATCTCCCGTTTTGAGGGTGATGGAACTACGCTCAAGTGCCAGCCCGAAGTCTTGCGTCTGCCTGGCAATAGCTTCCGCAAGGCAGGCTTGGGTAAGGATGTTACCGATAAATTTCTTGCCGGCCTGCCGGGGGTGCAAAAGGAGGGTTGCGATGGGCTCATTACCTCCGCCTGTTTCTTACTGCACCGGATGCCAATCCATACGCGCACCCTGTGCCTCGAGTTCTTTGGCAATGATCTGTCCCGGGCGGTGCCGGCCATCCTGGAGATTAAAAATTATATCGAGACCCTGCCCGAGGTACAGATTGCCGGTCTCGAGCACCTGGATGAGCGTTATCTGCAAGCCCTGAACTATTCCACTAAGGCTGCCCGCACCGACTTACCAAAAATGGTGTTGCTAGCCGATTTAGTTGCCGATGACGAGGAATTGGTGGCCGATGCTGCCGATTGGGTGGTAGCCTTGACCCAGGCTCGCGAAGGTGAAGCCTTTATCGCTATCAGTCCCGAGGCCCGCCGTCGATTTTGGCTCGATCGAGCCCGTACCGCCGCCATCTCCCGCCACACCAATGCCTTCAAGATCAACGAGGACGTGGTCATTCCCCTGGAACGTCTGGCAGACTACTCGCGGGCCATCGAACGCATCAATATTGAGCAGTCCATAGCTAACAAGCAGCGGATTGCTCGGGCCCTGTTGGCCTATGTCGAAGGGGAAATGGCCGAGGCACGCGCCTGGCCGGGCTTCGAGGATTCCGTGGAAGCCCAGGCTATCCTGGACGACAAGCGTGAGGCGGCACGCACGGTGCTGGAGAAGACCCATAAACGTTGGGGCCAGATCCTGGCCCTGCTCGATGCCCAGGCATCTGATCACCTCCAACTATTGCTGGAACCTGAACAGGCTCGGGTCAAGGCGGATGATCGTCTGATAGACCTACTCATCCGTAGAGATCTCCGTCAGTCCCTGCGATTGGAGGTTCGTCAGCGCCTGGACGAGATCTTTAGTGGTCAGGACATGGCAGCAGTCCGGCAACGGTTTGGTGACATCCATGCCCAGGTCCGGGAAGCGCGCCTCTTCGTAGCACTGCATATGCACGCGGGGGATGGCAATGTCCACACCAATATCCCCGTTCACTCTGCCGACTATGCCATGCTTCAGGAGGCGGATCGGATCGTGGCCCGCATCATGGCCTTAGCGACGGCGCTGGGAGGAGTTATCTCGGGTGAGCATGGCATCGGACTGACCAAGATCCGATTTTTGGAGCCCGACAAGCTGTCGGCTTTTGTCCGCTACAAGCAGTCCGTGGACCCAGAAGGGCATTTCAACCCCGGGAAGCTGATGCCAGGCTCGGGCCTTGAGGCTGCCTATACCCCCTCTCTCAGGCTTGTGAGTCAGGAGGCCATCATCCTGGAAGAAACGGAACTCGGCGCCCTCAACGAGGATATCAAGCACTGCCTGCGTTGCGGTAAGTGTAAGCCGGTCTGTATGACCCATGTGCCTCGCGCCAACTTACTATATTCACCGCGCAATAAAATTCTTGGCACGGGCCTGATCATCGAGGCCTTCTTATATGAGGA
>CAZFZB010000228.1:0-2493 GCA_964523415.1 uncultured Chromatiaceae bacterium | reverse complement strand
TGCCGGACAGCATCGTCTCGATGATATGGCGCACGCGGGGTTCGCGCAGCTTGTGCGCGAGTTGATCGAGGTGGGTCACCCGTTCGAGGATCATCGCCTCCTTGGCCTGGTCGATCTGCGCCAGCGTGATCGGCTGGGTCCGGTCGCGCCCCGCGCGATCCTCGAAGCAGGCCCGGTAGGCCAGGGCATTGACCAGCCAGGGCTGGCCTTGCGTTAGCTCCCAGACCCGCGCCAGGGCCTCCGGGGTGAAAAGCTGTCCGGTGGCGGCGGTATGCTCCAGCAACAGGGTGGTGACCTCCTCTCCTCCTGATCGAAGTCACCCAGCCGCACCGACTTGGCCTTGATGTTGAAGGCGCTACCCCCAGTGATGGGCGCGGCCTCGGTAGACGCATGGATGCGGTAATCGCGCAGGTCGCGCACGCCGCAGAGGATGACCGTCTGCGGGAAATGGTCGGGCCGCTGGGTATAGCCGGCCCGCAACTGACGCAGCAGGGAGATCAGGGTATCGCCGACCAGGGCGTCGACCTCGTCGAGGAGGAGGACGGCGGGCCGGGGGTCGGCAGCCGCTCAATACCCCAGGGGGCGAAACAGACGGTCACCCCCCGGCACCTTATGACCTCCCGTGCCTAATCAGGTTTCCAGACAGTCCTCCCCCTGCCGCCACACCGCATGAGCCAGCGCGCACACGATCACGGACATACCCTGCTCGACGTTTTCGCGCATCGCCTGCGCCGCCTCGATATTGGCATAGACCGCCCGATAGTGCCCCTCGTGGTTGAGGTAGTCCATCAGCGCCAGCAGGCAGGTGGTCTTGCCGGTCTGGCGCGGGGCGTGCAGCAGGAAGTATTTCTGCTGGGCGATCAGGGTCAGGATCTCCTCCATGTCCCAGCGCTCCAGCGGCGGCAGGCGGTAGTTGAGGTCGGCCCGCACCAGGCCCTCGGTGTTGAAAAAGCGCATGCGGGGATTCCTCCGGGGGTTAGGAGGGATGGGCCGGGAGTTTACCATTCGGGGGTGGCGCCGATCGCCGGTGCTGAAAGGTCTTGCCCCCCCTCGGCCGACTCATTATCATCCCATTGAACAGACTCCCGGAGGCCTTCGTGTGTAAGCCATTTCTCTCCGCTGGCTGCTGGCCGCCCAGACCCTCTTCGGTCAGCCCTTGCCCGCAGGCCTGAGACCCGGCGCCTCAGCCCGCCGGGCGGAGGCGAGCTTTTGGCTCCGACTGGACCATCCCCGGCTGAAACTGCAGCTGGAATGGAGTTGGCAGGCCCGGCGTCTGGGCCACCTGCCCTGGCTGCTGACGACGCCCGCCTTGTACCCCTTCAAGTACCGCCAGTTGCGCGGACGCTGGTTACCGTCGCGGATCGCCCCTCCTGACCTGCCCTCTGGCGAGACGGGCCCGGGATGTTGAGCGCCCGCTTGGGGGACCATCTGGTGCTGGCCAGGCCGGGTCCGCAGCCGGGACAGCGGTTGCAGATCCTCGACCCACTGGCCGCCTGGATCTGGGAGAGCCACAACCTCGGCTGGTCTCAGGACCAGATTGCCGCCGAGTTGGCCACCCACTTCGCGCTCACCCCGGACTGGGCCCGGGCCGAGGTCGCTGCCCTGGTTGCCACCTGGAGCGAGCCGCAGGCCGCCGCTGTCTGGCGGCTGCGCCTGGCCGACCAGCAAGTCGCCCTGACCCTGGACGACCCGGTCTTCGCCGAGCGACTGGGACCCCTACTGCCGCCCCAGGCCGAGGCTACCGAGGCGTCGCCGGATGCACGCCTGCATCTGGCGGGGGATAGCGCCAACTGGCGTCTGCTGGCGGACGATAGGCTGGTCGCCACGGGGTGGACCCTGGACGCGGCCCTGGAGCAGACCCGCACCGCCCTGGTCGACGCCGGCTGCGCGTCCCCGCGACGGCTGCTGGTCCTGCATGCCGCCGGGGTCAGCCGGGCCGGGCAGGGGCTGGTGCTGATCGGCGTGGGCGGGGCCGGCAAGACGACTCTGGCCACGGCCCTCAATGCCCAGGGCTGGTCCCTGCTCGGCGACGATGTGATCCCGGTCACCCTGGACGGCCAATTGCTGGGTCTGGGACTTGGCCCCTGCCTCAAGGCCGGCAGTTGGCCGGTGCTGGCCCCCTGGTTGCCCGCCCTCTACCGCACGCCGGTCATCGACCGGTTGCACCAGCCGGTGCGCATCCCACCCGCCCCGGGTCCCCTCGACCTCGGTCCGGTGTCCACCGGCGCCTTCCTGTTGCCCGAATATCGACCCGGCAGGGCGCCTGCGCTCCGGCCCGTGACACCGGTCACGGTGCTGCAGGCCATCCTGGCCGCCGAGGCGGTGTTGCCGACCCTGGATCAGAGGCGCCTGACGGCCCTGACCCGCTGGGTCGGTTCCGCCCCCGGCTTTGCCCTGACCTATCCCGATCTGGAGTGGGCCCTGGACCTCATCGCCGGGCTGGCGCTCGGGGTGTTGGCGGTCGCTCCGGGCGTGAATCCGCAGGGCCGATGA
>CAZFZB010000227.1:0-2514 GCA_964523415.1 uncultured Chromatiaceae bacterium | reverse complement strand
GACCCTGTCTCCCCGTGAGGTCAAACACCTCGAGGCTGAGGCCTGGGAAGACTTCCTAGATATGTGTGTTGGCCAGTGCGGTATCTGGGTGGGCGAGAACGTTGAACCCGAGAAGAAGAACTCTGAGTTGATGCCGACAGAGCCCTACCTGCTGGGTTCTCACTCCGGTTGCTGTGGTATCTGGGCCTCTGGCCCTGCCGATGTGGGTGCTCCTACCGAGGAACTCCATGCCGACAAGGACAAGATCCCCGCGCACCTGCCGCAGGGCTGGAACTGGGGGTATCGGGGTATGACTACGGTCAAGGGTCTCTTCACCGCTGGTGACGGTGTCGGTGCCTCTGGCCATAAGTTCTCCTCCGGTTCGCATGCCGAGGGCCGCATGGCCGCCAAGTCCATGGTGCAGTATTGCATCGACAACAAGGACATGAAGCCCGAACTGGATACGGATCCCGCCGTCCTGGTCGAGGAGATCTATGCGCCGGTGCGTACCTACCTCGAGCATAAGGACTACAGCACTGCCATCGATGTGAACCCGAACTACATTACGCCCAAGATGCTGCAGTTCCGCCTGCAGAAGATCATGGACGAGTATGTAGCTGGCGTAGCCACTTACTACACCACCAATGCGAATATGCTCAAGGTGGCCGAAGAGAAGTTGGAGATGCTCAAGGAGGATGCTGCCAAGATGCGTGCCAAGGATCTGCACGAGTTGCTGCGCGCCTGGGAAAACTACCATCGTATCCTCACGGCCGAGGCCCACATGAAGCACATCCAGTTCCGTGAGGAGAGCCGCTATCCTGGCTTCTACTACCGGATGGATAAAAACTTCGTGGACGAGGAGAACTGGCATTGCTTCGTCAACTCCATTTACGACAAGGAGAACAAGGCCTGGACCTGCTTCAAGCGCGCCCATGTCGATCTGGTTGATAAGTCAAAGCTGTTCAAGGCTGCTGCTCACTAGGGGCTAGCCTCTAGGCGAGGAACCGGGCGCCCTTGAGGCGCCCGGTTTTTTTGCGCATGTCCTTGGGATTGTACCGGTAATCACCACAAGGTTATCTGCCGATTGGCGCGCTCGGCCCAGAGGGGTTGCAAGCGCCCCGACCTGGCCCAATCCCATAGGTGCCACAAAAAATTTTACCGGGGAGTCCAGACTCCCAGGGGATCCTCAGGATGACCGACGAGAAACCAGAACTTCCCTTTCAGAGCCTGGTGCAGCCCGAGATTTTAGGTGAGGAGACCGAGATATCCTTTCGCTGTTACCCTGGCATCTCCTGTTTCAACGCCTGCTGCCGGATGGCAGATGTGACCCTGGCCCCATACGATATCCTGCGTCTCAAAGAGCGCTTGGGGCTGTCCACGACCGATTTCCTGGCCAAACATACGGTTCCCTTCCAGATGGATGCCGACGGCACTCCCGGGATCAAACTCAAGACTACCGACGACGGGGCCTGCCTGCTGCTCGATGGCGACAAGGGTTGTAGCGTTTACGAGGACAGGCCCACGGTATGTCGCTATTACCCGGTCGCCTTGCTTAATCGTCATGTGGCCGGGGAAACCTGCACCCTGCAGGAGTATTCCTTGGTCCGCGAGGATCACTGCAAGGGTCACCTTGAGGACCGCCGCATCAGCATTGGCGATTACCGCGTGGAGCAAGGCTGCGATACCCATGACGAGTACAATCGCGAGTGGTATCAACTTATCCTCAAGAAACGCTCCGCCGGGCCCACGGTTGGCCGCCCACCCCAGACCAGCCTGAATGTCTTTTTCATGGCCTCCTACGACCTGGACACCTTCCGCCGTTTTGTCCTCAGCGATAAGTTTCGCGCCACCTATGATCTGCCCGAGACCCTGTACGCCCAAGTTGAAACTGACGACCTGGCTCTGCTCAAGTTTGCCTATCGGTTTCTTCGCCAGGTGTTATTTGCCGAATTCACCATCCCGGAGCAGGCGGGGGCCTGGGACAAGCGCGTCAACCAGCGCCAGGAGGTCTGGGACCTGCGCCGTCAAGCGGAGGTGGCTCGGCGCCAGCAGGCCGAGGATGAGAGGTACCAGGGCGAACTTTAAGGTTCCTTGTTTGGCGGCCAGATCAAAATAGCTCGGTAACCTGATGGCCACTCTGTCCGCCTCCCTGACCAAGGTCGGCGGCAATACCCTGCTGTCACGTCTTCTTGGCTTCGTCCGAGACCTGTTGGTGGCCCGCCTCTTCGGGTCGGACGCGGCCACGGATGCCTTTTTCGTCGCCTTCAAGGTACCGAACCTTTTCCGACGCCTCTTTGCCGAGGGAGCTTTTGCCAGTGCCCTGGTACCCGTACTTCGGACGGCCGACCGTGAAGGTGGCCCCGATGCATTGCGTCGCCTGATCGCCAGCCTAAGCGGAGTCCTAGGGGCGATCCTCTTGTTATTCACCTTCGCCGGCATCTTCGCCGCCTCCTGGCTGATCCTGGTCTTTGCGCCTGGTTTTGCCTTTGAGCCGCACCAACAAGCCTTGGCAGCGGAACTGCTAAGGTTAACCTT
>CAZFZB010000226.1:0-2573 GCA_964523415.1 uncultured Chromatiaceae bacterium | reverse complement strand
GTGACTCCAATGTTGGGCAACAGCAGGGCGAGGGCCTGGGGCTTGGCCTCGCGGGTTGCCAGCAATTGTTGCTCAGCCTTCTTGAGGACGGGGTCGCTGAGTACCGCAAGGTCGTAGATCTGGATCAGATCCTCGGCGGAGGCCGGACCGGCACCGGTCAGACCCAGGGCAAGGACGACCGTCAGGATACAGCTACGCATGAGTTTGTTTTCCTTGAGGAAGATATCTACCGGGCAAGGGTGGGATTCTGACCGCCTATCCCACTGGCTTGCCGCATTATAGGGAGTGGCATTCTATGGCTCAATCCGAGAAAGGGGTGAGAATGGGTCACTCCTGCGTCCTTGCATCGGGTTTGGCCCGTAACCCCTTGATCCAGGAACCGGATCTCTCCGCCATGCCCTGGAAAAGGACATAGAGACCTGGTATGACCAGAATGCCGAAGAGGGTGGCGGCCAACATGCCGCTCAAGACCGTGGTACCGAGATGGATCCGGGAATTGGCACCAGCGCCTGTGGCGATCACCAGGGGCATCAGACCAATGATAAAGGCGAGGGCCGTCATCAGCACGGCACGAAAGCGCATCCTGGCCCCCAGCAGGGCCGAGTCGAGGAGACTCTTACCGTTTTCATGTTGCTCCTTCGCGAACTCCACGATCAGGATGGCATTCTTAGCCGCCAGACCGATCAGGAGTACCAATCCGATCTGGGAGTATAGATCGTTCTCCAGATGGGCAACCAGGAGGCCCAAGGCCGCGCCGAGAACGGCCACGGCTACGGAGGTCAGCACCGAGAAGGGGATGGACCAACTCTCGTAGAGGGCTACCAGAAACAGATAGCCGAAGAGCACCGCCAGGCCGAAGATAGCCGCCTGGGTACCCCCGCTCTGCTGCGCCTCCTGATAGGACATACCGGTCCACTCAAAGCCAAAGCCCTGAGGTAAGGCCTTCTTGGAGGCCGCCTCCATGGCCGCCATGGATTCACCGCTGGTATGGCCCGGGGTCGTGCTCCCATTGATGGCGGCGGTGGGGAACTGGTTGTAGCGAAACACCAAATCCGCACCCAGATCGTCACGCACCTGGGCCAGCACGCCGACGGGCACCATCCCGCCGGTGATGGAGCGGACATAGGTCTCACCGATCTGATCCGACCGCGACCGTGCCGATTTGTCGGCCTGGACATTCACCTGATAGGTCTGGCCCAAGTAGGTGAAGTTGTTCACATAGGTGGTGCCAAAGACGGATTGTAGGGTGAGAAAGACGTCAGACACGGGCACCTTCAGATACTCCGCCTGGGTACGGTCGAGATCCAGATAGAGTTGAGGAACCGTGGCATCAAAGGTGGAATAGGCCGAGGCGATGGTGGGATCCTGGCGGGCCGTGGCGATAAGGCCATTCAGTACCTGGGTCAGTTCCTGGGACGACTGCCCTCCCAACCCTTCGAGCTGATAGGTGAAACCGCCGGCGGTGCCCAGACCGGGAATGGGGGGGGGCGGAAACACCAGGACCTCGGCGTCGGCAATGGTGGCGAACCTGGCCTCCAAGGCCCTCGTCAGCCCGTGGATCCGGGTTTCCGGAGTGGTGCGTTTATCCCAGGGGTCCAGTACGAAGACCCCCAGGCCACTGTTAGAGGATGCGGCCCCGGTCAGCATACTGTAACCCGTGACGGTCAGGACGCTGGCCACCCCGGGGGTCGAGGAGGCAATCTTCTGGACCTGGTCCAGCACCTCCGTGGCGCGCGGCAGGGCCGCACCCGTGGGCAACTTGATATCCGCGAAGAGTACGCCTTGATCCTCGTTGGGGATAAAGCCCGTCGGCAGTCGGTCCAGAATCTTGACGGCGGCGGCGCCGACGGCAAGGATGATGATCCCAGCCAGGGCCGGCTTGGCGAGGATACCCACGATACGTACATAACCGTTGCGCGTGGCATTCAACCCCTGGTTGAACCAGGCGAAGGGGCCGCGCTTGGCCTCCTTGGGGGTCCCCAGGAACAGGGCGCACAGCATGGGGGATAAGGTCAGGGCATTCAGGGCCGAAATTGCCACCGCCGTGGCGATGGTCACCGAGAACTGCTGGAAGAGACCTCCGGTGATGCCCGGCAGAAAGGCCACCGGGGCAAAGATGGCGAACAGCACCAGGGTGGTGGAAACGATGGGTCCCGTGACCTGTTCCATGGCCTTGAGGGTCGCCGCACGCCGGTCCAGCCCCTCCTCCAGCATCACCCGTTGCACGTTCTCGACCACGACAATGGCGTCGTCGACTACCAGGCCAATAGCCAGAACCACGGCGAAGAGGCTGATAGTGTTGGCGGAGAAACCCGCCGCCAGCAGCACCGCGAAGACACCGATGAGGGATACGGGGATGGTCAGGGCTGGCACGATAGTCGCCCGCAGATCCTGCAGGAAGATATAAACCACCAGCAGCACGATCACCGCCGTGATGGCGAGGGTGGACAGGATCTCGGCGATGGACGCCTGCACGAAGAGGGTCGAGTCATACATGACCTCGGCGGCCACGCCATCGGGAAAACGCGACTTGAGCTTTTCGAGCTGGGCCCGCACGTCCTTGGCCACCTGCA
>CAZFZB010000225.1:0-2669 GCA_964523415.1 uncultured Chromatiaceae bacterium | reverse complement strand
TCCGCGAGCAGGTAGTCTTCGCCCTCCCACGCGAACTGGTTTCCTCGGCGTCAACTACCTAGTTCCTCTGACCCCTTTTCTGTGCCCCCTGTTGCCAATCCATCACTCAGGTAACAGGGAAGCCACCACGAGCCTTGTCGGCTCCCGAGGGATTTCTTATACTTGTCTCGCAAAGCCGATGTAGCTCAGCTGGTAGAGCAACTGATTCGTAATCAGTAGGTCGAGAGTTCGAATCTCCTCATCGGCTCCATGAAATCAAAGGCTTGCCGTATCGCCGGCAGGCCTTTTTCGTTTGTCCTGATGCCGTGTTAGCGCTGGTGTAAGCACATTTCATTAATCAACGACCATGGCCGAGTTCATTGTCTCCCCCTGCCCACAAGGACCGCTGTCGGAACAGCTCTAGGCATATCTGGATCATAGCCGGGAGCAAAACGGGCGCAATGCCGCCCATGCTTACATGCCTCATTGCACCCTGACGGCTCTCTTCGAGGAAGATCCCCGTATTATTCCCGGTGACATAGAATTGTTGTATCAATTGGTTCAGCGCTTACTCCCATCCTGCTCGCAACCAACCATCCGGGTGATAGGGATGGGGTTGCAACCTGGTTGGATTGGCCTTGCACTGGATTCGCCCTGGGCGAGGCGGTTGGCACGCGATTTTGTCAACGCGGCCAATCTTAGCGTGAGGAACAAGTTGATTAGGTCTAAAGATCGGCTCCACCTAAGCCTAGCCTACGGGTATCTGCGGCAGCAGCAAGCAGCCCTGGCGGCGCTGACCCACCAGATGTTGACCCTGGGGCCGCTGTGAGCCGACAGCTCCGTTACTACCAGCGCGAGACGGGGGGCAGTTGGCTATGCTACCAGGCTTGGCAACTACCAGCGGCCCCTCTCTAAGGCCAGATGTCAGTTCCCGTAAGATTCCGCACCGGTTTATGGAATCATTGGGGCTCTTGTGACTGCCACTCTTTGAGGGTCTCGATGGGTGTTTTGTCCCTTCGGAACGAACCGTCCCTAGTGGAGATTTCGAGGCGCACGAGCTTGTCTCGACGGCAACTCCAAGGGTTTGACTATCGTAGACCCAAATGCTCGGCCAGCATCTGCGTCTTGTGGATCAGACCGATCTCCACAGCCACGCTGGAA
Source organism: uncultured Chromatiaceae bacterium (assembly GCA_964523415.1). Classification (GTDB taxonomy): domain Bacteria; phylum Pseudomonadota; class Gammaproteobacteria; order Chromatiales; family Chromatiaceae; genus M0108. Next base: position 1,529 of record CAZFZB010000225.1, on the reverse strand, counting down.
GGGCGATTGAGATCCTTGGGGAGATCGTGGGGTTCAAACCAATGATAATCCGTATGTTCTGGCCCCAGCTTCGGGATTAGTTCTTGCTCCGTGAAGATCAGATAATAATGTAATTCTCGCAGGCCGACAGCGTAGCCCAAGGTACTCATGCCCACCTCCCCCAAGGGTCGGACATACCGATCCTGGGGGGTTAGTCCCGTTTCTTCTGCCAGTTCTCGCAGCACCGCCGCGCGAGGGGATTCGCCAGGATTTAGGTGACCGCCGAAGAAATCCCACAGTCCGGCCTTGCGAACCAAGGTGCTGCGTTTGCCAAGCAGAAATTTGCCTGTTTTATAGCAATAAACCAACATCCAAGCGCCTGGTTCTATATTCACACTGTCATCTCGCTGACAATTACCTAGCCTTGTGACCAGCGGCTTAGCCTTGGATCCCGGTTGGAGGGACTGACCATCGACCCCGTTACTCCCCTTCATTCTAAACAGGACAAGGAGAATTCAGAAATTCCCGGACCCCCCTAAGTCGGCTTTATGGCGATCGGGGGGTCCAGACCCAATCCTAGGACCTTCCTTCTCCGATCCGGCAATTCGCTAAGATGTGTACTGGGAGCCGGGGCCTTGGTACCTTCACCTTATGGCAAATGGGCGGGGAACTGGACGGACAGGACATCGATGCGCAAGTCTCCGCTGACACCCCCAACATTGGGGCCGCCCGTGGGGTTGCCACCGAGGTCACGACGATAACAGCCACGAGGACGCCACCACGGTACCCTACGACATTTATTTTGCGGCGGGGGAGTCGCTACCCTCCCGGCTAGGGGGACCTGCCGGTGGAGCCCCAGCGATCAAACGACGGTTTCCTGGCCGATGAGCCCAACTGAACACCAGTCCCCGCCTAGGCGACCAAGGCACCGCTAGCTCTGGCCCAGCCTGGGGCTGGCCTGTTCCTAGGACTGCTGGGCGGAATCCTAACGATTGGCCCGAGATTGGCGGATCGCTGGCACGACAGTCAACCCACCTTCACGGCACTCCGACCCGCCGCCACAGTTCCCATCCAAACCCAATCCGTACCCTATGCCGCACTGGCCAACCTAAGCAAGGTGTTGGTGGGTACTGGCAGCCTGGAGGTGCTTGGCATTCCTGCAGCACACCGCTATCCGGACTGCGCCACCAGCTTCGCGCACAATCCTTGGGATCTGATCGCCATCGAGGGCCGCATCTTCATCGGTCTGGGCGATAGTGGCAATGAGGGCCCCAGCGCCAATGCTAGACCGAGACCCGTCTATGTTTTTGATTCCGAGGATAGGAATTTTTTTCCAGGAAACGACCATGCCCGATGAGCAAATCGACCGGTTTTACCAGGAGGGCTCCGCGCTCTTCATCCCCGGCAACGATCCGCGCCAGATCTGGCGCTGGGGCAACCTTTATCGGCGCAACCCTGATGGCGACTGGCGACAGTTCCGCACCCTACCGCGTACCCTGCATACCCACGCCCTAGCCTGGCAAGACGGGCGGCTGTTCGCCGGTCTCAGC
>CAZFZB010000224.1:0-2693 GCA_964523415.1 uncultured Chromatiaceae bacterium | reverse complement strand
CGCCCTTCCTCCCTAGCGCCGTGCAGTTCGCTGCGTTGGTCGCGCAGGGCGCGCTCGCGCACGAAGGCAAGGCGCTGGGTTTCGGCGTCGGCGCTGAGGCTGCGGATGCGCTCCAGGGCCTGCTGCACCGGCGGGTAGTCTATCTGTTGCATGGTGTTGTCCTCCTGCCAGTGTTCGAGAAAGGTGACCCAGGCGGCCAGGGCCGGTTCGCCGGCTCCCAGGCGGTCAGCCTTGGGGAGTTCGATCAGATTTAATTGTAGTTCGTCGCCGAGTTTCAAGGCCGGTTGGAGGCGATCGCGCAGTTCGAAGCACCAGATCGCCTGCTGCTGGTGGGCGGGGCGGGTGAAGAGATCGAAGTCGAGGAGGTGGATGCCGATGGCGGGTTTGAGTTGGTGGTAGTCGTGGCCGCTCTCCAGTTGCTGGGCGAGGGTACGAGCCAGGTAGTAAGCGCTGCGGGCGCTCCAGACTCGGTAGGGGCGGACTTGCATCTCGATGTTGTAGCGGCGGCCCTGGTCGTCCTGGGCGAGGAGGTCGAGGACGATGTATTTGCCGGTGAGTTCTTCGGGTTCGATGCGGGGGTTGAGGACTTCAACCACCGTGACCGGCGATTCGTTACTGCGCACGGCATTGATCAGGGCGGCCAGCAGGACCGGAGCCTCGGCGAAGAGCTTTTTGAAGACGTAGTCGTTTTTGGGATCGAGGAGGGGCATGGCGGGCATTCTAGCTCAGCAGGATGTACAGCAGTATGCCGGAAACCTCCAGGACGCCGCGGGATTATGAGGACCGGACTACCGGAAGGGCCTGATTAGCCATCTTCAAGGGTGTTAGGATACCCTAACCATGCCAAACCCCACCGGACCCGGCATCGGGTTAGCGATAAGCGGGACTAATTGCTGATGGTCACCCGGACCTATGACCCAGATAAACCAGAGACTACTTGCCGAACTCTCCCAAGGCGAATGCCAGACCCAGGAATTTGAGCGCGAGCTAGGCCATCCTGAAAGTGTTGCGGGAGAGATTGTCGCCTTTGCTAACTCCGAGGGTGGCGTTGTGTTTTTCGGCGTCGATGACGAAGGCCTCATCATCGGTCTACCAGATCCGCAGGCGGCGTTTCAGTCCTTGACCCATATCTGTAGGGATCGCTGCATACCGCCCATTAGCCCGGTACTGGAGCAGTACAGCCTGGAGGGCCGCGATATCCTGGCGCTGCGGGTCATGCCCAATCTGAATCGCCTGAAACCCTATCGTACCGCCGGGGGCCGATTTTATCTTCGGGTTGGCCGTGATAAACAGGATGCGACTGGCCGTGAATTGATCCGTATTGCCCAGGCCGCGGGCGAACTCCATTACGACGAGAGTCCGGTCTGGGGTGCGGGGCTGGACGAGCTGAACCTGGATGCCTTCGCTCGCTATCACGAACTCCAATTTGGCCTACCCCTAACCAACCAATTGGAGCAGCGCCGTTTACCCTTGGAGGTATTGTTGAGCCATCTGTGGCTAGCGGAGTGCCTTGATGGCGCCTGGTGGCTGACCGTCGCGGGGCTACTCGTCTTTGGCAAGGACCCCCAGCGCTTCATGCCCCAGAGCCGGGTGTCGGCGGTGGCCTTCGCCGGGGCGGACGAAGACTCCGACCTTCTGGACCGACGCGAAATTGTTGGGCGATTGCCCGCCGTCATCGAGGATACCCGACTGTTTTTGGAACGGAACATTCGTAATCCAGCCCAGGAATTGGGTTTTCGCCGGGAGGATCTGGCCATCTACGATCGCAAGGCCTTGGGGGAGGTCGTGGTGAACGCCATCGCCCATCGCGATTACAGCCTTAGCGGATCGCAGATTCGAGTCTTCCTCTTTAGGGATCGGGTGGAAGTACGCAGGCCGGGCCGCCTGCCAAATTCGGTGACGTTGGACAATATCCGGCTTGGGGTCCATGCCGAGCGCAATCGGCGTTTGGCAACCCTGCTGACGCAATTGGGGCATATGAGTGCCATCGGTACCGGCATCCCGCGCCTCATCATCCGCTTGACACGGCAGCTATCTGGCCGGGAACCAAAGTTTGCCTTGGTGGGGGAAGAATTGCGGGTGCGCATCTGGGCAAAAACCTAGGCTATGTCTGAGTCACTGTTGGTAGGCGATAGACGTCTGATATGCCATGGGTTGCCGCGAAACAATCGTAGGCGCCCGGCTTGCCGGCGCTACAACGCCGACGCCGCTTGAGCGCGGGCAAGCCACGCCCCTTAGGCAAAGCCAACAGGTACCGCAGACATAGCCTTGCCTTATCAAACCTGCCCCAAGGTTTCGTCCAGCTTGGCCAGGTCAAAGTCACCGGTGACCAGGCTGGAGCCAATGCCCTGAAGGAGCACCAGGCGCAAGCGGCCATCCTGGACCTTTTTGTCGACGGCCATGAGATCGCGAAAGGTCTGGGGTGTCAGTTCCGGAGGCGGGGCGACGGGCAGGCCGGCGGCGGCGATCAGGGCCCGGGCGCGGGCTCGATCAGAGGCGGCGAGCCAGCCAAGACGGTGGGAGAGATCGGCTGCCAAACACATGCCAGCGCCGACGGCCTCACCGTGGAGCCAGACGCCATAGCCCATACCGGTCTCGATGGCATGACCGAAGGTGTGGCCGAGGTTGAGAAGGGCGCGCTGACCGGATTCCCGTTCATCCGCCGCTACCACCTCGGCCTTGTTCTGGCAGGA
>CAZFZB010000223.1:0-2711 GCA_964523415.1 uncultured Chromatiaceae bacterium | reverse complement strand
GGGCCTCGAACAGGGGCATATCGAGCGGCTTTATACCCTCCTAACCGGTCGTTGTTCAGAGTCGAGTGTTGAGTTGCGTCCGATTCTGACCCTCGTGCCCTAAGGGTTTGCAGGGAATTTTGACCCACGTTTGACACTGTCCTGCTTGGTAACAAGCAGGAGAACCAGGAGTGATCGACGTGGCGTTGTTAAGTGTGATCAGGCGTTGGCACCTGAGGGATGGCGTGGCCATCCGTGAAATTTCCCGGCGTACCGGGTTGTCTCGAAACACGATCCGCAAGTATCTGCGCTCAGGGGGGGTGGAACCTCGGTATCCTGAGCGGCAGAGTCCCAGTCTGTTGGATACCTTCGCCCCCAAGCTGGGGCTCTGGCTCCAGACCGATAGTAAGAAGAACCGCAAGCAGCGGCGAAACCTGAGGCAGATGCATGCAGACCTGGTGGCGTTGGGCTACACGGGTTCGTATGATCGGGTGGCCGCCTTTGCCCGCAAGTGGCGGCAAGCCCAGCAGGAGGAGGCCCGCACGTGCGGGCGCGGCACCTTCATTCCGCTGACCTTTGCGCCGGGTGATGCCTTCCAGTTCGACTGGAGCGAAGACTGGGCGGTCTTGGGTGGGGTGCGCACCAAGTTGCAGGTGGCGCAACTGAAACTCGCTTACAGTCGGGCCTTCATTTTGCGGGCCTATCCCCTGCAAACCCACGAGATGCTGTTCGATGCCCACCTTCATGCCTTTCGGCTCCTGGGTGGGATTCCCCGCCGCGGCATCTACGACAACATGAAGACCGCCGTCGACCGGGTCGGCAAAGGCAAGGTCCGGGACGTCAACCAGCGCTTCCAGGCGATGGCCAGCCACTATCTGTTCGAGCCCGAGTTCTGTAACCCGGCGGCCGGTTGGGAGAAAGGCCAGATCGAGAAGACCGTCCAGGACTCCCGGCGTCGCATCTGGCAGCAGGCACCGGCCTTCCAGGGTCTGGCGGACCTCAATGCCTGGCTGGAACAGCGCTGCCGAGAACTCTGGCACGAGCTGCATCATCCCGAACTCGCCGTCAGCGTGGCGGAGGTCTGGGCTGAGGAACAGCCGTGGTTGATGGTGGTGCCTGCCCCCTTCGATGGGTTTGTCGAACACACCAAGCGGGTCTCCCCGACCTGTCTCATCCACTTCGAGAGTAACCGCTACAGTGTCCCGGCATCCTTCGCCAACCGCCCGGTCAGTCTGCGGGTCTACGCCGACCGACTGGTGGTGGCGGCCGAGGGTCAGGTCATCGCCGAGCACCAGCGGATCTTCCAGCGCAGCCATAAGACCGGCCACACCGTCTACGATTGGCGGCATTACCTGCCGGTCCTGCAGCGCAAACCTGGCGCCTTACGCAACGGCGCCCCCTTTGCCGAGCTCCCCGCGGCGTTCAAGCGCCTGCAGTCCCTGCTGCTGAAGCGCCCTGGCGGCGACCGGGACATGGTCGATATCCTGGCCTTGGTGCTGCATCACGAGGAGAGTGCCGTTCTGGTGGCCGTGGAGATGGCCTTGGAAGCGGGAGCACCGTCCAAGCAGCACATCCTCAATCTGCTGAGCCGGTTGGTGGAACGGCCCCCGCCAGCGCCGGTGGACACACCCGAAGCGTTGGCCCTGACGCTTGCCCCCGAGGCCAATGTCAGCCGCTATGACCGGTTGCGGGAGGCCCAGGATGCCGCCTGATGCCATGGTCGCAACACTGAAAACCCTCAAGCTGTTCGGGATGGCTCAGGCAGTAGAGGAGCTGGCGACCCAAGGTTCGCCCGCTTACCACCAGGCCGAAGCCATCCTGGTGAACCTCCTGAAAGCCGAGGTCGCGGAACGCGAAGTCCGCTCGGTGAACTACCAGATGAAGATCGCCCGCTTCCCGGCCTATCGGGACCTCGCCGGCTTCGACTTCGCGCAGAGTGTCGTGAACGAGGCCCTGGTGCGCCAACTGCATCGCGGCGACTTCATGGCCGAGGCCCACAACATCGTCCTGATCGGTGGCCCAGGGACGGGGAAGACACATCTGGCGACCGCCATCAGCGTGCAGGCGATCATGCATGCCCGGCGGCGTGTCCGTTTCTTCTCCACCGTCGACCTGGTCAACAGCCTCGAGCAGGAGAAACTCGCAGGCAAGGCGGGACAGCTCGCCCAGCGCCTGGTCCCGACCGATCTGGTGATCCTCGACGAACTGGGCTACCTGCCCTTCAGCCAAACCGGCGGCGCCTTGCTCTTCCACCTGATCAGCAAGCTCTACGAACACACCAGCCTGATCATCACCACCAACCTGGCCTTCGCGGAGTGGGCCAGCATCTTCGGCGATGCCAAGATGACCACCGCGTTGCTCGACCGCCTCACCCATCATTGCCATATCCTCGAGACCGGCAACGACAGCTACCGTTTCAAGAACAGTTCCACGCAGCGGGAACAGGAGGGCCAGACTAGAAAACTCTCCATCTCCTGAGCCAAACTATGGCTCTTACAGGCGGGTCAGAGTTCAGTGCAAACAACGGGTCAGTTCTCCGCGCAAATCAACAGAGTCGAGGGCAACGGCATGGCGAGACGGAAAATCTTGGCTAGGGCGACTTCGTCCTGAGGTTTGCGGAGATTCGCCGGAAACGCGCGACAGATGGGTGCAGGGCTCCACGGACCAAAACTGGCACGTCGCGCCGGGCGATTTGCAGCACGGAGCGCCGTCAGACCAGGCGTTCGACCAGG
>CAZFZB010000222.1:0-2744 GCA_964523415.1 uncultured Chromatiaceae bacterium | reverse complement strand
TTCAATGACGCGGTGCTGCGTAACCTCATCCTCATCCGTGACGCGGCCATCACCGAGCCCTCGTCACTCGCCAAGTCCGAGGAGGACTCCGCCGATGATTCCGGCGGTGAACGCCGCCGCCGCTCCGAGCGCGTGGAGCGGATCGAGGAAATGGACGACGAAGACGAGCTTGAGTAAGAGGTTGCCATGTCAAAATTTTTCCGCCGCAAGCGCTACTGCCGCTTTACCGCCGAGGGTATTGCCGAGATCGACTACAAGGATCTCAACCTGCTCAAGGCCTATGTCAGCGAGTCGGGCAAGATAGTACCCAGCCGCATTACCGGCACCTCGGCCAAATATCAGCGCCAATTGGCCCTGGCCGTCAAGCGGGCGCGTTTCCTGGCCTTACTGCCTTATTCCGACGGCCATTGATTGGCTGCCGGTCCGCCCCATCCTAAGGGATCTTCTTTTTGGCTAGGGCGGACCTCAGTTCGGAAATGCGAGACTGACCATGCTGGGGCTGGCATCCTTCATCATGCGCGGCCGTTCCCAGGCGGCGCTGGTGGCTACCGTTTTCGCGGTGTTGTCGCTGCTCTTCCCACTGACGGGAATGCTCAGTTCCGCGACCCTGGCCCTGGCAACCCTGCGCCAGGGACCGGGAGAGGGCTTGATCGTGGGGGGGTTAGCCGGGCTGGCGACTGGACTTTTCGCCTTTGCGGCCTTGGGTAGCCCCTTGCCCGCCATCGGCTTCATCCTCGCCCTCTGGCTGCCAGCCTGGGTCTTGGCAGTGGTGCTGCGCAACAGCCGCTCCCAAGCCTTGACCCTGATGGTGGCGGGGCTCATAGGTCTGGCCATCCTCATGGGCCTGAACCTGGGCGTGGCGGATCCCGCTGCCTACTGGGCCGAGATCATGGAGCCGTTACGTCAGGGTCTGATTGAGGGAGACATCCTCAAGGACGCTGAAAGCCAGCTCTTGATCCAGGACCTGGCCCGATGGATGACGGCGGCCTTTGCCGCGACCTTTTACTTTCAGGCCCTGCTGGCCCTGTTACTGGGGCGTTGGTGGCAGTCGTTGCTTTACAATCCAGGCGGCTTCGGAGAGGAGTTTCGCAACCTGCGGCTGGGTAAGGGGCTGGGTACCCTGGGGCTGATCCTGATAGCCTTCCTGTTGCTAAGGGGTGAAAACCAATGGGCGGCGGATCTGCTCATCCTGATCACCCCCCTGTTCATGCTCCAGGGATTGGCCTTGATCCACTGGTTGATCAAGGCCCTGCATGCCAGCCGGGGCTGGCTGATCGGCCTTTATGCCCTGTTCCTGCTGGCCCTGCCCCATGCACAGGTTTTGACCGCGGGCCTGGGTCTGGCGGATATTTGGGTCAATGTGCGCGCGAGGATGAGTCCGCGCACGACCGAAAAGAACTGAAGACGGCTGCCCCGGGGCGGCCTCGAAACCCAGCGCGGACCACGCCACCTCATCAGGCGGTCCGTCGCAACTGAAAATCTGACTGGGGGTACCCACGTGGAAGTCATCCTGATGAAAAAGGTCGCCAATCTCGGCAACCTCGGTGAGAAGGTGGACATTCGAGCCGGATACGGCCGTAATTTTCTGATCCCGAAGGGTTATGCGGTACCCGCCACGGCGGAGAATCTCAAGCGCTTCGAGGAGCGTCGCTCCGAGCTCGAACAACTCGCCGCCGAGGCCTATGCCATTGCCGACGAACGCCGGGAGGAGCTCCATGGCCGCTCGGTGACCATAGCCCGCAAGGCCGGTGACGAGGGGCGGCTGTTTGGCTCCGTCGGTACCGGTGATATCGCCGAGGCCGTGCAGGCCCTGGGCTACAAGCTCAGCAAGCAGGAGATACGCCTGTCCACTGGCTCCTTCCGGACGACGGGCCATTTCGAGGTGAGGGTCCATCTCCATCCCGAGATCGATGCCACCCTGAAGGTCGAGATCGTCCCCGCGAGCTAGTCGCGCAGCCCCAGCCCGCGCGAATTTTCCCGGGCTGGGGTCAGGTCCTAGACCACCCCCTCGCGGCGCCCTTCCCGCTTGCGCCCGGCCTCGAGCATCGCATGTCCGAATCCTACGATTTGCCTTACCCCGAACAGGAACTGCCCTCAGGCGACAGCCTCCGCATCCCTCCCCACTCGATCCAGGCGGAGCAGTCCCTGCTCGGTGGCCTCATGCTGGACAACCAGACTTGGGACTCCGTAGCCGACAAGGTTAGCGAGGGCGACTTCTACCGGCGCGAACATCGCCTGATCTTTGGCGCCATCCGCGACCTCGCCGCCCGCGATCAGCCCTACGACGTCGTCACCCTGGCAGAGATGCTGGAGCGCACCGGCCAACTGGAAGACGCCGGGGGCCTACCTTACCTGGGGGTCATTGCCACCGGCACCCCCAGCGCCGCCAACGTCAAGGCCTACGCCAAGATCGTCCGCGAGCGCTCGGTGCTGAGGCAACTCATCTCCGTCGGCACCGGCATCAGCGACATTGCCTTCAACACCGAGGGCAGGGAGGTGGCCGAGCTGCTGGACGAGGCGGAACGGCGGGTCTTCGAGATCGCGGAACAGGAACAGCGGGGCGGTGGTGGCTTCCAGCCCTTGCGCAGTCTCCTCGGCAAGGCAGTGGACCGTATCGAGATCCTGTTCCAGCGCAATGAGCCCATTACCGGCCTGCCTTCCGGCTTCGCCGATTTCGACGAGATGACCTCCGGCCTCCAGCCCTCGGACCTCATCATCGTGGCGGGCAGGCCGTCGATGGGAAA
>CAZFZB010000221.1:0-2767 GCA_964523415.1 uncultured Chromatiaceae bacterium | reverse complement strand
CATCCAGGGTGCCAAACAGCTTGAGATCGGCCTTGGCGGTGGGAGGGTGATCCACAAGATGGACCTCCAGCCCACGCTTGCTGGTGCGGTAGATGAAGGGATTGAACGGCGCCACGCCCAGTTGCGCCCGGGTCAGGGGCTGGCGGAAGTGGATCTCCGCCACCAACGGCACCGGCGCCGAGCGCGGGCACTTGGTCATGGTGTTGAACATGGAGCAGGGAAAGGCCAGCCCGGTGTTGGTGAGGGGGTTGACGTTGGTGGTGAGAATGAACACCGCCTCGCACTGGCCCGCCTCCAGCGGCAGGGCCACCGGGGCCTTGTCGCCAAGGGTCAGGGTAGTGCGGGCGGGATCGATGGCGTCACGGCTCAGACCCGGGAGGTGGAGCCCGAAGCCGTTGTCGGCGCCGGCGCCGCGGGCGCGGATTTCGTAGAGGACCTTGAGGTCGGTGATCTCGTTGCGGGCATTGAGGGTCTCGATCACCCGGTAGGCGACGACCAGATCGTTCATGTCGAAGTCACCCTTCTTGGGCCATAGGTCCTCGAAGGCCAGGAAGCCATAGCCAGCGCCATTTGGGGTGAAGCGGCGCCCCGCCCGCTCCGGGTCGAGGGGGAAGGCATCCAGGTCGTCGGTAATGCCATCCCCATCGCTATCCGGGGACACCGGCGCCAGGGGGGTGATGGCGCCCAGGTCGACATGGCTGACCGGCGAAATCCGGATGGCGAGGAGGACGTCGTTGAAGTCATCATCGGAACGCCGGGGCTTGGTTTTATCCTGATTACCGGGGTGGCGGTAGGCGTCCTCGAAGCCTAGCACCAAGAGATTGTCCAGGGGGCTCGACAGCAGGACGGTATGGGCATTGAGATGACTGTTGCCATCATTGGAGGGCGTCTCGGGATTGAGGGCGCGGATGGTGTAAAAGAGGTCTTGGAGGGAGGGGTTGGGATTGACGGCTGTCCCGGTCCAGCCGTTGGCGACCAGAGTGAAGCCCACCGAGGTGCCAGCCTTGAAGCGACCCAGGGCCACCCCCTGGCCTAGCCGCAGGGCTGGGAAGTTGGGGAAGACGATCCGGGTATTGAGCTCACCGGCGGTAGCGGGAACCTGGGCAGTGGGGTAGCTGAAGAAACCAACGGCGTTGGCGAAATCGGTGGTGCCGCCCACGGCGATAAGGGTCAGGTCGGCGTCTTCCAGCAGGTGGATGTTGGCACCGAGGTTGTCGGTAAGGAATTGCTTTTCGTTCCGGTTCTGGTTGATGTCGAGGCCCTCCGGCAGGCGGGCGGCGATATCACCGGGGAGGCTGGTGGGCAGGGCGACCTCGATGAGACTAGCCGGGAGGCCGGCGGCGTCATAGCCGGCGGCATCGAAGTAGGACCAGGTCAGGGCCTGGCTGGGCGGGGCCAGGGGGACGAGGACGAGGGCAACCAGGGCGGCGGCGTGGATCTTGGGATAGGGCATCGGGTCCTCCAGGGTGGAGCAGGGCTGCGTGGGGGAGAGTCAGTCAGGCGGTCCGCGGGCTGGGTCTTATTCGACCATGGTCAGGGCCTCTGCCTCCCAGCCGAAGTCGTCCCAGCCGAATTTGACGGTGATGGTGTCACTACCGGAGGCGAGGATGACGGCGATGTTATCCATGTGCAGGTGCAGGCTGACGCCGCGAACGCTGTCGAGCCAGAGGTCGTCGGTTCTGACCTCGGGCGTGGGGGGGTCGGCCAATTCGCTGACGAAGTCGCCTTCCAGATCGGCGGGGTCCTGGAGGCCGTAGACCTCACCTTTGACGTTGCCCAGGGTACCCTGGGCACCGCCGACGCCGAGGCCATTGGCCATGACCTGGTAGGACTGGCCCTGGTAGCTGATGGTGGCGCGTTGCAGGGTGACGCCGCCGCTGTCCTTGATGGTCAGGGGGCTGAAGCTGATGAGGGCGCTGGGGGGGGTCTGGGCCACCACGCCGCTAGCGAGCAGGAGGGCGAGGGCGGCGGTGGTGATGAACTGGGTGGAGCGAGATAGGTTCATGGCGATGGTCTCAGGGGGTCGGGAAAGGGGCGTTGGGGTAGCTAGGGGGTCGCGACCCGGCCTATTCAAAGTGGCCGAGGGCCTGGTCCTGAATGGCCAGGGTCAGGGTATCCTGCCGGTCGGCACCACGGATGACCATGACCACCTGCGCCAGGTGGGCGGGCAGGCGCAGGGTGCCGGTGAAGGTGCCGTCGACCGCGGTAAAGCCGTTCTCGAGCAGGCGCAGGCCGTTGGGGCCCGGGCTGTAAAAGCTGAGCAGAACCGGATCACCCGTGGTGGCCAGGGTGATAGCGACGGTGATGTCCTGGCTGGACTGGTAGTGGAATTCGGGGGTAACGGCGCCGGCAGTGGCGGGGCCGACCAGGGCCAATAATAGGGCCGCTGGCAAGAGGTGGCGGCGGAAAAGGGTGGCACTGAGCTGGCCCATGGGCTGATCCTGATTGGCAAAGGGTTGGGCGATTGGAGCTACTAACACAAGTCCCGTGCCAGAAAGGATAATCATAAACAAGATACTGATATATGTAGAATAATGTTAATATTGATGGTGGAGTGCCCGGGGACGGAGGCGGAGGTGGACTGCCAATCTGGCAGGAGGAGTGAGGCAGGGCCGCCAGATTGGCGGGAAGACCTCGCGGCGCGGGCGAGGCTATCAGCGGCCAGCGGATCGCGTGGCTTCGCCCTTTTCCGACCACCCCAATCCTTCGTCCCGCAGCAGGCCATAGGCCACCCCTACCTGAGCGTATTCCGCGATGGTGGGCTCCG
>CAZFZB010000220.1:0-2811 GCA_964523415.1 uncultured Chromatiaceae bacterium | reverse complement strand
GGTCGCACAACCCTGCGTTGGGACCCTCAGGCGGAGGATGGGCAGGACGCCCTGGAAAAGCTCGTCGTCGAGCTCCGCTACCAGTCACCTCAAAAACACCTGCTCAACCTCGCCTACCGCTACGATATTGGCGAGACTGAGGCCACCCGCTACCGGGATCTGGATTTCTCAGCAAGTTGGCCTATCAATCCCCAGTTGAAACTTGTCGGACGCTGGTATTATTCCTTGTATAACGAGAAGGTGAACGAGACCTTCGCTGGCATTTCCTATGGTAAGTGCTGTTGGAAGGTTAACCTGCTGGGCCGCTACATCAACAATCAGCCGGGTACGGACGGTGAGACCAGCGTCATGCTCCAGTTGGAGCTGGCCGGGCTGGCCAAGTTTGGCGATAAAGTCGATCAATTTCTGGAGCGTGGTATCTATGGCTACACCGCAGAATAATCAGAGTGTGCGCGGCTGCGGGCCCGGGCATTTGCTGGCCTTCCCCAGCACCCTCCTGCTCCTTTTGTCCCTAGTGATCGCCACCCCAGTAGCCTTGGCAGCCACCCTTGAGGAACTGGATTCCATCGTCGCCGTGGTCAACAAGGACGTGATCGTACGCAGTGAACTGGATCGCGAAATCACACTTGCACTGCCCCAAATGCGCGAAAAGGGTGGAGAGATGCCGCCCCGCGCCGAGCTGGAAAGGCAGGTTTTGGAGCGCATGATCGAGAAACGTCTACAAATGCAGGAGGCGCAGAGAATTGGTATCAAGGTCGAAGACGCTGCCCTAACCCAAGCCATGGAAGGTATCGCCCAGCGAAACAACCTGACCCTTGAGGGCCTGCAGGCTGCCCTGGTGGCAAGTGGCATCCGTTTCGAGGACTTCCGCGAGGATACGCGTTCCCAGATCGTCATGAGCCAACTCCAGGCGCGGGAGGTCATCAAGAATATTACCGTCACCGATCCCGAGGTGAAGCGTTTCCTCGCCCGCGAGTCGGACAGCCTGATCGAACGGACTGATGTCCGTCTCTCCCACATCCTGGTCGCCGTACCGGAGACGGCGAGCCTTGAGGAACAGGAACAAGCACGCAAGAAGGCCCAGGCCATGGTCGCCAAACTCAGAGCCGGGGGTGATTTTGGGCAACTTGCCCGCTCCGAATCCCAAGGGCAGCAGACCCAGGAGGGTGGCGACCTCGGCTGGTTCGCCATGGGCGATGTTCCCTCCCTGGCTCAGGAAGTGGCCCGGACCCTGGCCAAGGGGGAGGTCAGCAACCCTTTACGCAGCCCCAGCGGCTTCCATATCATCAAGGTTACGGACATCAAAGGCCAGGGCCCGGCGGTTATCACCCAGACCAAGGCCCGCCACATCCTCATTCGCACCAACGAGGTGGTATCGGATAACGATGCCCGGATTCGTCTCGAACAGTTGCGGATGCGTCTGGTGGGCGGCGATGACTTCGCTAATCTGGCACGCGCCAACTCCGATGACACCGGATCGGCCCTCAAAGGAGGTGACCTCGGCTGGTTAAACCCTGGGGACACAGTCCCCCAATTCGAGGCCGTCATGAATGAACTCGCGCCCAACCAGATCAGCCAACCCTTCAAGTCCAGCTTCGGTTGGCACATCGTACAGGTGAACGAGCGGCGCAGCCAAGACACCACCGAGGAATTGATGCAGCTCAAGGCCAAGCAGAAGCTGCGGGAGCGCAAGGCTGACGAGGCCGTCAAACAATGGTTGCGCAAATTGCGCGACGAAGCCTACATCGAGGATCGCCTCGCCAAGGCGGCGGATCAGGGCTAAGGCTTGACCAACGAGACCCTGCCCCGGCTCGTTATTACCCCGGGCGAACCCGCCGGCATAGGACCGGAACTTTGCATCCAGTTGGGGCAGGGAGATTTTCCTGCCCAATGGATCATCATGGCCAATCCCGACTTGCTTCGTGATCGAGCCCAACGTTTGGGCCTGAATATCGAACTGGTTAATTTCGATCCAGGCGCGCCCCGCCAGCCTCAGCGCGCCGGGACACTGCAAGTCATGCCCATCGCCCTACCCTGCCCTAGCCTACCGGGCCGGCTCGAGCCCGCCAATGCTGTCTATGTCCTGGACTCTCTGAGGCGCGCCTGCGATGGCTGTCTTGCCGGGGAGTTCGACGCCTTGGTCACGGGGCCCGTGCACAAGGGTGTCATCAACGATGCTGGTTTTTCCTTTAGTGGGCACACGGAATTTTTGGCGGCACGCTGTGGTGCCGATCCCGTGATGATGTTGGCGACACCGGGTTTGAGGGTCGCCCTGGCTACCACCCATTTGCCTTTACGCCAGGTGGCGGACCACCTTACCCCTGATGGGTTGGAGCGGGTCATCCGCATCCTGGACCGGGAACTACACCATCGCTTCGGTATCCCCAGACCGCGCCTCTTGGTCTGTGGCCTCAACCCACACGCCGGCGAGGGAGGACACCTCGGCCGGGAGGAGATCGAGATCATAGCCCCCGTACTCGCGAAACTGAGGGCCGCTGGCCTGGACCTGATTGGCCCCCTGCCCGCGGATACAGCCTTTATCCCTGACCACTTGGCTAAATCCGATGCCGTCCTGGTCATGTACCATGACCAAGGCCTGCCAGTCCTCAAGTACCTGGGGTTCGGGCGCGCCGTCAACATCACCTTGGGCTTGCCCATCGTGCGCGTCTCCGTCGACCACGGTACGGCACTCGACTTGGTCGGGACGGGTCAAGCCGACCCCGGGAGCCTGAGGGAAGCGTTGATGACGGCCTTGAAAATGGTGAAGAGGAAGAGTTCCGCCACCTGAGCCAAGAAGGTGAGGATGGCCGG
>CAZFZB010000219.1:0-2831 GCA_964523415.1 uncultured Chromatiaceae bacterium | reverse complement strand
AGGGCGATCAAGGTTACCGCCGCGCGCGGTGGGAGGCTGTCATGGGCCAGGCTATAAGGATGCGTCGGTACGACGAGGGCGAGTATCTGGCCAGCGAGAGCCAGGCCCCGTCAAGCGGGAATTCGTCGACGGGGAGGTCTATGCCATGGCCGGGGGGACGGCGCGGCATAACCGCATTTCCCTGAATATCGCCACCCGGCTCGATGCCGCCACCTGTGGCACGCCCTACGAGGTTTTCATGTCGGACATGAAGGCCAAGGTGGAGGCCCACCGGGCCTTTTATTACCCAGATGTCCTACTGGCCTGCGAGCCGGGTGATGACCAGCCTCTCTACCGCACCCGCACCTGCCTCATCGTCGAGGTGTTCTCAACATCCACAGCCGGCATCGACGAGCGGGAGAAGTGGCACCATTACCGGGACATCCCGACCTTGCGCCACTATCTGCTCATCGATTCCGAATTCCGTCAAGTCCGCCTGTACATCCGGGCCGGGGCCGACTGGCTGGAGCAGAACCTGGGGGAGGGGGAGTGGCTGGGGGTGACCTGCGGCCCGGTGCGGCTGGAGCTGAGTCTCGACGCGATCTACGACCGTAGCGGGCTGGCGGCGAACCCGTCCCCGGACTGAAAGGCCTGGCCAAGGAGGGCATTCCCTTGGGGTGTCAACCCCTGTGTAAGCCGTCACGGGGCCTCGTGCCGGGGCGCGGCCTTAGCTCCGGCTGGCCAGGGATTAGGGTTTTTGCTAATATGACCAACCCTAGTCATGCGCCGGCAGGCCGATTGCAGTGTCCATCGAGGAACAGAAGCCCCTTTTCGTCTGGCGCGTGCGGGTTTATTACGAGGATACGGATGCCGGGGGCGTCGTCTATCACGCCAGTTATCTCCGGTTCATGGAGCGCGCTCGTACGGAATGGCTGCGGGAGATCGGCCTCGAACAGGAGACCCTGCGCTCCCGTCTGAATCTGGGTTTTATCGTATGCGCGGCAAGTCTGGACTTTCGTCTGGGTGCCCGCCTCGATGATCAGCTCGCCGTGAGTCTGGCCATTGCCCGCAGGGGTGGGGCCAGCCTGGACTTCGATCAGGAGGTGCGCAGGGTCGCCGATGGTGCCCTCTGCTGTCGGGGCCTGATCAAGGTTGCCTGCGTCGCCAGCGATAGCCTTAGACCTCAACCCCTGCCCAAACACTTGCTGGCGGAGATCGCCGATGTATGCTGAACTTTCCCTTCTGGATCTGGTCCTTCACGCCAGCTTCGTGGTGCAGTTGGTACTGGTGATTCTGGTACTGGCCTCGATCCTGTCCTGGACCATGATCTTCGATCGCGCGCGGGTGCTGCGCAAGGCGGCCCGCGTGGCGGGGGAATTCGAGCGCCGCTTCTGGTCCGGCGGGGATCTCAGCGCCCTTTACCGCGACCTGGGCCAGGACGACAAGCGCCTGTCTGGCCTTGCCGCTATCTTCCGCTCGGGTTTCAAGGAGTATGTGCGGCTGCGCAAGGGTGAGGATGGCGATCCCATGGCGGTCATCCAGGGCGCGGAGCGCTCCATGCGCGTCGCCCTGAGCCGGGAGATGGACCGGCTGGAGGCCAATCTCGCCTTCCTCGCCACCGTCGGCTCTACCAGCCCCTACATAGGTCTCTTTGGCACGGTCTGGGGCATCATGAACTCCTTTCACGCCCTGGGGAATGTCAAGCAGGCCACCCTGGCCCTGGTCGCCCCGGGCATCTCCGAGGCCCTGGTGGCGACGGCCATTGGCCTTTTCGCCGCCATCCCGGCGGTCATCGCCTACAACCGTTTCGCCTACCGCGTCGAACGTCTCAATAATCGCTATGAGGAGTTCATGGAAGAATTTTCGACCCTGTTGCAACGCCAGGGCCGCGGCTGACTTTCGGCCCAGACCTTTCAAGGGGAGTCGAGATGAGAAAGACGCGCCTGCGCCGCCGGCCCATGGCCGAAATCAACGTGGTGCCCTACATCGATGTCATGCTGGTCTTGCTGGTGATCTTCATGGTCACCGCGCCCCTCATCACCCAGGGCGTGAATGTCGAACTGCCCCAGGCGGAGGCCGAGGTCATCACCGGGGAGTCCACGGACCCTGTCGTTATCACCGTGGACCAGTTCGGCGATCTCTACCTGGATTTGGGCGAGGAGCGGAATCTGCCTGTCGATGCCGTGACCCTGCAAGGCCGGCTCAGAACCTTGCTGAGGCATAACCCCAAGGTGCCCATTCTGGTCAAGGGCGATGCCACCGTGGGCTATGGCAAGGTGGTGCAGGCCATGGTACTGGCACAGGGTGCCGGTGCCTCGAGCGTGGGTCTGATCACGGTGCCGCCGGAGCGCCCAGGGTCTTGATATGTGGCAGACGGTGCGCCGCAATCCAGGCGCCCTTATCGCGGCCATTCTGCTGCACCTGGTGTTGGCCCTCCTCGCCCTGACCGGGGTGGACTGGCTGGATTGGGGACCCGAGCAGGTGGCCGCGCCTCAAGTGGTGCAGGCCACCATCGTCGATTTCGCCGCCCTGGAGGCCCAAACGAAGCGCCAGGACCAGGCCAGGCAGGATCAGGCTAAGGCCGCCCGGGAGGCGGAGCGCCAGGCTGCCGAAAAGGCGGAACGCGACAAACAGGCCGCCCGCGAGGCCCAGCGCCGCCAGGAGGCGGAGCGCCAGGCGGCCGAGGAACGTGCCAGGGCGGAGTTGATAGCGCGACAGCAGGTGGAACGGGAGCGGCAGGCGGCTGAAGAACGTGCCAAGGCGGAGCTGGTCGCGCGCCAGCAGGCGGAACAGGACCGGAAACGTCAGGTGGAACAGGAGCGGCTCGCCAAACTCGAAGCCGAGCGCCAGGC
>CAZFZB010000218.1:0-2856 GCA_964523415.1 uncultured Chromatiaceae bacterium | reverse complement strand
TCGGGCGTGATCATCCCCAGATCACCGTGGCTGGCCTCGCCCGGGTGTACGAAAAAGGCCGGGCTGCCGGTGCTGGCCAGGGTGGCGGCGATTTTGCCGGCGATATGTCCGGATTTGCCCATACCCAGAACCACGATACGGCCCCGACAGCCGAGCATGAGTTGGCAAGCGCGGGCAAAGTCCTCGTCAAGGCGCTCTACTAAGGCCAGAATGGCACTCGCCTCGGTTTCGAGGACCGCCCGGCCCAGGGCGCGCATCTTTTCGGCACGGTCGGCCTTGATCGAAGGGGTTGGTTTGGTTGTGACCATGATGCGGGAATTGTTTCAAAGGCGTCGCGGGCACGCAAGGGCGGTGCAGGTAGGGTAGGCGTTACTGTGTCAAGAGTTGTGATCGAGCCTGGACTCTGGTTTGGCTTGACGCTTGCTAGAGGGAGGGAGACAATTAATCGTTTATGATCGACTGGTGGCGGCGGTAATCGGACAAATGGGATCGAACACCCCTCGCGGATTTAGCGAGACCGGGGCCGTGGCAACCGATGATCCTCGGCTGGAGGAAGCTGGCGACGACATTCTCGTCCGTATCCGTGGCCTGGTATTTTCCCGCGGTGGCCAGCGTATCTTCGATGGGGTGGATCTGGATATCCCGCGGGGAAAGGTGACCGCGGTCATGGGGCCTAGCGGGACCGGCAAGACCACCTTGCTCAAGCTAATCGGAGGCCAATTGTGTCCTGACTCCGGCAAGATAGAGGTGGATGGCGAAGACGTCCATGCTTTGTCCAAAGGCGACCTCTTCCGCTTGCGGACCCGGATGGGGATGCTGTTCCAGAGTGGGGCGCTTTTGACGGACCTCACGGTTTTTGGCAATGTCGCCTACCCCTTGCGCGAACACACCCGGTTACCTGAATCCATGATCCGCAAACTGGTCTTGCTAAAATTAGAGGCCGTAGGTTTGCGGGGTGCCCGCGATCTGAAGCCCAATGAACTATCTGGCGGCATGGCCCGGCGCGTAGCCCTGGCTCGGGCTATTGCCCTTGACCCCATGATGATCATGTATGACGAGCCCTTTACAGGGCAGGACCCTATTTCCATGGGGGTGCTGGTCAAATTGATCCGACAACTCAACGATGCCAGCCGGCTGACCAGCATCATCGTTTCCCATGATGTGGGGGATACCACCAGTATCGCCGATTACCTCTATGTCATAGCTGGAGGCAAGGTAATGGCGCGGGGAACTCCCGCAGAGATCCGATCCTCATCCTCCGCCTGGGTGACCCAGTTCTTGGAGGGGCTACCTGATGGGCCTGTCCACTTCCATTACCCGGCACCCCCCTTGGCGGCGGATCTATTGGGGGCTGGCTAGAGGCATGTTGGAAGTCCTTGCCCGACTTGGCCACCTGGGCCTGCACACCCTGGCCCGATTGGGGCGGGGTCACCTACTCCTCGTGGCTATCCTGAGCGGGTTGCCCAGCATACTGGGGCGGCCCCGATTGTTGGTGGCCCAGATTCATAATGTGGGTGTCCTGTCGGTCTTGATCATCGTGGTTTCTGGTCTCTTCGTGGGTATGGTCCTAAGCCTGCAGGGTCACTATGTCCTCTCCCAGTTTGGGGCCTCGGAAAGCCTGGGGGTCATGGTTGCGGCTTCTCTGGTCAGGGAATTGGGGCCCGTGGTAACGGCCCTCCTGGTCGCAGGTCGCGCTGGTTCGGCCTTGACCGCCGAGATTGGCCTCATGAAGGCAACCGAACAGTTATCCGGATTGGAAATGATGGCGGTCGATCCCATCAAACGCATCCTGACCCCCCGATTCTTCGGGGGCGTCATTGCCATGCCCTTGTTAGCGGCGATGTTTAGTGCCATCGGCATTGTCGGCGGCTATTTTGTAGGGGTTGGTTTGCTGGGCGTGGATGACGGCGCCTTTTGGAGCCAGATGCAAAGTAAGATCGATTGGCGGGAGGACATCGTCAATGGTGTTATCAAAAGCCTGGTCTTTGGCTGGGTGGTAACCTGGATCGCCCTTTTCGAGGGCTTTGACGCCATTCCCACCTCCGAGGGCGTGAGCCGGGCGACCACCCGTACCGTAGTACATTCGGCCTTAGCCGTCCTCTCCCTGGATTTTGTTCTGACGGCCCTGATGTTTGGAGATTAAACCTTGTCCCGTTTGCGCATAATCGAGATTCTGGTGGGTGCCTTCATGGCGGCCGGCTTTGTCGCCCTCTTCTTTCTGGCCATGAAGGTAAGTAATCTGAGCGCGAATGTGGGTGATCAGGGTTACCGGCTCAGCGCCCGCTTCGAAAATGTGGGCAGTCTCAAGGTTCGCGCCCCTGTGGCCATGGCCGGGGTCCGGGTTGGGCGAGTGGTGGCTATCGACTACGACAAAAGCCGGTACGAAGCAGTGGTGACCATGCGCATCGACCCACGCTATGACACCATCCCGGAGGACACCATCGCTAGCATTTTCACGTCAGGCCTCCTGGGTGAACAGTATATTGGACTCGCCCCGGGCGGTAGCGAGGACTACCTTCATGACGGTGGCACCCTGACACAAACTCAATCAGCCCTGGTATTGGAACAGATGATCGGGCAATTCCTATTCAAGAAGGCACAGGAAGGTTAAATTATGCGACGTATTGTTTTGTTAGGGGTTACGCTCCTTCTGGGGTTGAGTTTCATGGCCAGGGTGACTTGGGCAACCTCCTCGCCTGATGCGGCATCGAAGCTGGTCCAAGAGGTGAGTCAGCGTATGCTCTCAACCCTGGAAAAGCGCCGGTCCGATGTGGAACGGGACCCAAGTCTCATCTTTGGGCTGGTCGACCAGATCGTCGTCCCTCATTTCGATTTCGAGAAGATCACTCAATCGGC
>CAZFZB010000217.1:1470-2874 GCA_964523415.1 uncultured Chromatiaceae bacterium | reverse complement strand
GTCCTCATAGGTTCAAGGACAGCCTTTCACTCCATTAGGGGCCACCTCTAACCTGTAGGGATGCACCCCAGGGGCGGGGGAAATCCATGGGGAATCGATAACAATCAAGGAGCCATGGCACCTAAACCCTGCCTACCAGGGATCAAACTAATTGCCCAAGGCCTCCAAATCAGATGCCAAGGCACGTTCGTTCCTGGAGGCTATGGTTTGCTTGATAGTCAAGTTATTGTTACTTATAACTTTATTTATCTTATTTTTTTCACCATCGCTTAGGCCACCCATATCCCAGCGTGGTTCTAGAGCGGCTTCCCAATATTCATACTCCGTTTTTTCTTTGTAATATTTATCTCCCAGATTTTCAGCGCTAATCCTATCTGAATTCCTCAAAGCCTTTTTATATTTATTTTCCAGCTCCATTAGGTTTTCCAATCTTTCTTTCGCCCGGATCTCAAGCACGAGATCTTCGACATCAATTCTATCTTTCCGATTGATCGAAATAACCATTATCAGAAATACAATTACCAGAAAAATCATCAATTCCGGCATTTATGTTTACCTTTTCAAAGTATTTGATAATTCAGGAATAACCGCTTTGGAAGCGGCCATTTTGGGATTAAAACCTGGGACAGTGCCCGGGGGGTAGCCCCTCCCTCAAGGTCCGGGATCTGTCACATGGGCGTTAGCTATGCAGCCCTTCAGGACCTTGACCAGGCCCTCCATGTCATCATGGCCCTCGAGACGGATACCACGATGGTCCTTGCGTAAGATCTGAACGTTGCGCGCCAGGACGCGACGGCGTTATACCCTGACGGCCGCGACCTCCCCCAGATCCAATTCGGTGGGGTTGCCAGCGGCATGAAAGAGAATGTACAAGGGATGGAACTCTACCCAGTGATCCATGGCCAACCTGAGATAGCGACAATGCCGGATATAGTTGATCAGGTTGGCCGCGACCAGAAACAGGTTGACGGAAACGAGAAGGGTCGAGTTGAAGCTCTGGGGGAACTGTAAATGACCCCAGGCTATTACCAAGGAGAGGCCTATGCTGAGAACCAATCCATAAGCAATGTTGCGACTGCGCTCCCTCAAACTTACCGAGCTGATGGTGAAACGGGGGGGCTTGACCGTCATGAGTTCACTCCCAAAACATTACCAATACGATAATAGGTTATTGAGATGACACCATTGTTAACCACCGGGGCGAAAGGATTCGGCCTGGTGGTTCCACCCTCCCTGGGCTGGCGCAGCCACTCACCTGCCGAGGAGCAGAAGGATCATCTCCGGAGGGTTGGCGTCGCGGGGGGGGGGGAGAAGAGACCCCCGATTTCTTCGAGGCCTGGAGCAGCCACCCTGCTAAGAGGCATCCTACCTCCTTTCCTTTTCACTCGGTTGGTTTATGGCTTT
>CAZFZB010000217.1:0-1370 GCA_964523415.1 uncultured Chromatiaceae bacterium | reverse complement strand
AGTGGGCGGGTTAAGCGATCTTTACCACGATATCGTGTAGAACCCGGCTGGCCTCCAGTAATTTATCCGCTGCGCCATACATGTCTCTATAAATCTCCCGGGTCCGAAAGATATCAAGACACATGTCCAAGGCCTCCGTTGCCGATGCCTCACCCTTTTGCGCCAGCAGCTTCAGGTTGACATCCCTGTCATAGAGTTGGACCAAGGCGCGGCGATAAGTCTGTTCCATCTTACGTTCGGCATTGCGCGCAAAGCTGGCATCCTCATCCGCGAGGGCCGGATTAGTCGCCAGTTTGGCGTAACCCCGTTGTAAGGCCTCCACGCCCTCCTTTAACAGTACCGCCATCTCCATGATGTATTTGTCTGAGTCAAAATCCAGGGCACCCATTTCACGCGCGGTGATCTTGGTATAGTTGATCACATAGTCCAGGGTCTGGATGGCACGGAGGATATCTTCGCGATCCATTGGCGTCGCGAAGGCCTTGTACAGGGCGTCAATATTGCGACTCTTAAGCTCATCTGCCTGCTTTTCGAGGCGACGCACCTCATTCAGGGCCTCCTCGCTCCCGGACTCCATAAACTGGACAAAAGCCGAGGTTGATTGCACAGCCACATCACATTGCTCGCACATCATGCGGAAAAAGTCCGGCATGACGGGAAAGATGCGGTCCATCAATTTTCCAACCGCCGAATTGGCATTGCCACTCATGGTTCTGTTCCTCGATGCAAAAAACTAAATTAGATACGATTCAAATAGGTCAGTAAGCTTCCGGGCTAGAACTCTGGTGTCATCACCTTGCAACCCCCATTAATGCGATGACGTAGTAGGTCAAAGCCCCTACAACCCCCGAACCTGGAATGGTGATGACCCAGGTGCTGGCGATATCCCGGGCCTTTGCCCATCGAACCGCCTTGGGGCGTTCCGAGGAGCCAATGCCCATGATCGAGGAGCTGACCACATGGGTAGTGGACACCGGCGCGCCTAATGCGGAGGCCCCAAAAATGACAAGGGCGGAGGTCAATTGAGCGCTGACCGCATGGATAGGACGTAGCTTGAAGATGGCGAAGCCAACGGTTTTCACGATGCGCCAGCCACCGGAAAGAATTCCCAGGGTAATTACGGTAGCGCAGGCGAGCATGACCCAAAAGGGCACGACGAACTTATCGATGAAGTGGCCAAGCACCAGCACCAGGGTGATGATACCCATGCTCTTCTGAGCATCATTAGCACCGTGGGAAAAGGCCAGAGCCGACGCAGTCAGGAACTGGACCTTACGCAAGGGCTTGTTGGCCGAGGGCTTGGCCCTGGACAGAACCAAGGTCAACAGACGCATGATGAGGAATCCGACCCAAAATCCGAGCAAGGGGGA
>CAZFZB010000216.1:0-2931 GCA_964523415.1 uncultured Chromatiaceae bacterium | reverse complement strand
CTGCGTTAGCTGTTGGCGGCCGATAGGCGTCTGATAGGCCATGGGTTGCCGCGAAGCGGTCGTGGGCGCCCGGCTTGCCGGTGCTACAACGCCGACGCCGGTTGATCGCGGGCCTGCCTGTGCGCCTGACCGCGCGCTGCGCGAAGGCGGGTCGCACGCAGACATGCAAGCCACGCGCCTAGGGGGTGTCTGGCCCTGTCGATTCGGTGATGCTACCTCGGTGTCTTGCCCTAGGGGTAAGCCCTGTAGAGGCCTCCAATGGTCTCAACGGGTCCTGCCCCGGCCCTTATCATCCTGTGCACCCCGCTGACCACCGGATGGGCCATCGCCTTCAGGTTGCTGTAGCCTGAATCACATTTCAGCCCTTGGCCAATGCAGGTCGGGCGAGGTGGGCTAACCCGTGCGATTCGGAAAGGATATTTCCAACACCAGGCACCCCTCTTCGGTCTTGAAGGGCCCATGAATTTCTCCAGGGGGCCGGCTGGCGTAATGGCCTGGCTCCAACCACAAATCGAAGGCCTGATCATAAAGGCGTCCGCTGACAATGAATACCTCCTCGGGGTAGTCATGTGTCTTGCCGCCCCAGGCGGTCGTATCGGCACCTGGGAGGAATCGGGTCAATCGGGTGTATTCACCTGAAGCCTCATCGATGCTCAAGGTCAATTCCTCGGCCACTCCCTCCAATCCCTTAACGGGTGTCCAGCGTTCCTGTGCTCCGGGACTCAATACATTCCAGTAGGGGGTTGTGGATTTGGTCATTCAATCCTCGGCCGGGTAGGAAGATGGTGCAACCCTTTCGCCAAAGCTCCAGCTAGCCTGAGCCCGGGTTGAACTGAGGGATAGGGCGTGGCGCAGGGCAACCAGCGCCTACTGGTTGAGGAAGTAGATTTCCGGCTTGTCGATTACCCCAACCTCTTGCATTTTCTCGCGTAGATCCGCGGAGGTGGCAAACGCCCTTGCCCTTTCGAGGTCTCGAGCCTCAAAGAGCAACACGACCTCGTTGGCATCGTCGGCACCACGTAGCAGGTAGTGCTCCGTTAGGCCTGCCTCTGTTCGCTGCGGTTGGTGCGCGTCGTAACCTGCCTTCCATGCCATGAAGTCCTTGACCTTGTGTCTGATCAGTAGAAATGCCATGACTAGCTCCTTTGGTGGTGGGTGTCAGCAGGGAGAGGTCGTCTAGGCATTGCTGACAAATGCCTGACCCTGCCCTGGTTTGGTCCAGGCTGTGGTTATTGGACGCGAGGTCGATAAACGACGGGCGGTTGAAGCCCAAAGCCTAACCCGAGTCGTCACGACCAGTCCTTCCCCCCGAGTGTACCATCGGTGTCGCCGGCTGGAAGGGCGGAGTCGATGGGGAACGCATCCGGTTGATCTGCTGGTCGCCTTGTGCCAACTGAGAATCCGGACGATCTCGGATGAGTTGACCAGACCCCAATCCAGCTACTGGTCAGCCGCGCACGGCCGCCTCGATGGTGGCAACGTCGATCTTCGTCATCGGCATCATCGCCTCGAATGCGCGCTTGGCCACGGAGCCGCCTTTGGCCATCGCATCGGTCAGAACGCGCGGAGTAATCTGCCAGCTAACACCCCATTTGTCCTTGCACCAGCCGCACTGGCTCGCCTGTCCGCCATTGCCGACGATCGCGTCCCAGTAGCGGTCTGTTTCCTCCTGGCTCTCGGTTGCGATTTGGAAGGAAAAGGACTCATTGTGCTTAAAGCGTGGTCCGCCGTTGATGCCGATACAGGGTATGCCCACAACCCTGAACTCGACAACCAAGGCGTCTCCGGCCTTGCCATCGGGATAGTCGCTAGGCGCAGGGTGGACGGCGCCGACGCTGCTGTTCGGAAAGGTCTCGGCATAGAAGCGGGCAGCTTCTTCCGCATTGTGCTCGTACCAAAGACAAATGGTGTTCTTGGCCATTCGCTAGCTCCTCTTAAGCACCGATGCCCAGATGACGTCATATATGGGCAAGTTGGGAATCATTTTTTCATCAATTAGATTTGTGCAATCGCGTTCAAGACAAGGGTGGGTTTCACAACTCAACCTCCAGGCCCGATGGATAGAGTTCGCGCATGTGGGGCGCTAAGGTCTGAGTTTAGGGCGGTACCGCCGATAAGCGGTGCGTCCCCGACAGCGATAGGTTAGCCCGCAGATTGGCAGGCACGCCACAAGCCTATATTGTGGGACCGTTATGGTGCCATGGTGTTTGGAGAGACGAATGCCTACGACGCGGACGTTGAAGAATATTCCGGACGACATATACGAACGGCTGCGAGCGACGCCGGAGATACACCGCCGTAGCCTGAACAGCGAGGCAATTGTGTAGCGAAGGCCGCAGGTTGGCGTCGGGTTGGCGGGTTTGTTAGAAGCTATGATTTGAAGTGGTTTTGCATGTACTCATGGGCCTTGCGGCCTTCGATCCGATCGCTTGATGGGCCTGTGCGCACATAGACTGCTAGGGGCGAATTGGTACCCTTTGGGAATGCCGCTTTCGGGCCAGCAGGGTCTAGGAAGGTGCCTACCTGCTGGTCTGCTACCGCGATATCGAGCTCACTCCCGTGCCTGCTGGGATGGTAGATCTGCCCGGTACCTATTCCTGGTCGAGTTAGCGGACCAACCCCTCGGGCAAGCACAGCTCGCTTGTCTCGCCCCATCCCGTTTACTGGGCTTTCGGCTGCGATGCGCCCGAGCGCCAGGTAGCCTACCAGAGACTCGTTGCTGCGCAACTCGCCCCGCCGTTGCTCCAAGACGTCCGTTGCTCTCTCTAGACCGGTACCCCTCTCGGCAAGAACCGCTTTCGGCTGTACATCGAGCGAGCACTCGGGGGTTAGGGTAGGTTACAGCACGCGGGGGGGTAATAAGAACTAGCCAGTCAGATCAGATCGTGAAAATAATCAGATGGATATGAATCTCTGAACAAAGACCTGACC
>CAZFZB010000215.1:0-3075 GCA_964523415.1 uncultured Chromatiaceae bacterium | reverse complement strand
GTTAGGCTTAAAATCATGATCCAAGGGGTGGTCTCCGGAAAATGGCAATCAGTACCATTACAAGCTATAAAGAGATACGAAGTATTTATTGATTTGTCCAATGCCTGCTTACCATTCCAGCGGGGGGCTAACGTGAATACAACTATCAGATTAATGATCCTAGGCGATGTTTTCCTTGTATTGGCTTCCTGTGGAGGAGACAACCCTAGTCCATTCCCAAATTCGGCGCCGACTCTAAAGACAGAGTTGCAGTCAGGCTACAAGACGGACGGTAGTGATTCAGTAGAGGAGTGGAACCTCGCTGTCGCTGATTTCAAAGCACGGCAGGCCTCCTTCAACCTGTTAGGGAACACCATAGCGGAAGACATCGTGGATCCTACCGGAATCAAAAAATGGGACCCCGATTTCACTTATGACTTCCCAGGAAATAGGGTGAAATATGCCAGCGGCGATCTTTGCGGCGCTTTCGCCAATGCTTGGAGGACACAGGGGGATACACCATCATTTGTGCCATTCTCTACGAACCCTTGGATGATAATTGAACTGATGAAGGCTGATTGCACCACTTTTATTGTTAACAACATTACCGATTGGGCAGCAAGCGGTGAATACAACGGGGGTTCTTATGTATCGTATGGCGGACAATGCTACCTGGCGAAATATTGGACCAAAGGCGATATCCCAAACCCTGATCCTGAAAATCCTTGGGATACGCCTTGGGAGGTTACCTCCTGTGATGGCGAGGCAGAGGAACCTCTCATTGATCCGGTTGGCGGAGGCAAAATCGCCCTCGAAGTACTTCCTTATGCTACAAACACCGCTGATTTTGTTCTTCCTGATGGCTCTCCCGTTGTCCCGCCTGTCATTCTTTCACTTTTGGAGGAATCATCCGGGCCCGTCATCACGGCGGATAGCGAATTACCTTCAACAGGATATGAATTTTTGAGATTGGTGACCGCCACCCATTGGGAATGGCTTTTTAGATTCCGGTCCGGAAAATATGACACAGCAGGCGATATACGTAACGTGCCACCTATAGCTCAAGCCGATGGTTCAACGGACGTCTATACCTTGTCCAATTTCGTAAAGGCGGTCCTTCTCTACAATGCTTGGGCTTTGGAGCATAACTACAAGCAATTCCTCAACGAAGGTACTATTAAACAGCAGGCTCAGGAGTTCATTGTCTTCTGGGCCAAGTCCGCAAGGGAAACTTCAGGTTCCTGGAAGGACGCACCTGAGCCTTGGATCATCAATTACACCAATAGTCAGGGTGAAACGACTGCCGTGTGGAAAGGCGCCCTATATTGGATTGAAGAGCGAGATCGTAGCACAGCAAGTGATGGAACCAGCAAGACCATTGAATATGTTGATAAGAATTCCAGCTACAAACCGGTGGCCGGTAGATCCTATTATGGTCGCGGGATAATTCAACTTTCCTGGAACTACAATTACGGACCCTTCTCCAACTGGCTCTACGACAATGGTTTCATGCCTGATCGCATAACCTCTCGGGATATCTTACTGACGCGTCCCGATTATGTGGCTACCTACGCCGATATGGCAATGTTATCCGGAATTTGGTTCTGGATGACTCCTCAAGGAGCAAAGCCATCCTGCCATGATGTACTTTATGGCGACGTCGTTAACATCTCTAAATCTACTCAGGAACAAGGACTACCGCCTCGCAATGACGGCGGGCCGATTCCCGTGGCAGTAGGAGACACTACCGATGAATCCATTTTGGCCTATCGCATCGGGTCGATCATCAATATTGTCAACGGCGGACAAGAGTGCAATAAGATGGCAGCATGGCATTCAGGTCCGATGCACAGGTTATCTTATTTCAATGCCTATACGATGTATTTCAACGATCAGTTGCCGGAGGTGAATGCGACGAGGATTACCGATGCCACCAACGTCTGGAACCAGCAAGTAAGCGACAGCAGTCCCGACATCATGAAGATGGCTAGCTGTTACGCACAGAAGTCTTACTACAGTTGGTAGAGAGTCCGTGGCTTGTAGGATGCCCGCAGAGGGTGTCTAAAAGCGGTACCCTACACATCCATACGGTCTTGACAGAAAGGATAAGGCGTGAATTCCAGCGGGGCTTCGTGACGCCTCCTCCCACTGTGGTCGGACATCGCGAATGCCCCCAAGGGGGGCCTAGCCCTGATGGAGGAACAGCCCTCGATCTAGGGTGACATAACCCGACCAGCAAGCTGAACCATGGCCGGGAGCTGCGACAGCAGGAGGACGATGACTCCCACCGCGGCGCCAATGGTGGCTATGCCAATCGCATTGATAAGCACATCCCTCCCCTTCCGGCCTTGCTCCGCCAAGGCATGAGCCATATCCGTCAACTTGACCAGGCCCAGGTATTCGTCGCCCCTGTACGCAACAAGGCGGCGACACTCATGAGCCTCCATTCTCAACACGGCCTCGATGCAGGTAGCGTCTGCGGAGATGTTCACGAGATCGTGGCTGCAGACCTCGCCAAGTTTGACCTCATCCGGGGCCCGTCCGATACCGACAACGCGCTGGAGCAGGTCGCGCTCAGTGAAGATACCTGACACCCTACCGTTGCTGGTAACGACCAGCGAGCCAACGTTGCGGTCCGCCATCAGGCGCGCCCCTTCGGTTACGGTGCTCCCCTCGTCCAACAGCGGGACTTCTCGCCGTATATATCGGTAGACCTTGCATGCCATGAAAATTAGGACCTCCAGAATGTATCCGTATCGCAAATGCCCAACCCGCGGTCCCGAGGCGCAGCTTCAGAACTTGAATTTATCCATAAAGCGCACCAAGCGCCATAGAAATCCAAGCAAACTGGACCTAATGAGGCGCGAGTAGTTCCAGAGCGATACGGGAAGGCGATGTCGTGGGCAGGGCCTTAAAGATCGGCAAACCGGACATGAACCGGATCCTTAGCCAACCGCAACACCTAATTTCTGCTACCCCAGCCCTTAACCCAAAACGCAGAAAAGGAAAAGGGCTTACCAGTCTCCCAGTAAGCCCTTGTTTTATCTGGTAGCGGGGGCAGGATTTGAACCTACGACCTTCGGGTTATGAGCCCGA
>CAZFZB010000214.1:0-3078 GCA_964523415.1 uncultured Chromatiaceae bacterium | reverse complement strand
GGCCCAACCTTGAGTTCACCGGCCTGCTCAGCCAGCCGGGCGGCGAAGGCGTCATAAATGGCATCCTGTACCAGGAAGCGGTTGGCGCAGACGCAGGTTTGGCCCGTGTTGCGGTACTTGGATTGGATGGCGCCCGTCACGGCCGCATCCAGGTCGGCGTCGTCGAAGACGATAAAGGGGGCGTTCCCGCCTAGTTCCAGGGAGAGCTTCTTAAGGGTATTGGCACACTGGCGCATCAGCAGCTTGCCCACCGCCGTGGAACCCGTGAAGCTCAGCTTACGCACCACGGGATTACTGGTCAGTTCCTGAGCGATGGGGATAGGGTCGCCGGTGATGACGTTGAATACCCCTCGGGGGATGCCGGCCCGTTCCGCCAGGACCGCCAGGGCCAGGGCCGATAGGGGCGTCTCGGATGCCGGTCTGGCCACCAGGGTGCAACCCGCTGCCAGGGCCGCGGCGGCCTTGCGGGTGAGCATGGCGGCTGGGAAGTTCCAGGGGGTAATGGCGGCACAGACGCCGATGGGCTGTTTGAGGACCAGGATGCGCTTGTCAGCCAGGTGGGGCGGGATGATATCGCCATAGACCCGGCGCCCTTCCTCGGCAAACCAGTCGATAAAGGAGGCCGCGTAGGCGATCTCTCCCCGCGCCTCCGCCAGAGGCTTACCCTGTTCAGCGGTCATAATGCGGGCCAGGTCCTCCTGACCTTCCAGCATCAGATCGTGCCAAAGACGCAATCGCTGACTGCGCTCGGCGGCGGTGAGGGCGCGCCAGGATGGCCAGGCCGCCTCTGCTGCAAGGATGGCCCGGCGGGTCTCCACCATGCCCATCTCGGGAACTTTTGCGATGACCTTACCGGTGGCGGGATCGGTAACCTCCAGGGTGAGCCCCGAATCCGCATCGACCCATTCGCCATCCAGATAAGCCTGCCGTCGTAGGAGATCCCGATCCTGGATATTGATCACCATTGCGCTCCCTTGGCGAGGTTAGGATTAAGAGACGGGATTAAGGGCCGGCCAGGGGCTAGATAACCTTGGAGAAGCCGACACTGGCATCGGGGCCGTTGCGGTAAGCGTCAAAGGCCATGCAGATGTTACGGATCAACAAGCGACCGCGTGGCAGCACCTGAATGCCCCGGTCATCCATCTCCAGGAGGCCATCCGCTTGCATGGGTTTGAGCCGGGCCAGGTCCTCGGCGAAGTAGTCGCAGAAGTCGATGCCCCAGCGTTCGGCTACCTGCGCATATTTAAGGGCAAAGTGGCAAATCAGCCTGGTGATGGTGTCACGGCGGATCTCATCGTCCCGGCTCAACTCGATACCCCGGAAGATAGGCAGGCGCCCAGCATCGATATCCGCGTAATACTCTTCCAGTTCGCGTCGGTTTTGGGCATAGCTGTTGTCGATCTTGCCGATGGAGGTGACGCCGATGCCGATGAGGTCGCAATCGGCATGAGTCGAGTAGCCCTGGAAATTGCGATAAAGGGTGCCGTTACGCTGGGCCAGGGCCAGTTCATCGTCGGGGCGGGCAAAGTGGTCCATGCCGATATAGACATAGCCGGCTGCCGCCAGTTTGTCGCCGGTGGCGCGCAGAATGTCCAGCTTGATCGGGGCGGAGGGCAACTGATCGGCATCGATGCGTCGTTGCGGCTTGAAGCGTTGGGGCAGGTGGGCGTAATTGAAGATCGAAAGCCGGTCGGGGGCGAAGGTCAGGACTCGGTCCAGTGTACGCTCGAAGCCCGCCACCGTCTGGTGGGGTAGACCGTAGATGAGGTCGATGCTGAGGGACCTGAAGCCCTGGGTGCGGGCCGCCTCCAGGACCGCTAGGGTCTCGGCCTCGGTCTGGATGCGGTTGACGGCCCTTTGGACCATGGGATCAAAGTCCTGAACCCCCAGGCTCATACGGTTGAAGCCAAGGCGGCGCAGCAGGGCGACACTCTCCGGCGTGGCCTCCCGGGGGTCGATCTCGATGGAATACTCGCCAATATCATCGCCGGCGAGATGGAACCATCGTCGGGTTTGGTCCATCAACTCCCGCATCTGATCCTGGCTGATGAAGGTGGGCGTGCCGCCTCCCCAGTGCAGTTGCTCCACCCGGCGCCCCTGATCGAAGAGGGCGCTTTGCATCTCCAATTCACGATAGACCCGGTTCAGGTAGGGTTGTGCCAGGGAGCGATCCTTGGTTGCCACCTTGTTACAGGCGCAATAAAAGCAGACCGTGTCGCAGAAGGGGATATGAAAATAGAGCGACAGGGGTCGCTGGGTGTGGTTGCTCCGTTCACAGGCGTCGCGATACTCCGATTCACCAAAGCCATCCTGGAATTCCACCGCCGTCGGATAAGAGGTGTAACGCGGGCCGCTCTGGTCGTAGCGGCGAATCAGATCCAGATCGAATTCGATACGTTGCTCAGCGGCCATGCTAGTCCTCCCTATCCAGGTCGAGGCCCCGGCGGTGGGTTTCATTGATCTGCTTGAGCAGGGTGTGGAAGGGAATCTGATCGGCGTAGCGTGTCGCCAGGTCAATGAAGGGTAGGTCCTCGCGCCCAAACAGGTAGTTACCCTCCAGCATGGACTTGTGCAGGGCCTGGATTCCTTCTTCCAAGGGGTTCAGGAAGGCAGGGAAGCGCTGGAGGTCTTCCAGTTCAAACTCCAGGCACTCGCGTAGGTCCCCTACCTCGAACAAGGCCTGGCGCACCCATTCGACGTACTCATCGGCGGTCTTGGCTCGTCTCAGGGTCATGGTACTTTCATCTCACGGGCAAAGAGGGGCTGATATTCGAGCAGACGCGCCCGTTCGAGGAGGAAAACCCCCTCACCGCCCCGCTCAAATTCGATCCACATAAAGGGAATTTCCGGGAACAGGGCCTCCAGGGTCTTGGCTGACTTACCAACCTCGACAATCAGGGTACCATCCTGATTCAGGTAGCGCGGGGCCTCGACAAGAATCCGCAGGACCAGATCAAGCCCATTTGTTCCCCCGTCCAGACCCAGCCGGGGCTCACGGTGGTATTCGGCGGGCAGGGCCGCTAATTCTGCGGCGGCGACATAGGGTGGGTTGGTAACAATGACATCATACCTCTGTTG
>CAZFZB010000213.1:0-3091 GCA_964523415.1 uncultured Chromatiaceae bacterium | reverse complement strand
CGGAAAGGCTGCCAGCCTTCGGCCTCGTCGTGTTCGTACAGGCCGGAAGCGGGCCCCTCCATGACAACGAGGTCGGGTTGGCCATCTCCTGCCAGATCGAGGAACTCCGTCCCATCGGCAAGAGCAAGGCTCGGTTTGGGAGCAACGGTTTCGATTGGGGCAAAGTGCGCCCGGTTGGTGAGTGGGCCAAGGTTACGCTTATAGAACCAGACACCGGCCTGCTCGGTCAGGATGCCGGGAATACCTTCACCGTGCAGGTCTATCCAACGATAGGCACCGCCGTCCAGACCGATAGGTAGGTTCTCGAGGCTTGTTGGATCAACCTCCTCGACGAGTTCTTGTACGGTGGGCTCGGTGTATTCGAACTCCACCGGCGGCAGGCTGCGCTGGTCGTAGCCGCCGTTGTTGCGGCGGTAGCCGGTCTGCGAGACGGCCTTTAGAAAGGTGTAGACGGGGTTGCGGACATCCTTGGGTGCAACCTCGTCCGAGTAGGTGAAATCGGTCGAGCGCACCAGGCAGTTGCGCTCAATGCCGGCCTCACCTGGGAAGTGGTGAAACATCAGGACACGCTGGCAGGTCCGATAGGTGCGTACTTCGAAGCCGGCGCGATAAGATGAGAACGGATCCTGGCGCGCGGGCCATATGCCCGCGTCCTTGGGTGTCGGCGCGTTGGCGTCATGTTCGCCATAGTCGAGGATGGCTTCGAACATCCAGGCATTGCTGCCGTCATCGCCAAGACGCGCGGCAGCCGGGTCGGGCCAGGCAGCATCCGCCTTCAAAGCCGGGAAGAACGGCGATCGATTGCCATAGCGGATGCATTTGAGATAACGCTGCGCCATGCGCGTCTCATCCGAGCGATTGTGCTCGTGCGCCTTTGGCACGGGGTTGCCATCCGCGTCCTCGAAGATCCGCGCCGAGTCCTCTGCCGTGTAGCCGTAGACGATGACGTTGCCCTTGTCGTCGTGGCTCTGACAGATCAGCCAGCTGAAGATGCGACCTGGTCTGGAAGGATCCGGGTCGGCGATGCGGCTCTCGGCCGTGCGGCCGTACCAGGTTGTGATGTTGTCCTTGGAGATCGAGCGCCAGAACACGTCGCCTGGGTCGGCAGCGTTGGACCAGCGCTCTATGCGCGCGAACAGGCCCTCGATGCGCGGGCGGTAGCGGCGGATGCGGTAGGTCTTGCCATCGACCTTCCTCAGTGGATGTTTCTCTGGCAGCCACTGGCCACCCCCATCCTGCACCAGGACGGGCACGAGGTCTTCCGCGCCGGAAAGGATGAAGACATCCGAATCGATCGCGTCGAGATACTGCGGTAGCCCCTTGTCGGTCTTGCGCGTGATCGACGGCAGCGACAGGCTCCAGCCGAAACCGAAGGGGCCATTGCCAGCGCCGGAGTCGTAAGAGAGTGACAGTTGGGGCCCGAAGCCCGAACGGCCTGGGCTGGTGGCGATAGGCACCGACATCGAGCCGGTGCCGGTGACGGGGTTGGCGGCGAACTTCTCCCCTATGCCACGGATGGCGCCGCCACTTTTGGGCAATTGTATGATTGGGGTAGAGGTAACTGAAGCGGATGACGGGTCCTTGCCAAGGGAGGTGCTACCTCCCCCTTCCCCCTTCATCTGACCCTCTTGGGGGGATCAAAGAGATAACTCAGTGTGCTGCGCCGGGTTTCCAGGTCTTGGGGGGAAATCCACGACGAGTTATATCCTTCTAGGTGGAGAGAATCCGCGCCATTCACAACAATCGAGTGATGACTTGCGGCTAGGACGCAGCAACTGATCGCTGGTGCCGGGAAAAGGCTGTACTGCGTTGCACTGACCATGTTTAAGCCTCCCGTAGCCTCTCAGGCTGACAAAGGAACTTTCAAGTCATTGAAAACAGCAGATAAAGGAGTTAATGGGAAGTGATAGCCTGGAAAATCCTCATTTACTTTCCAGGGGTCCTATGCGCGCCGCACTGCGGGTTTGAGTTGATCGGTATCGCCGAAAACGGATTTTTCCCGGCTTATTGCGGAGTCTGGGGGCAATTCGACTTGGATGTCAACCTAGGCCAGTCAACCGGTCCTCCCTCTGAGCGTCAGATTGAATCGGATGTAGGTGGAAGGGGTTTGAGCCATTACCTTTATCGAATACCTGTAATCTGGTCGTGCAGCATAGGCCCTTAGGCTTTCCGGCCTCACTAACCACACCTGCTGGACGGCCAATAATTATACTTCCAACCGCAAGGCCAATTACCCGGTGGAGGAGTTTAGACCGGCGAATCTCAATGCCAAGGCCTAGGGTCTCCTTCAGGGCGGCGGGCTTCCCGGGCAGCTGGCCCACAGTTCGACGACTAGGTTGCAACGAGAGAGCAGAACCAACCTTTGTCCCCTTCACGATCGAGAAGCTCCCGACGTAAATTCGCCATAGGCCTCGACCTCGTTGGCAATTTCGATTCCCCGCCCTCTCAGTGCGGCTTGGGGCAGACCGCATGACCTAGCAAGAAGCCCCTTCGGTTTTTGGCGGTGCAATTACCTGCCAATCTATTCGCGAACAGGGAGACGGGCATCAATTTGCACCCGTCGGCAGGCGTGCGGATCGCAATGCCTCCGGGCATTCCCAGGGCGGTAGTGCCCGGCTCCTGAACTACCTCGGGGTCTTCGATTCGGCCACCTTGCCGAACCAGACCACGGCGTAGTGACCGAAGACGGCACCGCCCACGGCCTGCCACTTGGTTTTGGACCAGATGCCGCGATTGAGCAGGATATTCAGGTGATCGTCACTGTCCTTCCAGCTTGCGAGCGCTTGACTGGGCGTCATGCCTTGACTATACCAGGCCGCGATTTCGAACCCATCGCCGGTGTAGGATCCGTGTGTGATCTCGCGCGGTTTATCCCACATGCAGCGGGCCTGCTTGTGATCCCCGGTGTAACAGCAGGAGGTCCAGGATCCTGACTGAGACCAACTGTGGAGGTTGCACTGGCCACTGGGCGGGTGGGCTGCGAGATCGCGGACATGGGCAGCGGCAACGGCGTTCAGCGCGGGCGAGATGGGAACCACAAGTAGGCCATGCTCGGCGCGGAGGGCGTTGACCTGCCGGAGCAGGGGTGTGG
>CAZFZB010000212.1:2022-3119 GCA_964523415.1 uncultured Chromatiaceae bacterium | reverse complement strand
GATAGTGATTGAGGCCCATCTCCTCAGAGACCATGGACTTGCCCTTGATGACCAGATCCGCCCCGTGCTGGCGAAGAATGTCACTGATCAGGACATTGCCCTCCGCCGCCGTCTCCGCCCAGTGTACCTGGATGCCGTTGCGTTGGCAGTTCCGCTCAAGTTCCCCCAACAGTTCTGGGAGGTGAGCCAGGGCATAACCGCGAATCAGTTTGCCACGCCGGCGCAAGACCGTCAGCTCATGCTCATCGGGAAAGGCCTGGCGACGCTTGAGGACCAGCCCATCCATGGTGCGCCTAATATTGCGACGCACCCGGTCGTTAGCGAGGGCCTGGCTAACGCGGATAGGGAACTCAGGACGCACAGGTACGCTCCCAAAGCAATTCGGCAATGTGCTTGACCTTGGGGCGCATGCAAGGATGAGGCCCTGAGTCCGGAAACCGACGCTCCAGGGTCCCGCCCAGGTTCAGCAGACAGCCACAATCCTGGCTGACCAGAACCTGAGCACCTGTGGCCATGATCGCCTCGGACTTGTCCGCCGCCATGGCCGCCGAGATCTCCGGTTGCTTGACGGCAAAGGTACCCCCAAAGCCACAACATTCGTAGGCGTGATCGGGTTCTACCGTCTCCAGGTTGGCCAGCCCCGCCAACAATTCTGAAGCGGCGCTAGCCACCCCCAACTCCCGGCGCGCCGAGCAGGAATGGTGCAGCACGACCTTGAGCGGCTCCCCCCGGTCCAGGGGCCGCCATTCCAACACCCGAGCCAGAAAATCCGTCAGTTCATAAACACGGCCCGCGAGCTCCATGGCGCCTTCCTGATCCGGTGTTCCCACAAATAACTTGGGGTACTGAACCTTCATCATTCCGGCGCAGGAGGCGGAGGGCACTATCACCGGGATATCGCGGGGGAAGGCTTGGAACTGGAGGCGAGCTACCCTGCGCGCTTCCTCATCGAATCCCGAGTTGTAGGCCGGTTGTCCGCAACAGGTCTGCCCCTGGGGAAAAATAACCTCGATGCCCACCTGACGTAGCAAGCGCATGGCCGCCAAGCCGGCCTGAGGCCGGACCATGTCGATCAGACAGGTGCCAAAAAAATAAAC
>CAZFZB010000212.1:0-1922 GCA_964523415.1 uncultured Chromatiaceae bacterium | reverse complement strand
GACACTGGGGCCCTTCATGAATCCTCATGCAGGCCCAAGGCCTTCGCCTTGCGGGCCCATACCCAGACATAGTGAAGACCACTGACGAGAATGGTGGCGAGACAAGTCCAGGTCAGGAACTCAATCAGGACAGGGGGTAAGGGTAAGGGACCGGCATTGGCGATGACGGCCACAACCAGGGCAATCTGCAGCACAGTATTGATCTTGCTCGCCCAGGTTGGTGCTGCCCGAATTTCTTCAACCTGAAAATGATAAAGGGTGGCACCACCGACGATGATGAGATCGCGCCCAATAGCGGCCACCACAAGCCAGATGGGAATCAGCTTGAGGGCGCCAAGGACCAGGAAGCTGGCCACCAGCAGGGTCTTGTCGGCCAAGGGATCCAAGATGCCCCCCAACCGGCTCTGCCAATGAAATTGTTTGGCCAGGAAGCCATCGAGCCCGTCGGACAGACCCGCCATACCGAATATGAGGAGGGACCAGCCAAACTCCCCCTCGAGGAGGAGTAACACCACGGGCATCACCGCCAGCAGGCGCATAAAGCTGATGATGTTGGGTAGATCTTTGAGTTTCAAGACCCTGTCACCCGGCTGGGAGGTAGCGGTGGCAAGGATTTTATTACCCCAGATGCGGCTCTGTCCAAGTACCGACAGCAAGAACCAACTGCTAGAATGCTGCTTGATTCATCATCGGAGCCCGTCATGGCGCAGGATTCCCCCACCCCTATTGGCCCTGGTCTGAGTTACCGCGATGCCGGTGTCGATATCGACACTGGAAACGCCTTGGTTGAGCGTATCAAGCCCCTGGCCGCCGCCACCTTTCGTCCAGGGGTCATGACGGGTCTGGGGGGCTTCGGCGCCCTTTTCGAACTCCCCCTGGGAAAATACCGACAGCCAGTGCTGGTATCGGGGACGGACGGCGTGGGCACCAAGCTGAAATTGGCCCTGGAATTGGGCCGCCACGACACCATTGGTATCGACCTGGTAGCCATGTGCGCCAACGACATCCTGGTGGCCGGCGCTGAGCCCCTTTTTTTCCTCGACTACTATGCAACCGGACGCCTCGAACTCGAGGTCGCCACGAGCGTGGTTGCGGGTATCGCCAAGGGCTGTGAACTGGCAGGTTGCGCCCTCACTGGCGGCGAGACAGCGGAGATGCCGGGGATGTACGCCCCCGGCGACTACGATTTGGCGGGTTTTTGCGTCGGCATTGCCGAGAAGGACCAACTCCTGACCCCCGAAAAGGTACAAGTGGGGGATACCCTCCTCGGCATCGCCTCCTCCGGTCCCCATTCCAATGGCTATTCGCTGATTCGTAAGATCCTGGAGTTCAGTGATTCCCCTCTCCACCAAGATCTGGATGGCCGCACCCTGGGGGATCTTCTGCTGGCACCCACTCGCATCTATGTCAAGCCGGTTCTGGAATTGATGAGGACTGTCCCCATCCACGCCATGGCCCACATCACCGGCGGCGGCCTGCCGGAGAATTTGCCGCGTGTGCTGCCGGTAGGTACCCAGGCGGTAATCGATCGAGACTCCTGGCAGCTACCACCCATCTTCGCCTGGCTACAGGCCCAGGGCCGGGTTGCGGAGACGGAGATGCGGCGCACCTTTAACTGTGGCGTAGGACTCATCCTCTGCGTCCCGGCGACGATGGCTACCCTGGCCTGCCAGCGACTAAGTGAATTGGGAGAGACCGCCTGGATCCTGGGCCAGCTTGAACCCTGCTTGGGACCACCCAGGGTTTTATACAAAGGTGGAACCGCAGCGTGAACACCCGCAGCCCCCTGCCTGTAGTGGTGCTGATCTCGGGGAGCGGAAGCAACCTGCAAGCCCTGATAGATGCGGTCCAGAACGAGGCCTTGCCCATCCGCATCCGCGCCGTCATCGCCAACGAGGCGGATGCCTTCGGTCTTGAGCGGG
>CAZFZB010000211.1:0-3124 GCA_964523415.1 uncultured Chromatiaceae bacterium | reverse complement strand
CCCCCGGCGACGATCTTGCTGGCGTTGCCGGCGGTGCCAAAGGCCTCGTAACGCGCCACGCAGATACCCTTCATGGCCTTGGTGGCGGCGGTGAAGTATTTGCGGGGATCGAACTCCTTGGTGTTCTCCGCCAGGAATTTGCGGATGGCACCAGTGGAAGCCATGCGCAAGTCGGTGTCGATGTTGACCTTGCGGACACCGTTCTTGATGCCCTCGGCAATCTCCTCGACAGGTACGCCATAGGTCTCACCCATGTTGCCGCCAAACTCGTTGATGATGGCCAGCCACTCCTGGGGAACGCTCGAGGAGCCGTGCATCACCAGGTGAGTGTTGGGGATGCGGGCGTGGATCTCCTTGACGCGCTCAATGGCCAGGATATCGCCGGTCGGGGGACGGGTGAACTTGTAGGCCCCGTGGGAAGTGCCAATGGCAATGGCCAGGGCATCGACGCCGGTCTTCTTGACGAAGTCTGCAGCCTCCTCGGGATCGGTCAGGAGTTGGCTGTGGTCGAGGGTCCCCTCGGCACCAATGCCATCCTCCTCGCCGGCCTGGCCAGTCTCGAGAGAGCCCAGACAGCCAAGTTCGCCCTCGACGGAGACGCCACAGGCATGGGCGATCTCCACGACCTGCTTGGTGATGGCCACGTTGTATTCATAGGAGGTCGGGGTCTTGCCGTCCTCGCCCAGGGAGCCATCCATCATGACCGAGGAGAAGCCAAGCTGGATCGAGCGCTGGCACACGGGCATGGAGGTGCCATGATCCTGGTGCATGCAGACGGGGATTTGGGGGAACTCCTCGATGGCCGCCAGGATCAGGTGGCGCAAGAAGGGGGCGCCGGCATACTTACGGGCACCGGCGGAGGCCTGCACGATAACCGGGGAGTCGGTCTGCTGGGCGGCCTCCATGATGGAGCGCATCTGCTCCAAGTTATTGACGTTGAAGGCGGGTACGCCGTAGCCGTGCTCGGCGGCGTGGTCCAGCAATTGACGCAGGGAAATCAGGGCCATGTCTTGTCTCCTCGATGAGTTGGATGGGTTGGCGGATGAAGTGTGGGAGCTTAGCTCAGTCGTGTGTCAAAAGTGCGTGCTCGCCCACGCGCATGATCTTGAGGATATTGGTCTGACCCTCGACGCCGCTGCGGTCACCCTTGGTAATGATGACCAAGTCACCCTCGTGGACCGTGCCGGCGCGCAGCAGTTCCTCGATGACCTCCCGGTTAACGGTGTGAATATCGGTATGGGCGACGTCGAAAACGATGGGATAGACCCCCCGCATCAGGGTAACCTGACGTAGGGTGGGCACATGCCGGGTGAGGGCATAAATGGGGATGCCGGAACTGATGCGCGACATCCACTTGACCGTGGAGCCACTTTCCGTGAGGGCGGCGATCGCCTTCACCCCCAAATGATTGGCGGTATACATGGTGGCCATGGCGATGGCCTCGTCCACCCGGCCGAAGACCGAGTCCAGGCGGTGATGGGAGCGGGTGGCAAGGCTGTTCTTCTCCGCCTCCAGACAGACGCGATGCATGGCCTCCACGGTCTTGATGGGATAGGCCCCTACGGAGGTCTCCGCGGAAAGCATGACTGCATCGGTGCCGTCCAGGACGGCATTCGCCACATCGAAGACCTCCGCCCGGGTAGGGACCGGGTGCTCGATCATGGACTGCATCATCTGGGTGGCGGTGATGACCACGCTGTTCAGGGAGCGGGCCCGGTGCACCAGGTCCTTCTGGACCGAGGGGAGTTCGGCATCACCGATCTCCACTCCCAGGTCGCCACGGGCGATCATAATGGCATCGGCGGCGAGGATGATGTCATCCAGGGCCTCCAGCGCCTCCGCACGCTCGATCTTGGCGACGATACCACCCTTGCCGCCGGCATCGGCCAGGATGGCCCGGGCCTGACGCACATCATCGGGTCCGCGCACGAAGGACACCGCCAGATAGTCTGCCTGGATCTCGGCGGCAAAGCGGGTATCGCGGATATCCTTCTCGGTCAGGGCCGGGGCGGAGAGGCCACCGCCGCGTTTGTTGATGCCCTTGTTATCCGACAGGACCCCACCCATGACCACCTTGCAGCGGATGGCCCCACCGACCACCTCATCCACCCAGAGCTCGATGGCCCCATCGTCAAGGATAAGGCTGTCGCCGCGCGCCACGTCACCGACCAGGCCGCGGTAGGTAGTTCCCACCCGGTGGGCATCGCCCCCGTCCAGGGGGCAGTTAACGTCAATATCGAAGCGATCGCCATCCGCCAGGCGGATGGACCCGGTGGCGAAACCGCCGATCCGAATCTTGGGACCCTGGAGATCCACCAGTACCGCCACCTCCCGCCCGAGGGCCTTGGCGCTAGCCCGCAAGCGGAGGACGCGCTCACGGTGGTGGTCGTGGGAGTCATGGGAAAGGTTGAGGCGGGCCACATCGATACCGGCGGCGACGAGGCGGTCGAGGTAACCCTCGCCATCCGTTGCGGGGCCGAGGGTGGCGACGATCTTGGTGCGTCTTGGGGGCATGGGGTGGCGATTCGATTCCGAAATCGGCGGTAGGGAGGAGGCGGCGGGTTCCACCCGCCGCCCTGGGCTAAAAGGTCCTTTAACCCTTGGCCCGCGCCTCGAGCATGGCCACGGCCGGCAGGACCTTACCCTCCAGGTACTCCAGGAAGGCACCGCCGGCGGTGGAGATGTAGGACACCCGATCGTAGATGTCGTACTTCTGGATGGCGGCGATGGTATCGCCACCGCCGGCCAGGCTGAAGCCGGGGGCATTGGCGATGGCCATGGAGACAGTCTTGGTGCCCGCGCCGAACTGGTCGAACTCGAAGACACCCACAGGGCCGTTCCAGACGATGGTGCCGGCCTTTGCGATGATGTCGGCCAGCTCCTGGGCAGACTTGGGGCCGATGTCGAAGATCATGTCCTCGTCGGCCACGTCACTGGCATCCTTGAGGACGGCAGGTTCGCTCTCGGCGAAGTTCTTGCCGACCACCACGTCCACAGCGATCGGGATGGAGGCGCCACGGGCGGCCATCTTCTCAATCAGGGCCTGGGCAGTGGGGATCAGGTCATGCTCGCACAGGGACTTGCCGACGTTCTTGCCGGTGGCGGCCAGGAAGGTGTTGGCGAT
>CAZFZB010000210.1:0-3128 GCA_964523415.1 uncultured Chromatiaceae bacterium | reverse complement strand
ACGACAATGGCCAGGAACACTACCACACCCTATGACGTTGCTGAGCACCTCAGAACCCAAGAGGAAATGGCCGCCTATCTTGAGGCCTGCCTTGAAGAAGCAGAAGGGGACGCCGCCTTTATCGCCAAAGCACTCGGTGACATCGCACATGCTAAAGGCATGTCACAAGTGGCCCGAGATGCCGGGCTGTCGCGTGAAGTCTCTACAAAGCCCTATCCGGCGAACGCAGTCCTGGCTTCGATACGATTCTCAAGGTGGTGAGCGCGTTAGGGCTGAAGCTCCATGCTCAGGCAATCCGTAGCTGATCACGGATGCAAGCCCATCTGCCCCCCTCCCGGCGCCTGACGCCTAGCCTCCATCCACCGGCACCACATCTAGCACCGCCGAGACCTGGCGGCGGGTCTAGGATTCGCGTAGGGCGCGGATCACCAGATAGAGTTTGATATCCAACGCAGCCAGCAGGACCACATCCGCCGACATCATGCCCTGGAGCAGTTCCAGCAGCGGCGGGAAGCGCTCCTACCGGGCGGCCAATTCCTGGCGCCAAGGGGCGATGCGGTGGAGATGCAGATTGATGGCCACTATGAGCCTGGCGCTAGGCATTCTTCTGATTCAACCTCCGTCCGTCATTCCTGCAGGCATCGAATCTGCTATATCCATCCTTGAAATAAGGACAGAATCGCGTCTAGACTGAACCATATGATGGCTCTGCATCCGGTACTCCTCGAATAATTTAATGACGCGCTGCTGCCATCGGCAGCGGTAAGCTTGACGGCGCGCGACACCAGATTGCCAGCGGTGCCTGGCAAAGTGCACGCCGTGATTGGCATGCGCCGCACCGGAAAAACCACCTTCCTCCGTCAGTTGCAGGCCGATCGGCGGCGGACGCTCCCCGCTGATCGCGCTGTTACCTGAGCTTCGATGATGATCGAATCGCGGGTATCGACGCGAACCAGTTATCGCTGTTGCTCGAGGAATATTATCGGCGCTTCCCCGAGCGGCGCGGGACCGAGTCAGTGCATTGGTTTTTCGATGAAATACAGGTCATTCCGGGATGGGATCGCTTCCTGCGCCGACTGATGGACACGGAGAAGGTCGAACTCGTTGTTTCCGGTTCTTCGGCCTGCATGCTATCGCGGGAGGTACATACCTCCTGACGCGGTCGCGGCTTGGAAACCATCATCCGCCCCTTCTCATTTCGCGAATTTCTGCGCCATCGCGGCGAAGAACCCCGAACCGAGCCTGCCCGTTGGACATCCGCCGAGCGTTCTCTCATCGAAAATCGCTTTGGCGAATACCTGTTGGCAGGCGGT
The DNA here is from genome assembly GCA_964523415.1 of uncultured Chromatiaceae bacterium. Classification (GTDB taxonomy): domain Bacteria; phylum Pseudomonadota; class Gammaproteobacteria; order Chromatiales; family Chromatiaceae; genus M0108. Next base: position 1,815 of record CAZFZB010000210.1, on the reverse strand, counting down.
TTCCCCGAGGCACAGGGCCTGGCCACCGGGTTAAGGGTGACCCTCCTCCAGTCCTATGTGGATACCGTGCTGTTTCGGGACGTGGTTGATCGTTACGGCATTTCCCAGGTTGCGGCGCTACGCTGGCTTATCCGTCAATGCCTGCGCAATCCGGCGGGGGAATTCAGTGTGCATCGCCTCCACCTCGATCTCGAGGCGCAGGACCATGGCGTTGCCAAGGACGCGGTGCATGCCTTGTTCAGTTACCTCCTCGATTCCTTCCTCATCGATGCCGTCGCACTGGCAACCGAATCGGAACGCCGACGCAACTCAAATCCACGCAAGGTGTATCCCATCGATACCGGTATGATTGGTGCGTTCGATGCCAGTGGTCGCGCCAATTTGGGACGGGCGCTGGAAACCCTCGTCCACACCGAACTGGCGCGACGCGGGGCCGAGATGGGATACGTTCGTACGCGTCAGGGCTTTGAAGTCGATTTTCGTGCCCACATCCCAGGAGGCGAACGCGAATTGATACAGGTCTGTGCAGACATCTCCGATGCGGGCACCCTGGCGCGTGAGCTGCGTGGGCTTGAATATGCCTCATTGGAGGAGCCAGGTGCCATCCAGCGTTTACTGGTTCTTGATCGCTGGATGGCAGCAGAAACGAACGTGCCAAACCCGGTAATGATTCAGCCCGTGTATGAATGGCTGCTGACGCCACCCCCTACTGAAGGCGATGGCCCAGCCGTACCGCCCAGCGGCTAACCCCTAACCCCCGGCTACGGGCACCGCATCAAGCACCGCCGAGGCCAGGCGGCGGGTCTGGGTCTCACGCAGGGCCCGGATCACCTTGTAGAGTTCGTTGTCCAGCGCCGCCTGATAACGCGCCAGTTGCTCCGAGGCCGCCGGCAACAGACGCGCCGCGCGGATATGGCTGGCGGCGCGCAGGATCGCCAACTGCCGCTGGAAGTGACCGTAGGCGAAGGCCAGGCAGCCCGTCAGCGAGCCCGAGCATTGGGCCGCCAGGAGTTCGGCCAATGACCTCGCCCCCTCCTCAGCACCCTCACCCTCGGACCCGGCCAGCGGATTCGCGCCCTCCGAGGCAGGGGCAGAACTGCCCCCCAAATCCACAGGGTCGGCGGCTTGCCCTTGGTCATCAGCCCCCACTGAACCCGGAGCACCCAGTGCCGCCTGAAGGGCCGCATCCGCCGACATCATGCCCTGGAGCAATTCCAGCAGCGGTGGGAAGCGCACCTCCAGGGCAGCCAGATCCTGGGGCTTGTCGGCATCCGGCACCGCCAGCCAGGCCTCGAAGGCATCGCTGACCCCTTGAGCCGCCTCCAGGGTCAGGCCATCGGCCAGGGTCGCCCGGATCAGCTCCAGATCGGCACCGCACAGTTGCTGAATCTGCAACCATTCCGGCTCCGCCAGGGTCAGCCGCTGCAGATGCAGGCTGGCACTCTCCGCCGTCACCACCCGCCGCTGGCGCCACAGGCAGATCGCGAGGCGTTCCACCAGGGCGCATTCCAGGGTCCCTACCGGCGCCTCGTCCGCGAGCAGTTCCTCCAACAGGGCGCCAAAGTCCTCCGCGCTCTCGCCCTCGATGATGAGTTGCCGGCTGAGCATGCCGTGCTTGCGGGCATTGGCGCTGGACACCGCCTTACCGACGGGGGTGCGCGGCCCGGTGCTGCGCAGGGCATTGAGCTGGTTCGCCAGCGACTGGGTGGGGGAAATCGCCATGTTAAAGACCTCAAAACTACTTGATGATCAAGAAGTTTAAGGGCAATGACACGTCTTTTCAAGGGAAATAACAGGGCCCGACGGCGGGAGGGC
>CAZFZB010000209.1:0-3128 GCA_964523415.1 uncultured Chromatiaceae bacterium | reverse complement strand
GGACTCATAATCCCTTGGTCCGGGGTTCAAATCCCTGACGGCCCACCAATTTTATTAACATTATCAGAAACCTATAGCACAACACGCGCCCTGAGACCGGAGAAATTTTCCAGTTCCAAACGGAGCTTGTCGCACTTGTAGGCCTCTTCCGCCCCCCAGCGCAAGAGGTAACCGGGGAGCCGGATTCCGCTTGAACCGCCCTGGTGTCGGAGTGCGGTATTTTGAGCAGCATACTGACGGTCTTCTCGATGCCCTTTTCGTTGCGCCACGCCACCGATTTACCGAGGCGAATGCGCTTGCTACCCGTTGTCCCCGCCGGGCGTGGGTACGCTATTCATGGCCCTGCCGTGCCAGGGTATGCAGCGTGATCTCCGGTGGGCAGAAATACCGCAGTGGCACCCCGCAGGAGCCGGTGCCCACGGAGGTATATCCTGCCATGCTGCGGAAATCCCAGTTTCCGCTGAGCATGTTCCGGGGCACATCGCAGACCTTGATCAAGACGTAGCCGCCGGGCAGGCAGATCTGGCCCCCATGAGTGTGTCCTGAAAGCATGACGTCGAAACCGTGGGAGCCGGCCTCCAGGTAGCCCTCGGGGCTGTGGCAAAGGAGGATAGAGAAGGCGTCGTCAGGGATGGCTTCACGCACCCGGGCGAAGTCATGGGTGCGGTAGAAATGCACGTCATCGACGCCTCCCAAGTGAAGCTGATCGCCGTTGCGATCCACCACCACCGTCTCGTTGAGCAGAAAGCGCACGCCTGCTCGTTCCAATGGCGGGACTATCTCGACGAAGTCGTGGTTGCCCAAGATGGCATAGGTGGGCGGCTTCAGTGCCGCCACCAGCCGCCGGGTCTGGCGCACGGAGAGACCGTGATCGGCATGCGTGGTGTTGCGGAAGTCCCCCGTCAGAACCGCCAAATCGTACTCAAGCCCGCGGATCCGCTCAGCTATTAGGTCAGCCATGCCCCCATCGAGGTCCAGGTGCAGGTCGCTCAGCTGAAGTATCCGCATCCCTTCCAAACCGCGAGGCACCCGCGGATGACGGAGCACATTGTTCACCACTCGGATGTCGCGGAAATTCCGGTATCCCCAACCGTAGAGCCCGGAGAGCCGGGCCACCCAGACTATGGCCTTGTCCACATCCACGAATTGCTTGAATTTCAGGAATATCCCTTGCTGGTGGGATTCGCCCGCAACGTGATAGATCTGCTGCCGCAGCCGCTGCCGCAAGCGCGCATCACCCAAGCGTTGTCGCAGAGCCTCGTACTCTCGAGGGTGAAAATCAGGTTCGTCGTCGGGGGGCAAAAGGCCGTCGGATTCCATGGACAGGATGGTAGTAGTCATTTGCGTTGCGTCCGAAGGTAGGGCACGGAATCAAGGTCCCTGGCCAGGGACCAAACAGGCGGCTGCAAATATCTTAAGGATAGGCCAACGCCCCAACCTCTTACAGGACCCATGAGGGGCTAAGCTAGAGGGGCGTCCGTCAGCAAGTGGCCTCCGCCCGGCGGGCGGGCCACAGTTACCCCCCGGCCCCGCCGCCGGTGGAATTGCAGTTGCCACTGCCGTTTCAGGAAATCCAACCCGCTTGCCCGCATACTCTTGCAATACCTGGTGTCGATAGGTCGTAACCCAGACAAAATGATATTCGATACTTGTAGACCCTATGATTGCCATAGCGATAACCCCTCTTGACGGAGCCTCGCCGGATAACGCCCAACCCTTAAACTTCCCGTATGAGGCGTGCATGTGAAATTTGCCCGCCTGAATGACAGGGCTTTTCACCTTGGATAGTGAAAGAGGCGATAACATAGGTGGACCCATGTCCAGAACCGTCAGGTGCCGGACGACCTCTGAACCACGGGAATCTTGCTGTTCGGCTATACCGAGTCGCAGTGGACGAAGTTTGGTGCCACCTTCGGGTTGGGAGACCTCATGCTCTTACATACAGTTCGTCATTGGGGAGTTGGTCTTACGTTCGAAGGCAGGCAAAGTCGACACCTGCGCGCTGTTCTTTGTGCTGGCCTTGGACAGGTTTGGCTTCGTCGCCAATAACATCCTCCAAAAAATAGGCGAAATCTGATATGACACAGTTCGATAACGTAGCAATCATCAAGAAAGCCAATGTCTACTTCGACGGCAAATGCGTGAGCCATACCGTGCAGTTCGCTGACGGCACGAAAAAAAGCGTTGGCGTGGTCATGCCAGCTACGCTGACATTTAATACCGGTACGCCGGAAGTTATGGAAACCGTCTCTGGAAAATGCCGTTATCGGATCAAGGGCCAGGAGTGGAAAACCTGCACCGCCGGCGAATCATTCAATGTGCCAGGCAATTCGTCCTTCGACATCGAGGTCATCGGCGAACCCTATCACTATGTCTGCCACTTCGGCTAACAGGAGTTTGACGTAGCGCGTGAGGGTATCGTGCAGGTGCTCGCCGGAGCGGAAGCGGGTGGTGTGGAGGATTTCGGCGATGCGGCCATTGAAGCGCTCGACCATGCCGTTGATTTGCGGGTGTCGGGGCTTGGTCAGGCGGTGGTTGATGCTGTGCTCGGTGCAGACCTGATCGAAGGGGTGATGGCCGGTGGGCTCGCGCTGGCCGGTGGCACCGAAGCGGTCGGTGAATTCCTTGCCATTGTCGGTGAGGACCTGGGCGATCTTGAACGGGGCGGCCTTGAGGAGGCGTTTGAGGAAGCCGGCGGCGTTGGCGGCGCCCTTGGTGGGCAGGATCTCCACGTAGACCCAGCGGGTGGCGCGGTCGATGGCGGCGAAGAGGTAGTGGCGGGCGTTCTCATCGGGCAGTTGGGGCAAGTATTTGATATCGACGTGCACGAAGCCCGGCGCGTAGTCCTTGAAGCCCTTGGCGGGCGCCTTCTCGGCTTCCTCGCGGGGGATGAGATCCGCGAGTCTGGAGACGCCATGGCGGCGCAGGCAGCGGTTGAGGCCAGAGCGTGAGACCTGGTCGTTGATGAACTCGTGGGCGACCACCAGCAGATCGTCGAGGGGCAGCAGCAGGAGCTTACGCCGTTCCACCACCAGCCGTTCCTGGCTCGGGGAGAGGTTGGTTTGCAGGCGATGGGGCCAGTGGCAGGCGTCCTCGGTGGTCTCGCGGCGGCGCCACTTGGCCACCGT
>CAZFZB010000208.1:0-3136 GCA_964523415.1 uncultured Chromatiaceae bacterium | reverse complement strand
AGTGCCGAGCCAGGCGGGGCGAGGCTGGGCAAGGAGCGGCTGGCGCGATGATCCAACAGCAGGGGGCAGGGGTGTCCCGTGGCGATCCAGGTATCCAGTTCTACAACCGGGTTCAGCCGGGGCAGACGCCGACGCCCGCTTTGTTCGCAAGCGGCAATCAGGACGCCCTGCCAGTGTGCCTCACGTTTGGTCAGGCGGTCACCGAGTAGTCGTACCATACCGCGTCCGGTGAACAAGGGCGTGATCTCGGTGACACCCAACTCAACCGCCTTTTGGATGGAAAAGTCCATGCGCTCGCCCTTGGAAATGCCGAGACCTAGATGGACGCTAAGGGGAAGGGGGGGGGCGGGCTCACCAGGCTCACCGATTCGGATCATAACCTTATGGCGGTTGGCGGTGCCTATCGAGGCAGGGTAATCCCGACCATTGCCATTGAAAATAATGAAGTTGTCGCCGGGTTGCAGGCGTAGCACCTGCAGGAGATGCTGGACTGCCTCGGCGGGCAGTAAAGCGTCCTGACCGGCTGCCAGAGGTAAATCCACATAGATGCGTGTTTGGCGCATGTTCTTCAGGTTTGCCGCCAAAGGGCATAGGTTAGCAGCAGCCAGCCGAGGATGAGTAGCAAACCCCCTATGGGTGTCACCAGGCCCCAGGAGGGCATGTCGAGTAGGACCCGCAGGTAAAGGCTGCCACTAAAAATGGCCGCGCCCAGGAGAAACGCTGTGCCCGCCGACGTTAGCAGGCGGTTGGGAGGGTGGCGATCGAGAAGGAGACCGGTGACCAATAGGGCAAGGGCGTGTAGAGCGAGATATTGGGTAGCCGTACCCCAATGGGACAACAGTTCAGGGGCCCTGGCCTTGAGGGCATGGGCGCCAAAGGCGCCCAGGGCCACTGCCAAGGCTCCAAAAAGAGCGCCGCAGGTTAGAAGGATGCGCTTCATGGGGTTTCGCGCCCTGCCAGGTCCTGGTTGCCAACTTGTGATCCTTCCAGCCGGCAAGGTGACTCGGCCGAGCTCCGATGGTGAGTACCACCCAATACATTAAATGGGGGTACAGGGTTGGCCTCCGGGCGTTGAAGGAGGTGGAGGGATAGGCAGTTCATGTTCGGGTCGATTTCAGAGGGTAGGGATGGTACTAGCCAGTGTGCCGGGAAAAGTTAATCCCAAAAATCGCTTCTGGCCAGAGTCTTGAAAACGATCAGGGCTGGCCATAGTGCCCGATTTAGGCCTTCAGAAGCATCTAATAAAGTTATTTTATGATTCTGTGATAAAATCTCCTTTGACACCGGGCCTTGCCCCTCTCTAATCTAGACATGTTAGCGTACTCGGGTTGGCGGGTTATCGGGCATGGGCCCATTTTCTTGCCAGTACAGGATCCGGGTCGACGCCGAGTCAAGGATGATTCGAACGGTACGTGTAGACGTCGCCTGACCGCTGGGGGCCGGGTGGCGCCATACGGCTTCGCCAGCATCGGCGACATTCGCTGCGGTACAACGTTAGGAGATAGAACACCATGCCAACTTTTGTGCGTACTGACAAGTGCGATGGCTGCAAGGGCCAGGATAAGACCGCTTGCATGTACATCTGCCCCCACGATCTGATGAAGCTCGATCGTGATGGTTCCGAGACTGGTCATGCCATGAAGTCTTATAACCAAGAGCCCGAGCAGTGCTGGGAATGCTACTCCTGCGTTAAGATTTGCCCGCAGCAGGCCATCGAGGCTCGTCACTACGCGGATATCGTGCCCTTGGGTGGCTCCGTTCAGCCTCTGCGGGGGTCGGATTCCATCATGTGGACCATCAAGTTCCGCAACGGAACCCTCAAGCGCTTTAAGTTTCCAATTCGCACCACGCCAGAAGGTTCCATCGATCCGTACGGCGGCAAGCCTACTGCCTCCCTGGCCGACATCGCGGCTACCGGCTTCTTCACTGGCAGCGCCGATGGCGGCGTCACCAAGGGCTATCGTCCCGGTAATCCCGCCGAACTGATCCGCAAGTAAAATATTAGAGAGAGGTAGAGAACATGGCTGGTGAATTTGGAAATCCGGAGATCATCCAGGAAGAGGTCGATATCCTCTTGATCGGCGGTGGTATGGCTTGTTGCGGTGCTGGCTACGAAATCATGCAGTGGGCGGATGCCGCCAAGAAGGAAACCGGTATTGATCTGAAAATCAGGTTGGTCGACAAGGCCGCAATGGACCGCTCTGGTGCCGTTGCCCAGGGTCTGTCCGCCATCAACACCTACATTGGTTCCGAGCAGGACCCGGCTGACTATGCCCGCATGGTCTCCAACGACCTGATGGGAATCACCCGTGACGATCTAGCCTATGACTTGGGTCGTCATGTCGATGACTCTGTGCACCTCTTCGAGGAGTGGGGCCTCCCCATCTGGAAACTGGACGAGAATGGCGAGCGTCACGATGGTTCCAAAGGCATGACCCCCCTTAAGGATGGCGGCAAGCCCGTGCGTTCCGGCAAGTGGCAGATCATGATCAACGGCGAATCCTACAAATGGATCGTCGCTGAGGCAGCCAAGAAGGTTCTGGGTTCCGACCGGATTCAGGAACGCGTCTTTATCGTCAAGCTGGTCAATGACAAGAACGACAAGAATCGGATTGCCGGTGCCGTCGGTTTCTCGGTACGCGACCACAAGGTCATGGTCTACAAGGCCAAGGCAATTCTGTTGGCCGCTGGTGGCTGCGTCAACATCTTCCGTCCCCGCTCCGTAGGCGAGGGTACCGGCCGTGCATGGTACCCGGTTTGGAATGCCGGTTCGACCTACGCCATGGCTGCTGAGGCTGGCGCCGAGCTGACCATGATGGAAAACCGCTTCGTGCCTGCCCGCTTCAAGGACGGTTACGGCCCGGTCGGTGCCTGGTTCCTGCTCTTCAAGGCCCAGGCCACTAACGCCTACGGCGAGGTCTACATGGTCAAGAACAAGGAATTGTTGAATGACTATCCTCCCTATGGTCAGGCCGCCGTTCCGGCCTCCTGCCTGCGTAACCACCTCATGCTAAAGGAGATGAAGGAAGGTCGCGGCCCCATTTACATGGACACCGTGACAGCACTGGGCAAGCTGCGCGAGACCCTGTCTCCCCGTGAGGTCAAACACCTCGAGGCTGAGGCCTGGGAAGACTTC
>CAZFZB010000207.1:0-3150 GCA_964523415.1 uncultured Chromatiaceae bacterium | reverse complement strand
GGCCTGGCGGTTCGAGAGGACACTGCCCACCAGGCTCGCGACCAGGACGGTCAGATAGAACTGGCCGGTGACAGCCTCCATCGAGGCGAGAAAGTGCGCCAAGGGGGTGATCGGGGTAATGTCCCCGTACCCGACGGTCGTCAGGGTGACGAAGCTGAAATAGAGCAAGTTAGGGAGGGTTTCGAACAAATCACCCGTCGGGAGCCCGTGGATGGCGTCCGGCCGTAACTCGGCGAGCACCATATAAAAGATGGACCAGATGATGCCCAGCAGCAGGTAGATGCAGTAGGAGCCAATGATCTTATTCCAATCCACCGGCCCCGAGAACAGGACCAGGCGCATTGCGGACCCGGTGGTCAGGAGGAGGTAGAGGATCACAAACCCGAGCCAGATCAGATCAAATCCAGCCTGCTTCACCCAGAACTGGAGGGCGGCCATCAAGGAGACCGCGCCCAGCAGCCCCAGTCGCGTCCTGTGCAGCCGGTGTTCACCGCGCATGCTCCAGACGCCCACACTCAGGGCGGCGATCAGGCCCGCCTCAACCACGAACTGTCCCACGGCGATACCGAATTCGTGACTCAACGCCAGGCCGAACAGCAACAGCACTAGCGCGACAGCCAGAAAGGCGAAGTTGTTCTTCTCCGTTACGTGTCGGATCGTGGCATCGGCTTTGGTCATAGAACTCCCCAAAGACAGCAAACGTTAGGATGGCGGCCTGGGCGTGCCTGATAACGGGGTCGAGTATACTACCCGAAGGATGAGCATCCTGACAGGGGCCGCTGGAATTGGCCAGCTCCCGGCAAGTCGCCCGCGGCTGCTGGCACCAGGGCACCGGTTAGGAGCCACCGGATGACCGGAGGAGAACCGGGACGGCGCCTAGCCGCCCCGTCACAACAAAAAAACCAATAGGAGTCATAGCCATGAACTACGCCAAGCAATTCGGGGTCAAGCCAGGCAGCAAGGTCGATCTTGCCCAGGTCGATGCCAGTTTTACCGACAAGCACGAATCCCAGGAGCATGCCCTGCCCGAGATCGAGCAGTTCAGCCAGAAGCTGCACGACCTCCAGTACCTCATGTACGCGGAGGGCAAGCGCTCCCTGCTCATCTGCCTGCAGGGCCGGGACGCGGCCGGCAAGGACGGCACCATCAATCACGTGCTCGGCGCCATGAACCCCCAGGGCTGCACGGTCACCGGCTTCAAGGTCCCCAGCAAGGAAGAGGCGGAACACGACTTTCTGTGGCGTTATCACCAGCACACGCCAGGCACAGGTCAGGTGGCGATCTTCAACCGCTCCCACTATGAGGACGTCCTGGTGGTGCGGGTCCACGACCTGGTGCCCAAGGCGGTATGGTCCAAGCGTTACGCCCAGATCAACGACTTCGAGAAGACCCTCGCCGACAATGGCACCCACATCCTCAAGTTTTATCTCCACATCGACCCCGAGGAACAACTCGCGCGCTTCAAGCAGCGTATCGACGACCCCGCCCGGCACTGGAAGATCAGCGACGGCGACTATGCGGAACGTCCCTTCTGGGACGCCTACACGGAGGCCTTCGAGGAGGCCCTGGGCAGAACCAGTACCGACTACGCCCCCTGGTTCATCATCCCCTCCAACCACAAATGGTTCCGCAATCTCGCCATCTCCAGGATCGTTGCCGAGACCCTCGAGTCGCTGAAGATGAAGTTCCCGGAGCCGACGGTGGACATCGACGTCATCAAGCAGAAGTATCACGCCATCCTGGCCGAGGAAGGGCAGGGTGACGCCGAGGAGGGGCAGGTCGACGCCGAGCCAGCCGCGGCCAGCGGGAAGAAGGAAAAGAAGAAGAGGAAAGGCAAGAAGAGGTAGGCGGCCAGGCCCACCAGTCGTCCCCGGGCCCTCTCACTGACCCTACCGGAGCCAGGGACGGCCACTTGCATCCAGCCCGCCGCCCATCCCCGTCAAGCCATTTCGGGCGGGGCACTGGGCCATAATCGAGTTGGCTGGTGAGAGAAAAAGACGAGTGACCCTCAGTATCTGATGAAAGCAACCCGCTACCGGATCAGCCCCGACCTGCCCCCTTAGGAATTTCCTCACCGGGGGGGTCACGGACAAACTGGGCGTACTTCATATCTTCATTCATAAGGTGCGTGATCAGGAGGTCTTTGACCTCCAATCCCGCCTGGATCCATTCCGACTCCAGACCATAGACGACGAACCGTTTCATGATCTCCTGGAAGGCCGCCAGGGCCCGAGCATGCTGGTCCGCGTGGGCCTCTGCATCCGGATACCTCCAAAGACGGAACAGCCTTTCCTCGTGGGCGAAATGCTGGGCAGCATCATCCATAACTGCTTGGAGTCTGTTCTGGATCTCACCCAGACTCCTTCGGTCCAGTATTGCTCGGTTTAGTTCATTGATCAGGGTGGCAAAGCGTTTGTGATCCTCGTCAATTTCGGGGATACCGACGCTCATCCCGTCATGCCATTCAATCCGCCACAGGGGAGCTGCCATCAGGGTTCTCCAAGATACGGGGCATCAGTCGGGCATTTGGTAGTCAAGGTCACGGAAGAGTTTGAGGCAGGCGTCAACCGCCCTGGCGTCATACAAGTGGCCGCGATGATCCTCGATCTCCTTCAGGGCGGCCGCGAGGCCCAGGCTCGGTCGGTAGGTGCGGTGGGAGGAGATCGCCTCCACCACATCGGCCACGGCGATGATCCTCGCCTCGAGCAGAATCTGTTCTCCCTTGAGGCCTTGGGGATAGCCCGAGCCATCCAGCCTTTCATGATGTTGCAGGATGATGGTAGCAATGGGCCAGGGGAACTGCACGTCCTTGAGAATATCGTAACCGGCCTGCGAGTGGGTCTGAATGAAGAGGTATTCGATCTCGTTGAGTTTGCCCGTCCTGGTGAGGATCTCCGCGGGAACATGGATATTCCCCAGGTCGTGAATGGTGCTGGCGAGATGGATACTGGTCACTTGATCCTCCGGTAGGCCCATCTCCAGCGCCATGGCCCTGGCCAGATGGGCGACGCGCCTCTGGTGGCCGGCGGTATAGGGGTCCCGTGACTCCACGGTACCCGCGATCATCTGGATGGATTGCTCCAGGCTGTCCCGAAGGAGTCGGGCATGCCGTTCATGTTCCCCGCGGGTACGCAGGCTGGTGATGCCATA
>CAZFZB010000206.1:0-3159 GCA_964523415.1 uncultured Chromatiaceae bacterium | reverse complement strand
GGACCCAGCCACTGCTCCCGCTCCTCGGGCGTAGAGCCCTTACGGTAGCGTTCCAGGAGAACGACCTGGATATGATTGAGCGGGTCCAGATAAATGTTACGCCGCGCCAGGGAAAGCTGCAGCTCCGGTGTCTCCTCCATCAACTGATGTTGACCGGAGATATTGAGGATCTGGAAGACGGTACGGCTGTATTCCTCGCGGATCCGGCGGTAGGTCAGTTCGGCCTGGGGACGGTGTTGGGCCAGGCGCAGATATTGTTCGGCGATGTGCGGCTCGGCCTTGAAGAGGGCCATCTGGGTATTGCTCAGGAGGGCACGGAAGAAAGGCCAATCCTGATACATCCTCTGTAGTTTAGCCAGGCGCTCCAACTCATCGCCGCGCCAACGCTCCAGGGCAGTGCCTAGGCTAAACCAGGCCGGCAGTGTGTGCCGTGACTGAGCCCAGCCAAAGACCCAGGGAATGGCGCGAATGGAGGTCAGGGAGCGGTCCGCCTGTTTGCGGTGCGAGGGCCGGGAGCCGATGTTGAGAAGGGCGATGGCGTCCATCGGCGTGACATCATAGAAGTAATCCAGGGTCCCCGGGGCCTTGATGAAATCCCGGTAGGCCTCCTCGCCCAATCGGGCCAACTCGTCCAGGATGCCGATATAGTCGTTGCGATCCTGTTTTGGTTCTTCGATGAGACAGCGGCTGGCAAGAATGAGCCCGCTAATGCCCATGGTCAATTCATAGCGGGCCGTCTCGGGGTTGGCGTAGCGGTAGGACAGCACCTCGCCCTGCTCAGTGAACTTGATCTGTCCGTGGACCGTGTCCGGCGGCTGGGCCAGGATGGCCTCGTAGGTGGGACCACCCCCGCGACCTACGGTGCCGCCGCGGCCATGGAAGAGACGGCAGGAGACGCCGCGCTTCTTGGCTAGGGCGATCAGTTTTCGTTGGGCCTCGTAAAGATGCCAGGTGGAGGCGAGGATACCGCCATCCTTGCAGGAATCCGAATAGCCCAGCATCACGTCCTGCTGATTGCCGGAGGCCTCGAGCAGAGCGGCGTAGGTAGGGTCATCGAAGAGGGTGGTCATGACCTGATCGATGTGTCCCAGATCCTCGATAGTCTCAAACAGAGGGCTGACACGTATGTCACGAAACCAGCCGCGATTGTCCCGCCCCGCCAGGCCCGCCAACCGGGCCAGCAGCATGACCTCCATCACATGACTGGCACTGTGGGTCATCGAGATGACGTATTCCCCGAAGGCCTCGGGGCTGATCTCGGCCCTAAGCCTCGCCATGACCTCGAAGACCTCCAGGGTCTCCCGGGTCTCGGCGGTGAGGGTGGGCTTGTCGATATGAAAGGGGTGGGGATGGGCGATGGCCTCCGCCAGGGCTACCAGCTTCTGTTCCTCACTCAAGGCCTGGTAGTAAGGGGCGCCGGGTTGACGGGCAAAGAGTTCCGAGACCGCCGCCGTGTGGCGTGAGGATTCCTGGCGTAGATCGAGGTGCATCAGGTGAAAGCCGAAGCTCTCGCTGAGACGGATCAGATCCTGTAAGGGCCCGGCAGCGGCACTGGCATCGCCGTGGCTGACGAGGGAATCGCGGATCAGGTACAGATCCTGTCGGAAATCCGCCGCATCGGCATAGCCCAGGGGCGGGTCCTCGGGCTCGGAGGCGATGCGGGCTCGGACCCGGGCCAGGTTCGCCTGCAAGCGGTGATTGACGATGGCCAACTTACGCCGATAAGGCTCGTGAATGAAGCGGCGCAGGCTTTCGCCCATGGTCTCGACCCAATAGCCCTCATCGGCGTCCAAGGCAGCGATAAAGGGTGGCGCGGGCTGACAGAGGGTGTCGCAGTGACTGAGCATGCGGCCCAGGTCATCGACCCTTTTGATATATTCCTGGAGCACCAACTCATGATGCATGCGCACGGCCAGGGCGGTGGTTTCGGGCTTGACGAAGGGGTTGCCATCGCGATCCCCCCCTATCCAGGAACCGAAGCGGATGAAGCTGGGGACCCGGATGCCGGCATCGGGGCCATACATCCGCCGTACCACCCGCTCCAGGTTGGCATAGACCCGTGGGACCGCCTGGAAGAGGGATTCACGAAAAAAGTAGAGCCCTTGGCGCACCTCATCCGTCACCTGGGGCTTAACAACCCGCACCTCATCGGTCTTCCAGAGAATCTGGATCTGAGCGAGGATAGCGCCGAGCTTTTCCTCCGCCTCCTCCTCGTTGAGGCGGCGCGTGCGCAAATCCTGAGCCAAAAGGAAGATGCGACGAAAGGTCTCCAGGATGGTGCGGCGCTTGGCCTCGGTGGGATGGGCCGTGAACACCGGCAGATAGACCAATTGCGAGAGCAGGCTCTGAAAACGCTCGGGGCTGACCCCCGCGGCCTTGATCTCCCGCACCGTATGATCGAAGGAACCCAACCAGAGAGGGCCGCCCTCGCTCACCTGGTCCATGCGGTGCCGATAACCGTGGACCTCCTCGGCAGTGCTGACCAGACCAAAGTAGATGGTGAAGGAGCGGATGACCTCGGCCAGAGTTTGAGGATCCAGACCCTCGATCTTGCGCATGAGTTCATCGAGACGTGCCGGATCGGGACGCTCGCGCAGCCGGGCGAAGCCCTCCCGCAGGCGCTCCACCATCACCAACACCCGCTTGGGGCTATGCTCGCGTAGGACCTCGCCCAACAGGGCGGTAAACAAATCAATGTCGCGCCGTAGCTCGTCTTCAGAGGTGTGTTGATGCATCTGGGGTTCCTGACTGCCTGGACCGGGGAGAGGCATAATAAGGGAGGCGCCATGTTAACCCGGCCTGGCGGGCCAGGAAAACCTGGGCCACATCAAACCGGATACCCCCAAGAGGTCCAAGGACCAGAGGAAGGCGCCGGTGAGTTCAGACAATAATTAGCAAAGATTGGGCCATCACCCTACAAGGGTGGCGCCGGGACGGATAGGGGGAAGGGACGGATCAGGTGTGCGCCCGGAGGGGCGTGCCCCGCGCCTGCGCGGCACGGGGCTTCATCAGCGGCTAGTTAGTGGTCTTGGCTGCCGGTGCCGCGGGGGCAACGGTTCCCCATGCGGGATAGCCATAGCCAGGATAACCCCAGCCATAGGGGCTGCCCCACCCACCGTAGTAGGGCGAGCCCCAACCGCCGTAATAGGGGTTGCCCCA
>CAZFZB010000205.1:0-3236 GCA_964523415.1 uncultured Chromatiaceae bacterium | reverse complement strand
CTAAAGGAGCAGGCGGCGGATATCGCCCAGCAACTCACCCAGTAGGCGGGTGAAACGAGCCCCCTCGGCGCCGTCGATGACGCGGTGGTCGTAGGAAAGGGAGAGGGGCAGCAGGAGGCGGGGAACGAATTCACGGTCCTGCCAGACGGGCTTGAGGGCGGCGCGGGAGATGCCGAGTATGGCGACCTCGGGGGCGTTGACGATGGGGGTGAAGGCGGTACCGCCGATGCCGCCCAGGCTGGAGATGGAAAAGCAGCCGCCCTGCATGTCGCCCGGAAGCAGTTTACCGTCCCGGGCCTTGGCACTGAGGTCAGAAAGTTCCCGGGCCAGATCCTGGAGCCCCTTCTTATCCACGTCGCGGACGACCGGAACCACCAGCCCCCTGGGGGTGTCCACGGCCACGCCGATGTGGGTGTACTGCTTCATCACCAAGCCTTCGCCATCGGAGGTCAGGGAGGACTTGAAGTTGGGCATCCGATTCAGGGCCGTAGCGACGGCCTTGAGCAGGAAGGGAAGGAGGGTGAGCTTGGTGGTTCCCGCCTGAGCCAGTGCCCCTTGCGCCTTGCGGAAGGCCTCCAACTCCGTGATGTCCGCCTCGTCGAATTGGGTAACGTGAGGCACTGAGAGCCAGGCGCGGTGCAGGTGCCGCCCGCTCAGCTTCTGGATCCGGGACAGTTCCCGGATCTCCACTGGGCCGAACTTGGCGAAATCCACCTCCGCGGCAGGCGGCAGGGCAAAGGGCAGGGTGCTGGCGGTGGGCGCCGCCCCCTGCGTCAGGGCCTGCTTGACGAAGCCCTGGACATCCTCCTTGAGGACCCGGCCCTTGAGCCCCGAGCCCTTGACGAAGGTCAGATCGACACCCAGTTCCCGGGCGAAGCGACGCACCCCAGGGCTGGCGTGGGTCTTGCGGCCCCTGGCGATGGCCGCTAATTCCTCGGGACGGGGCAGCACCGGGGCCAGGCGGGGTTCGACCTCGCCGGGGGCCCGCGCGGCTGGTGCCGGATCCTCGGCCTGGGTCCGACGGCCTTCGAGGTCCTCATGGCCAGGGTATGTCGCGGGGCCGGGGTCGATCGGGTTCTGGCTGGGCGCTGCCTCCCGCGCGCCTTCCTGGGACTGGTCCTGTCTGGGCGGTGGCGCTGCGGGTGCCATGGTCGTGGCTTGTCCGCCCTGCCCCTCGCCTACCTCCAGCAGGAGGATCAGATCCCCCCGGTTTAGCCTCTGGCCGAGGGCGACCTTGAGTTCACGCACCTGCCCCGCCTGCGGGGCGGGGATGTCCATGGTCGCCTTATCGCTCTCCAGGGTAAGCAGGGATTGGTCCCGCTCCACCCGGTCGCCGGGGGCCACCAGGATTTCGATGATTTCGACATTGGCGAAATCACCAATGTCGGGCAGTGTCACTTCTTGAATTGTTGGCACGTCGCATTCTCCCCTGGCCGCAGAGTCCCCGCCTTATCCACCTTGTCCCCTTTTCAGACCTTCGCCGGATTGGGCTTTTCCGGATCGATGCGATACTTTTCGATGGCCTCCCGAACCTGGCTGGCCGGGATTTCGCCCTCGTCCGCCAGGGCCTTGAGGGCGGCAACGGCGATATAGCTGCGGTTCACCTCGAAGAAGCGACGCAGGGGGGCGCGCATATCGCTGCGTCCGAAGCCATCGGTGCCCAGCACCTGATAGGGCTGGGCGAGATAGGGCCGGATCTGTTCGGCGTAGGCGCGGACATAGTCGGTAGCAGCGATGACCGGCCCCGGGGCACCCGCCAGTTGCTCGCTGACGTAGCTGTGCCGGGGACTGGCGGTGGGGTGAAGCATATTCCAGCGCTCCACCTCGACCCCGTCGCGCTTGAGTTCGTTGAAGCTGGTCACGCTCCAGACATCCGCCAACACGCCGAAATCCGCCTCCAGCAGATCCGCTGCCGCCAGCACCTCCCGCAGGATGGCCCCGGAGCCCAGCAACTGGACGCGCAGATCGCCCTCGTCCTCTGACGTCCTAACCCGGTAAAGGCCCCGCAGGATGCCCTCCTCGGCGCCCGCGGGCATGGCCGGCTGCACATAGTTCTCGTTCATGGCGGTCAGGTAGTAGAAGCGGTTTTCCTGCTCCTGGAACAGGCGGCGCAGGCCGTCCTGGATGATGACCGCCAGTTCATAACCGTAGGCGGGGTCATAGGTCACGCAGTTGGGGATCGTCGAGGCCACCAGGGGGCTATGGCCATCCTGATGCTGGAGCCCCTCGCCAGCCAGGGTGGTGCGTCCCGCGGTGGCGCCGATGAGGAAGCCCCGTGCCCGCATGTCCCCCGCCGCCCAGGCCAGGTCGCCGATGCGCTGGAAGCCGAACATGGAGTAGAAGATATAGAAGGGGACCATGGCCTCGCCATGGTTGGTGTAGGAGGTGGCGGCGGCGATCCAGGACGACATGGCCCCGGCCTCGTTGATGCCCTCCTCCAGGATCTGCCCCTGCTTATCCTCCCGGTAGGACATGACCTGGTCGGCGTCCACCGGCTCGTAGAGCTGACCGACAGAGGAATAGATGCCGAGTTGACGGAACATCCCCTCCATGCCGAAGGTGCGGGCCTCGTCCGGGACGATGGGCACCACCCGCTTGCCCAGGGACTTGTCGCGCAGGATGAGGGAGAGGATGCGCACCAGCGCCATGGTCGTGGACATCTCCTTGTCGCCGGACCCCTCCAGCAGGGGCTTGAAGACCTCCAGGGCGGGCGTCTCCAGGCGCGGGGCAGTCTCGATCCGGGCTGGCAGATAGCCGCCCAAGGCCTCGCGGCGCTCTTGGAGATATTTGAGTTCGGGGCTGTCCACGGCGGGCATGTAGAAGGGCGCCTCGCCGATCCGGTCGTCCGGAATTGGGATATTGAAGCGGTCACGGAAGGCCTTAAGGGCCGCCTCGCCCATCTTCTTCTGGGAGTGGGTGATATTCATGCCCTCCCCGGCCACCCCCATGCCATAGCCCTTGACCGTCTTGGCCAGGATCACCGTTGGCTGGCCCTTATGCTTGACCGCAGCCTGATAGGCGGCATAGACCTTGATCGGGTCGTGGCCACCCCTATTCAGGCGCCAGATGTCCTCGTCCGTCAGGGAGGCGACCATGTCTGCCAGTTCAGGGTATTTGCCGAAGAAGTGCTGGCGGGTATAGGCGCCCCCCTTGGCCTTGTAGGCCTGGTAGTCGCCGTCCAGGCACTCCTCCATGCGTTTGAGGAGCAGCCCCTTTTTATCGCGGGCCAGGAGGGG
>CAZFZB010000204.1:0-3275 GCA_964523415.1 uncultured Chromatiaceae bacterium | reverse complement strand
CGAGGGCGAAAGAGGGACTGGGATGTCCTGTTTCGCATCCTGAGCGTCGCGACACTCCTTCCCAACCAAATTTCCGCGCGGCCACCGCGTTCCGGTCCCAGCCAGACCTCGATACGACGGGCCATTTCAGGGGAAATGCCGGCATGGCCGTTAAGTATGCGGGACAGGACGGTACGGGTGATGTCGAGTTACCTGGCCGCCTCTGTCACGGTCAAGCCGAGGGCGGGGAGTATGTCTTCGCGCAGGGTTACCCCTGGATGTAGCGGATTAAATATACGGCTCATCAATTTTATCCTAATGATAGTCTTGATAATCGACCAGGATGGCATCGCAGCCCTCGAACGCGAAGGTGAGCCGCCAGTTGCCATTAACCGGGAACGAACTAAGTCCCTTGAGATCGCCTGTAGAGTACTTCGGGCCTCTGTTCTCACAAGGCGAAGCACCGCTCTGGTAAACAATAACGGATAACTCCATCTTGGTACCCAATCACACGGGGCTCGACACCTACCCACGTCGCCGACCTAAGCATCCGTAATACAATTCAAGTCCCAAGCTGCCGCGATTCATCAATAGGTCAAGGAAATCACAACCTGGTTGCTGCAACCTCCATGCTGACCCTCGAAACCTTGTTGGGCTTTCTCGCCGTTTCCTTCGTCATCACCCTGGCACCGGGCCCGGACAATCTGATGGTGCTGGGACAGAGCCTGGCACGGGGGCGCGCCGCCGGCTTCGGCATTGCGGTGGGCTGCGCCCTGGGCTGCTTCACCCATACCCTGTGGGCGGCCTTGGGCGTCAGCGCGGCCCTGGCCTCGTCACCCAAGGCCTTTTTAGTGCTAAAGCTGGCGGGCGCCGCCTATCTGGGCTGGATCGGGATCCAGACCCTGCGCCAGGCCACCGCGCCCCATCTCGCCAACCTCGGGACGGGGGATCGGGAGCCCTGGTGGCGCTATCTGCGGCGCGGCTTCATCGCCAATGCCATCAACCCCAAGGTGGCGCTTTTCTTCCTCGCCTTTCTACCCCAATTCACCAGCCCGGCCCGGGGCAGCCTGGCCCTGCAAATGGTTCAGCTCGGCCTGGTTTTCGCCCTCCAAACCACCCTGTTGTTCGGGGCCGTCGCCCTGGCCGCGGGGGGGCTGGGCCGGGTGCTCGCCCACCGACCGGCGGCTGGCCTTTGGCTGGAACGCGGCGCGGGTCTGCTCTTTCTGGGTCTGGCCCTGAGGCTGGTCCTGGACGGCGTGGGCTAAGACGTACCGCCCGTCCCCGGCGTCGTAGCCGGCCAACGTGGGTATCGACGGTACGAGTGTCGATGACCGGGGTGCGATCCCACACCTCGGTCAGGAGTCGTTCGCGGGAGAGAAAGCCGTTGAGATGGGTGAGAAAATGACAGGCTAAGCAGTATTCAATGGCGGTCAGGGATAGGGGTTCCCCACTCAGGAGGATCCTCTGATTGGCCTCGTCGATCTGGAAGGGCCCCACCTCTAGGTTGTCCGGGTAGTCCCGCCGGGTCCGCCGGAGCAGAGCCTTGACACGGGCCACGACCTCCCACATCCGCAGGGGTACGTAGTCGTCGGCACCCAATTCCAGGGCGCCGATGATCGTATGCTCCTCGCCGTTGACGCTCTTGATCAGGATTGGCAGATCCCAGCCGTAGAGGCTGCGAGCCAAACGGATGACGCGGTCCGCCTCCCCGTCGGGCAGGGACCAATCCAGGATCAGCAGATCGAAGCGGCGGGCCCGGATGGCGGCGCTGATGCTGGCCAGGGTCCCATGGGACTGGTAGCTCAACCCCGCCTTCTCGAGGGTCAACGCGAGCAGGTCCGCGACCATAGGATCATCCTCGAGCAGACCGATGCAGACCGCGGATGCGAGGGACGGAGGAAGTGAGGAGCCGGAATGAGAGGCTGATATTTTACCAAAGTGTTACAAATCGCTATCTTCCGAGATTGTATTCTTCTTTGCGGACAGCCGCGTGGTTCTGTAACGACCTGATCAGATGCGACCGGGCTAGTCAGGCGAGGTCCCGGGCACCGACCCCCTTGATCCCGGACGCCCCTTCGCCTCCATACGTGTTACCGGGAATCCCTACCCGCCGCAAGCCGAGTGTTATGGAGACAGACAGTAAGCCTGCCATCCTCATCGTCGATGACGATCCCTCGACGCGCTATCTGCTACAAGATTGGCTGGAGGAGTCCGTCTACGCTGTGATCGAGGCCCAGGACGGGGTAGCCGCCCTGGAGGCGCTGGGGGCGGCCTCTGAGCTCATCGACACCCTTATCCTGGACCACCAAATGCCCCATAAGGAAAGGCTGACGGTACTGCGGAAGATGCGCGCGAACCCAGTTTCCGCTTCCTGCCGGTCATCATGCAGACCACCCTCGATGACCTTGATCATGTCGCCGCCTGTCTCGAGGCCGGTGCCCGCTACTATCTGGTGAAACCCACCGACCCCCGCATCCTGTTGCCGGTGGTCAAGACCGCGGTCAATGAGAGCCGGCACCAACGCGCCGCTGGTCAATCGACGGCGCTCGGCCTCACCGCCCTGGGGATGCTACAGGGCGCGGAATTCCGCTTCCGCACCCTAACACAGGCCCATGTCCTGGCGGCCTATCTGGCCCTGGCCTTTCCGGTGCCGGAGCGCACCTCACTCGGCCTGATGGAGCTTTTCAGCAATTCCGTGGAACATGGTAACCTGGAACTAGATTTCGAAGACAAGACTCGACTGCTGGGATCCGGCGACTGGGATGCCGAGATCGAGCGTCGCCTGGACAGTGCCCCCTACCGTGAACGCAGCGTCCTGGTGCGGTTCGAATGCCGTGAGGACGGGTTGCAGGTGGCGGTATCGGACGAGGGCAAGGGCTTCGACTGGGGGCAGCACCTGGAGATCAATCCAAACCATATCTTGCTCCCCCACGGCCGCGGTATCGTCATTGCCAAGGCGATGAGCTTCGACGCCCTGACCTATCACGGCAAGGGCAATCAGGTGGTCGCCCGGGTGCAGGCGTCTGCCCCCCGGCGCAGATGCCGTGAAACCTAACCTTGTCCGGGACGGGTCTGGACGTCCCACCACGGCTGCACGCTGCGAGGTCGTCGATGCCCGAGGACCCGCTATCGATCCTGAGGTAGGTTCCGTCGCGCCTGGAGAGGGATGCCGCCATGAGGCAGGTCTTCTTTTCGCCCCTTTGCCCAGGAGAACAGCTCAAACAACCGGCGCTTCGACAACACTAGACTCGGGCTCGCCCTCAGTCGCCACCAAGTGGAACTCATGGATAGAGCCT
>CAZFZB010000203.1:0-3283 GCA_964523415.1 uncultured Chromatiaceae bacterium | reverse complement strand
CCCCAACCCGTTCCCGCACCGCTGAAACCGTCTGTTTCGAGATGAGGATTCCCGCAATGGTGACGTCACCCTGCTGGGCCAGGGTGATGCCATTCAGATGGCGGATGAGCGTGGACTTGCCGGCGCCATTGGGACCGAGCAGGGCGATGCGCTCACCTTGGCTTATCCTCAGATCGATGTTCCTGAGGGCATGGGTGCCGTCGGGGTAGCGGTGATTGAGGTCCCGGACCTCGATGGCGGGGGGGTCGGGGGACAACTTCAGGGTCTCGGGAGTAAGGGCTAGCCGCTCAGCGGAAGAATACGACGGCGCAGGAGAACGCCAGCCCGACCGTGATGAAGCCGGTATCGGCCATTCGCCAACCTGAAGTCTTCGGGGCCGGCAGGGTGCCATTGTAACCCCGGGCAATCATGGCGTCATAGATCCGCTCGCCCCGCTCGTAAGCCCGCACCAAGAGATTGCCACCGAGAGAGCCATAGAGTCGTAGCCGCTGCCATCCCCCCAGGCGTGGGGCGCGACTGGCGATGGCGTCGCGCATGCTGGCCACCTGGGTTCGGAAGAGCTCTAGGTAGCTCGGCAGGAAGGTGAACAGGGTAAGCAGGATTTCCGGCACCCTAAGGGCCCGCAGGCCCCGCAGGAGTTCGGGTAAGGTCGTGGTGGTGGTGAGGGCGCTGACGGTGAGCACCGAGAGATAGGCCTTGGCGAGCAGGGCGAGAATAAGGGGCCAATGGCGGGCATAGGCGGCCACCAGACCGGCCCAGGATCCGGCTTCGATGCGTGCCAGGGGCGCGAAGAGGGCAATGGCGCCGGCGAAGGGCACCACCAGGAGCCCGCGCCGCAAGACGACGAGGGCAGAACCCTCGAGCAGGGTGACGACGGCGGTCACAAACAGGATCACAACCAGGAATTCGGCCAGACCCATGGGTCCGGTAAGGACGACGGCGCCGATAAGCATCAAGGCGGCCAGGATCTTCGCCCGGGTATCGATGGGCACCTTTTCCGTTCCGCCCGGGGGCTTGCCAGACATCCTTAGGATGGGTCCAGGCCCTGGTCGTGGGTGTGGCCCTGGGAATGGGCGCCGCTGGAGGCTTGGCCAGGGTTGTGGCCTTGTAATAACCCAACCTCACGCCCCCGGACCCCAGTCCTGACCTCGCCCTCCGCGGTCGTGGTGGTTACCAACTTGCCCTGTTTCACGCCCTTGGTCCCGAGCAAGGCGTGGGCAATCGCCTGGATCTTGGCGTTGGCACCGCGCAGCACTATGACCTCGAGACAGTAACGCGCGTCCAGATGGACGTGCATTGTAGATACGATCTCGTGGATGTAGTGGTGCTGGATGGCGTTCAGGGTATCCGAGAGATCGGATGCATGGTGGTCGAAAATCATGGTGATGGTGCCCGCGATCTCGGCCTCCGGGTCCGCGACCGCCTGTTCGACCAGCGCCTCCCGGACCAGATCACGGACCGCCTCGGAACGGTTGCTTTTGGTGCCACGCCGGGCGACCAGGGCATCGAAGCGGCTGAGGAGGTCATGCTCCATGGTGATGCTGAAACGCACCAGGTCTTCCATCATTTACCCCCTTGCCTCTGGCAATGGTCATCCAATCGGGTCCGAAACCTGATCTCTGGGTGACGCATCCCGTCCGTCAGGGTCTGCTGCCACGGCGGATGGCGATGGCGGCGAGGAGGGCACCGACGATGGTCAGCCCTACCAGGCCGGCGATAGCGCTGCCCAGGGCCTCGTTATCCAGCCCCGCCACCTGGTAATTGACCAAGGGCCCCCCCTCGCCGAGGAGCCTGGGTGCTTGGGCCACGGCCCTGGCGTCACCAATTCCCTGCTCGAAATAGACCCATTCCAGACCGTCCGGGGCGGTAGAGGCCATAAAGGAGAGGCCGGCGGCCAGGAGGGCGAGCACCCCGAGGGTGACCCTGACCCCGCGCATGGAAGGGCCCCGGAGGCTGGGGGCCTCGCCCCTCAGCAGGTCGGGGCGTACCTTGTATAGATAGGCAATCAGGGTGGCGGTGAGGAACCCCTCACCGATGCCAATCAGGGCGTGGGTGGTACCCATGGCGATCAGGGCTGCGCCCAGGTGGGCGGTGCCGGAGAGGCCGAGTTCCACGGCGACGGCGAGGGCGGCCAGCAGGATGGAGAGCCAGGCGCCCAGGAAGGCGCCGGTCAGGTGCGCCTCCCGTCGGTCCGACCAGCGTAAGAAACCGCGGTAAACCGCCTGGCCAACCAGGGGGGCGATGATGGCGAGATTGAGCAGGTTGGCGCCCAGGGCGATCACACCGCCATCCGCGAATAGGAGGGCCTGGACGCCCAGCACCGCGGTCAGGACCAGCACGGCGGGCATGGGTCCAAGCAGGATGCCGGCGAGGGCGCCCCCAGCAAAATGGCCGGAGGTACCGGCCTGAATGGGGAAGTTAAGCATCTGCAGGGCGAAAATGAGGGCGCCTAAAACGGCCATCAGCACTACTCTGTGCTCGTCCAGGTACTTGCGCACCCAGGAGACAGAGAAGGCAACCGTTGCCACCGAGACCAAGGCCGCTAAGGCGGTGACGGGGGTAGAGAGCATGCCTTCGGGGATGTGCATGGAAAATTTCCAGATGGGACTAAGGGCGGTGGCCCCAAGGGGCGACCTTATTCGTGTTACGAATAATAATATGATAATACTGAGGTGGGCGTTTCGCCAGGCTTACCCCTCAGATCGAGCCTCAGCCTCGGCACCCCACTGGTTTGGTCGGAAATCCGTTTGAGTCGATGCCCAGTGGGCGCTATGAACGTCTGATAGGGCGGGGGTGAGCTTGGGTTGGAGCCCCGAAAAATATTTTGGCGCGCGTCCTCACCTAAGCCAGCCTTAAGATTGGCCTGCCAGACTTGGCATTACCAAAGGCAAGTCAAGGAACATCCAGATGAATATCGCACCTTTCCTTTTCCCGGTCTTGTGCCTGGCCCCAGGCCTGACGATTGTCCAGGCGGCTACCCCCGCCGAACTTCTGACGGCTTATGGTACCGAGGCCAGCAGCCAGCAGCCAGGCTTCATCCCCTCGGACCAGCGTGGCGCAGCCTTCTATAAGCGCTCCTTCGGGGTGTCTACCAAGATGCCCGCCTGCGCGACCTGCCACACGGACAACCCTGCCCAGACCGGGCGTCATGTAGTGACCGACAAACCCATCAAGCCCCTGGCCCCCTCCGCCAATGCGGAGCGGTTTACCGATCTGGCTAAGGCGGAGAAATGGTTTGGCCGCAATTGCAAGGAGGTGGTAGGTCGTGATTGCACCGCCGCCG
>CAZFZB010000202.1:0-3287 GCA_964523415.1 uncultured Chromatiaceae bacterium | reverse complement strand
ACCGGGTGCTTGCGGCGGTAGCAGATGACAAGTCGATTCCAATGGCAACTCAGGGCGACCCTGGCATTGCTGCTGCCCTTTATCGCCTGCGGCCTGCAATGGGAACTCTGGGATATCCTCAGTCCCTTCGTCTGGTTTCTGTTTTTCCCCACGGTCTTCTTCAGTTCCCGGTTGGGTGGCTGGAAGGTCGGCCTGGTCGCCACCCTCACCTCGGCGCTCCTGGTGGTGTATTGCTTCATCCCGCCCCAACTGGCATTCAGCGGCAAGGCCACCAACAATCTCTATTCAGTGGTCCTTTTCCTGGTCATGGGGGTCCTGTTCAGCCTGACCCACCATAATCTCGACCAGGCCAGACGGCGGGCAGCCGCGGCCCTGGAGGAGACCCGGCAGGCCAATGAGCGATTACAGGCATCAAAGGAGCAGGTGACGCGCCTCTACGAGCAGACCCTCAAGCTCGATCAGCTCAAGACCCAGTTCTTCGCCAATATCAGCCATGAACTGCGCACCCCCCTCACCCTGATCCTGGGGCCCGTCGCCCGGCGGCTGGCGGACCCGGACCTCGGCGGCGAGGCACGGGCTGAACTGGAAATGGTCGAGCGTAATGCCCGGCTGCTCTTCCGTCTGGTGAGCGACCTCCTGGATATCGCCAAACTCGAGGCCGGGCGTCTGTCTCTGCGGTACTCGCAGGTGGATCTCGCCGGCCTGGTGCGGTTCGTCGCCGCCAATTTCGAGGTCCAGGCCGCGGAACGGGCCATCACCTTCCGGGTCGCGACCCCGGGCACCCTGGCGGCGCAGCTCGATCCGGAAAGGTATCGCCGGGTTCTCCTCAACCTGCTGGGGAACGCCTTCAAGTTCACCCCGAGGGGCGGCACCATCGACCTGGCCCTCCAGCAGGGCGAGGGCACCGCGCTGCTGACCCTGAGTGACAATGGGCCCGGGATTCCCCTCGACAAGCGGGACATGATTTTCGAACGCTTCAGCCAGATCGAGGGGGGGGCGGAGCGCCGGTTCGGGGGTACCGGTCTGGGTCTGGCGATCGTCAAGGAATTCGTCGAACTGCATCAGGGCCAGGTCAGTGTTACCGAGACACCGGGTGGCGGCGCCACCTTTTCCGTGACCTTGCCCCTGACCGCCCCCAACCAGGCGGTCATCTACCCCCTGTCCGACGACGATATCCTCCTGTTCCAGCAGATGCTGCCGGTTGCCGGTGGGCAGCAGCCGGAGCTAAGAGACGCCGCCCCTGCCGCCACGGTCCCCTTGATCCTGGTGGTCGAGGACAACCCGGACATGAACCACTACCTGGCCTCCCTGCTGGGCCGGCACTACCGGGTCGTTACCGCCTGCGATGGCGTGGAGGGGTTGGCCAAGGCCCGTGACCTGCGGCCCGATCTGATGATCAGCGACATCATGATGCCGCTCCTGAATGGCGAGCGGCTGGTAAGGGAACTGCGCAGCCAACCCGAAACGGCATGGCTGCCGATCATCATCCTTAGCGCCAGGGCCGACGAGGAGTTGCGGCTGGACCTCCTCGCGAACGGGGTCCAGGAGTATCTGACCAAGCCCTTCTCCGATGCGGAACTCTTAGCCCGGGTGGGCGGGCTGTTGGCCGAGCGCAGCCGAACTATTACAGCCTTGCGGGAGAGCGAGGCTAGGCTGAAACAGGCCCAGAGGCTGGCCAGGCTGGGTAACTGGTCCTGGGATCTGGCTGCCGATGTCCATACCTGGTCGGAGGAGATTTATCATATCTATGGTCGCGATCCTGGTCTGCCCCCGGCCGCCTATCCGGAGGTGGCCACCTATTTTACCCCGGCCAGTTGGGCCGGCCTGAGCCGGGCCATCGAGCAGGGGCTGGCCACCGGCCTCCCCTACGAATGTGATGCGGAGGTGGTGCGAGCCGATGGCAGGCCCTGCTGGATCACGGCCCGTGGCCAGGCCCAGAGGGACGAGACCACGGGCCGGGTCCTGCGCCTCTTCGGCACCCTTCAGGACATCACCGAACGCAAGCTGGCCGAAGAGGAGGTCCGCCAGTTGAATGCCACCCTGGAAAGGCGGGTCGAGGCTCGCACCGCCGAGTTGCTGGCCGCCAATCGGGAGTTGGACGCCTTTGCCTATGCCGTTTCCCATGATCTGAAGGCCCCGTTGCGCGCCATGATCGGCTTCAGTCAGGCCCTGACCGAGGATTACGGGGCTAAGCTGGAGCCAGGCGCCCATGAGTACCTGCAGCAGATCATGATAGCCTGCCACACCATGGGGGCCCTGATCGACGGGCTGCTGGCGCTTTCCCGCAGCACCCGGGGTGAACTCAATCGCGAGAGAACCGATCTCAGCATCTTCGCCACCCGAATTAGAAGCGAACTGGAACAGGCCGAACCCGACCGGCGGGTGGCATGGGCGATCGAGTCGGGAATCCTGGTCACCGGCGATCGGGACATGCTGGAGGTGGTCCTGCGCAATCTGTTGGGAAATGCCTGGAAATACAGCTCCGCCACCCCGGAGCCCCGCATCCGGCTGTACGCGGAGGCCCGTGGGAGTCGGCACTACTTCTGCGTGGCGGACAATGGCGCAGGGTTCGACATGAGACATAGCGACAAGCTGTATCAGCCCTTTCAGCGGTTGCACCGCCAGGACGAGTTTCCCGGCATCGGCATCGGCCTGGCTACCGTCAAGCGCATCGTGCAGCGGCACGGCGGGGTCATCGAGGCCGAGGCGGTCCCGGGCGCTGGGGCAACCTTCCGGATTGCCCTGCCCGAGGCGTGAGAGGAGGCGTCTATGAACAATCCTGAACGCATCCTGCTGGTCGAGGATAATGTCCAGGATGAACTGCTAATCCTGCGGGCTCTGCGCCAGATCAACCTGGCCAATCAGGTCGATGTGGCCCGGGATGGCCAGCAGGCCCTCGACTATCTGTTTCAGGAGGGGGAGTTTGCCGGGCGGAGGGGCCGGGATTTGCCGACCCTGGTGCTCCTGGACATCAGCCTGCCCCGGGTAGGTGGTTTGGAGGTACTGGCCCGGCTGCGGGCCCATCCGCGCACCACCCTGCTGCCGGTGGTCATGCTGACCTCTTCCGACGAGGAGCAGGACCTGGTGCAGTCCTATCAGAACCGGTGCAACAGCTATGTACGCAAACCCCTCGACTTTGCCAAATTCGCCGAGACAGTGGCCAATCTGGGCAGCTACTGGTTGGCTACGAACCGGACGCCACGAGGATAAAGATCATGGATCAACCCCTGCGCATCCTGGTGATCGAGGACAGCCAGGCCGATTTTTTGCTGGTGGAGCGGCATCTG
>CAZFZB010000201.1:0-3321 GCA_964523415.1 uncultured Chromatiaceae bacterium | reverse complement strand
CGAAGCCGTTGCGGATATAGAGGAAGCCGGTCTGGCCGGGCCCACACTGCCACTTGTGACCGGCCCCGGAGAAGAAGTCGCAGCCCATGTCGTGCAGGTCGAGGGCGCACATGCCCGGGAGGTGGGCACCATCGACGATGGAGATGATCCCGTTATCCGCGGCCCAAAGGCATAACTTCTTGGCCGGCAGGCGAGCCCCGGTGAGGTAGATGGGAGAGGAGAAGAGGATGGCCTTGGTCTTGTTCGTTAACTGGGCCTTGAATCGTCTGATCACCTCCTTATCGCTATAGGCATCGTTCGTTGGGAGATTGACGGTTTTGATCTTGACCCCGAAGCGGTCGCGCAGGATGTTGACGGCGGAGATGCCGGCATCCTCTTCCATATTGGTGGTGATGATCTCATCCCCGGGCTCGAAGGGGATGCCCATGACGATGCGCCAGAGTCCGTCCGTGGTGTTGAAGCTCATGACCAGTTCATAGGGATCGCAGCCGAAGCCGGGGGCGATGGTGTTGCGCATCACCTGCTGGCCGAAGAAATAGGCCGTGGGGTTACTGGCGATGTCCTCGTAGTCGTCGTTGAAATCCTGTATTACCTGGGTAGGCGAGGCCCCGGTGGTGCCGATGTTCATGTAGAGCAGGTTATGGGCGAAGTTGAAGGCCTTTTCATAGGGGCTCTTTTTATTCGACTTGGCGTGGGCGCTGCCGACCAACTGCGGTACCCCGTCCTCCCCGAGGGACAGCCCGCCCATGCTCAGCACGGCGGCACCGTAGCCGAACAGCTTGAGGAAATCACGGCGTGCCGTGAGCACCCGCCCGGCCGCCTGCTCCGCGGCTTGCCTGGCGTTCGTCACATCCTCGGAATGATATCCGGCTATGACTTGCTTATTGTTATGCACGATCTGAGCCCTCATAAGGTGGATGGTTAAACAACATATTGCAGACGGGGTAATAAAAGGCGCCTTAACCCAGCGCCAGGGTGGAAGAGTGAAAAAAGTAAGGCATGCCCGTTACCATTAGGTTACCACTATGGCAGTGGGTTTAGATAGGGCAGGAAGGGTGGAACCGGAAAAAGAATGGCCTCTCATACCCCTCAGGCAGCGCTCAGAAACTATTGAGGACTGGTTGGGGTGGAAGGTTGAAGAGGTGTCCGGTCAGGACGCAGTAAGCCAGCCATTTCCCTAGGAAAAAATTAGCTCGCCACTTGGCATCCAGGGCGGGAGATCGGTAATGATTATGGAGGGGTAAGGCCGTTTGGCGCAGGTTCAGCACCTCGACCTGACGGGCATCGTGATATGCCCGTAGCAGGGCATCCGGGTCCGCGAATGGGATACGATGTTCCTGGTCGTCGAGGTGGGAAAAGAGATAGGTCAGGCGCAGGAGACTGGTATAGGGCGTCTGCTCGATGATCTCCAGGTGCAACCCCATCTCATCCCGTCCCCGAGATTCCAACTCCCCTCGCCAATTCGTCAGCCCTGGCGCTAGGCGCACGAGCCGCAAATAGTTTTCTTCACAGAGACGCATCAGGTCACCGACGCTGGGCCTTTCTGGCGCCAGTGGGTAAGGGGACCAGGGATAGCTCAGGGTATGCCCCCGCGGGGGGGCTAAGGTCAACACCGGATGGTCCTGGCCAGGGCGGTAAGGGCCCTGGCTGGGTCTTCACCGCCCATCGCAGAGAGAGGGGAGGGCATCAGGCGACGGCGGTCTTCTGGGCCTCGATTTTGCCGCGCACCTCGTCCATATCGAGTTCCCCAGCCTTTTCCAAGAGTTGACGGAAGGAACCCTCCGGTAGGGCCCCCGGTTGAGAGAAGATGACTATCTGCTGCCGGAAAATCATCAGGGTCGGAATCGAGCGAATCTGGAAATGACCTGCGATTTCCCGCTCCTCCTCCGTGTTGACCTTGGCGAAGAGGATGTCATCGTGGTCGTGAGAGACCTTATCGTAAACAGGGGCGAAGGAGCGGCAGGGCCCGCACCAGGGGGCCCAGAAATCCACGATGACGAAATCGTGATCCTTGATGGTTTGCTCAAAGTTGTCTTTGGTGAGTTCGACGACGGCCATGGCTGTTTCCTGGGGGTGTGAAATGGGTCTGATTTTAGCAGAACGCCGCCCTTGGCGCGGCGCCTCGCGCTGTCTTACTTAACCGGTCAAATCCCGGATTAGAGCACCGACCCGGGCCACCCGCTTGTCCACGTCCGCCAGATCGGTGAAGAATTTGAGCTTGTCCCCACCCTCCATCCGAAACTCCTTGGGCCGGCTCTGCATGATTTGGATCAGCCGCAGGGGGTCTATCCTGGGCTGGTCCCCAAAGAGGATGCGCCCACCCCCGGGGCCCGCCTCGAGCTTGCGGATACCCAGGGGTTGGATGGCGAGCTTCAATTCGGTAATGGCAAATAGGTTGCGGGCTGGCTCCGGCAACAGACCGAAGCGGTCGATCATCTCAACCTGGAGTTCCCGCAATTCCTGGGCGTCGGGGGCGCTGGCGATACGCTTGTACATGACCAGGCGTCCGTGGACGTCTGGCAGGTAATCGGCGGGTAGCAGGGCGGGCAGTCCCAGGTCGATCTCGGCGCCGTGATCCAGAGGCCGGTCCAGTTCCATCACCCGTCCGGCCTTGAGGGCATCGACAGCCCGCTCCAGCAGGTCCATATAGAGGCTGAAACCGACCTCGTGGATTTGGCCGCTCTGCTCGTCGCCGAGCAGTTCGCCGGCGCCGCGGATCTCCAGATCGTGGGTCGCCAGGGTGAAGCCGGCCCCCAACTCCTCCAGGGATTCGATGGCCTCCAGGCGCTTCTTGGCGTCCGCTGTCATCAGCCCCGCCGGGGGCGTGATCAGATAGGCATAGGCGCGGTGATGGGACCGCCCGACCCGGCCGCGCAACTGGTGGAGTTGGGCCAGGCCCAGCTTGTCGGCACGGTTCATCAGAATGGTATTAGCGCTGGGAATATCGATGCCGCTCTCGATGATGGTTGTGCATACCAGCAGATTGAAGCGTTGGTGATAGAAGTCCCGCATGACCCGCTCCAGGTCGCGCTCCCGCATCTGGCCATGGGCGACCCGCACCCGCGCCTCCGGCACCAAGGCCTCCAGCTTCTGGGCCATGTTCTCGATGGTCTCCACCTCGTTGTGGAGAAAATAAACCTGACCCCCGCGCTTGAGTTCGCGTAGCACCGCCTCTTGGATGAGGGTATCGTTCCAAGGGGTGACAAAGGTCTTGATGGGGTGCCGCGCCACCGGGGGGGTGGCGATTATCGAGAGATCTCTCAGCCCGGACATGGCCATGTTGAGGGTACGGGGGATGGGGGTGGCGGTCAGGGTGAGGAT
>CAZFZB010000200.1:1843-3334 GCA_964523415.1 uncultured Chromatiaceae bacterium | reverse complement strand
TCACCGGGGTTACCGCTATGGCCGCGGGCTATTTTCATAGCCTGGCCCTCACGAGCGACGGCAACCTTTGGGCCTGGGGTGCCAATAGCTTTGGGCAACTTGGCGACGACACCACCCTTACCCGCACCACGCCCACCCCGATTCTCACCGGAGTCGCTGCCTTGGCCGCCGGGGGCTACCACAGCCTGGCCCTCCTGACCGACGACAGTACTCTTGGCCTGGGGTCGTAATAATTTTGGCCAATTGGGCGACGGCACG
The DNA here is from genome assembly GCA_964523415.1 of uncultured Chromatiaceae bacterium. Lineage (GTDB taxonomy): Bacteria > Pseudomonadota > Gammaproteobacteria > Chromatiales > Chromatiaceae > M0108. The sequence continues at coordinate 3,076 of CAZFZB010000200.1, read as the reverse complement.
ACTACGGAAGTTCATACCCCCATCCCGATCCTCACCGGGGTTGCCGCCATGGCTGCCGGGATAGAACACAGCCTGGCCCTCACCATCGATGGCAACCTCCAGGCCTGGGGCAATAACGGAGCCGGGCAACTGGGTGACGGCACCACCACCACCCGTACCACGCCCACCCAGGTCCTGACCGACGTCCTTACACTGGCCGCCGGCTATTATCACAGCCTGGCCCTCACCAGCGACGGCCGCCTCTGGGCCTGGGGTGCCAACAGTTACGGGCAACTCGGGGATGGCACTACCACTAGCCGCGTCGGCCCGACCCAGACCATCGGCATAGCCACGGACCCGCCGGCCGCGCCCACCGACCTGGCCGTCCAGGCCGTTTCCACCTCCTCCATCAGCCTCGCCTGGACCGATGGCAGCGACAGCGAATTGGGCTTCGAGGTCGAACGGCGTACGGACGCGGGGACCTGGACCCTACTAGCGACCCTAGCGGCAAACGCTACTGGTTACAGCGATGCCGGTCTGAGCGAGGGCGTCAGCTACGGCTACCGGGTGCGAAGTTACAACACGGCGGGTTATTCCACTTACACCCCGGAGGTGACCTCGCCCCTGCTCCCCAAGGCACCGACGGGCCTAGGCGCGAGTGCCGTCTCCGCCGCCCAGATTGACCTTGCCTGGACCGACAACAGCGCCGGCGAAACCGACTATCGGGTGGAGCGCAAGACCGGCACCAACGGCACCTGGGGTGAGATCGCAACCCTGGCGGCCAATGCCACGACCTATGCCGATACCAGCCTCGCCGGCCCGGATACCTATTTCTACCGGGTCCGCGCCGCCAATGCGGCGGGTTATTCCAGCTACTCCAACCAGGCCTTCACGACCCTGACGGTGCCCAACGCCCCTGACAACCTCACGGCCAAGGTCTTGTCCCCTAGCCAGATCCTGTTGCTCTGGGAGGATGGCAGCGACAACGAGACTGAAGTGCAGATCGAGCGCAAGACCGGGGCGGGCGGCACCTGGGACCTGATCGCCACGGTGCCGGCCAATACCGTGATCCATACCGATAAGGTTCCGGACACCAACATCGGTCTCTACTACCGGGTGCGCGCCCTCAATGGCGTCGGCCTCTCCGGTTATTCCAACGAGGCGATGGCCATCGCCACCCCGGAGTGGCGCCTTGCCGCCGGGGGGCTTCACAGCCTGCTGATCGGCTTCGATGGCAGTCTCTGGGCCTGGGGC
>CAZFZB010000200.1:0-1743 GCA_964523415.1 uncultured Chromatiaceae bacterium | reverse complement strand
GGCAGTCTCTGGGCCTGGGGCGATAACCTGGTCGGACAATTAGGGGATGGCACGACCACTAGCCGTTACCGGCCCACCCAGATCCTGTCCGGGATCGCCGCCACGGCCGCCGGGTATGAGCACTCCCTCGCCCTCAAGACCGACGGCAGCCTCTGGGCCTGGGGCTGGAATGCCTCGGGGCAAATCGGCGACGGCACGACCGCGGATCGTCATACCCCTACCCAGATTCTGACCGGGATCGCCGCCATGGCCGCCGGGTATCAGCATTCCCTCGCCCTTGAAACCGATGGCAGTCTTTGGGCCTGGGGTTATAACCCTTATGGGCAGGTGGGCGACGGCACCCTAACCACTCGCACTACCCCCACCTCGGTCCTCGACGGGGTCGTCTCCCTGGCGGCAGGGTTTTATCACACCCTGGCCCTCAAGGCCGATGGCAGCCTCTGGGCCTGGGGGCGAAACGATTATGGGGCACTGGGCGACGGCACCACCTCTAACCGCACCAGGCCCACCCAGATCCTGACCGGGGTCGTCGCCGTTGCTGCCGGGGGGCTTCACTCCCTGGCCCTCAAGAGGGACGGTAGCCTCTGGGCCTGGGGAGGGAACTGGAACGGGCAACTGGGCACCGGGGCGGCAGTCTTCTCCGCTACGCCCACCCAGGTTCTTACCGGGGTCACCGCCATGGCCGCCGGCTATTATCACACCCTGGCCCTAACCTCCGACGGCCGCCTCTGGGCCTGGGGCAGAAACGACTACGGGCAATTGGGCGATGGCACCCTCTTCCCCAGTTTCCGTCCGGTCCCCTTGATGAATTTCGCCCTTGACCTGCCGTCGGCGCCCATCGGCCTTGGCGTCCAGGCCATTTCTAGCGCGCGCGTTACCCTCTCCTGGACCGATACCAGCAACAACGAACTGAGCTTCCAGATCGAACGGCGCAGCGGCGGTGGCAACTGGGCGCCAGTGGCGACCTTGGGGGCCAACGCCACCGGTTACGTCGATACGGGTCTGAACGCCGCCGTCACCTATGACTACCGCGTCCGTGCCGCCAACACGGCGGGATTTTCTGGCTATTCCAACGAGGTGTCGGCCACGACCCTGATTCGGGTTGCCGCCAGGGCCGGCGCCCACGGACGCATCAGCCCCGCCGCGCGCCAGGTAGCCTCCGGCCTCACCACCCGCTTCACCGTCACCCCAGACCCCGGTTACAACGCCATCGTCACCGGTTGCGGCGGCAGTCTGAGCGGCAAGCGCTACACCACCGGACCCATCACCGCCCCCTGCACGGTCAGGGCCCGCTTCGTGCCCCAGGTCACCATTGCCGCCACCGACAATGTCGCCACTGAGGCGGGCCTGACCACTGGTACCTTTACCTTCACCCGCACCGGGGCTACCACCAGCGCCCTCACCGCCAGCTATCAGGTGACGGGCACCGCCACCGCCGGTCAGGACTATCAGGCCCTTGGCGCGAGCATCACCTTCCCAGCAGGCGCCAGTCAGGTAACCAAGACCCTGGTCCCGCTCCAGGACAACCTGGTGGAGCCTCCTGAGACCATCATTCTGAAACTGCGGGCGCGTGCTGCCTACGCCGTGGGCAAGCCGGCGAGCGCCAGGATCATCCTGAGCAGCGACGATTAGCCTGGCTGAGCGGCTTGGGCAGGGTGGCCCCCGGCCGCCCTGCCGAACCAGCCGTTCGAGGGGCCCATATCGGTAGGCTATGTCTGCGTTACCTGTTGGTCTTGCCCGTAG
>CAZFZB010000199.1:0-3347 GCA_964523415.1 uncultured Chromatiaceae bacterium | reverse complement strand
AATTCAAGATTGACCTAGGCTTTTGGGGGTGAGATCCATGAGTGACATTGCGGCTTTGAAAAAAGAGAAGCAAGAACTGATCGACAAGATGCTACAAATGCAGAAGCAATTCATTGCTCATGAGCATGAACATGGCATCACTGGTAAGGATTATTGGGCGTCCGAAGATGGTCTCCTTTCTAATTATCGCCATGAATACAGTGAGATGGCAACTCGTGTCGTTGATTTAGCCCACGAGATCGTCGGCTCTGCCCGTAATTATTAACCCGAATTCTGGGCTGGCATTCACCCCTTTGGTGTGCTTGCCATATTCCGGCATCAAATACCCGCATAATAGCGGGTATTTTTGTGATGTTTGGATACCAACCTGTGATCAGGCATCCATTCGTGGTTGCTGGTAAAGGGCCGGGCCGACCAAATCGATACCGCATTCAAGTTCCGCAAACCAGTTAATGAATTCCTGCACTACCTCAGCACCCTCAATAAATCGGCCATGCTGGGGCACCAACTTGTCGATGGCCAGCCCCCGCACCATATCGGCCCAGTAGCGGCAAACCTTGTTGGAACCCATAAAGCGACGGTGGAAGGGCTCCAACCAAGGCAGGATTTCCCCCAAATTTGTCACCGGTTTATGAAGCTCATGGTGGGGAAAGTTTGCCCCAATATCGCCCGAAAACAAGATACGACTGGTTGGGTCATAGAAGGAAAAGTTGCCTTCCGCATGAAGAAAGTGTGCGGGCAGGGCACGAAGTTGCGAGTTGCCGAGGGGCAAATTTTGCCCTTGATCGGAAATAGGGATAACGCGATCGGCAAGCTTGCCTGGATGCGTCAGGTGTGGAATAAACCGCTCCCACACCGCCGGTATCACGATTCTGCATGGGGTTTGTGTCAGCCAGAGGTCCAAGGAGGAGATGATGTCCGGATCCTGGTGAGAGGCCAGGACGTAATTGGGTCCGTTACATCCCAAATATTCAATGAGGGCACTCTGGAGGGCCCCGAACGTCATGCCACCCCCTGGATCCAGTAGGGCTGCCTCGCCCTGATCCAGAATCAGGGCCTGATTGGCCTGTACTGCCTCCCCAATCACCAAATTTTGGAAGAGGAGGCAAACATGATGGCCATTGTTGTAGAGTTCCAGAGCCATGGGTACTCCGCTAGGGTTGCATGCACTGAGAAAGGGCCTGATCTTTACCGACCCAGGGTGTAATCGCAAGCCAAAAGGATAAAATCTCATGGCTGGAATCGTCCAAAGGGTGGTCAATGAACAATTTTCACTATTGGCCCACTAAGATCCCCGAGGCCCGCAGGCTCCAGGAGCAATTGCGTAACCAGGTGGTGCGTAAGGATGCTGTGTTCCAGGTACTTCGGGTGGCTGGGCTTGATGTGGGACTTCCTTCTGGGGAACAGTCAGTAATACGCGCGGGAGTCGCGGTTCTTTCCTTCCCTGAACTACAACTCCTGGAAAGTTCCTTCGCGCTTCGGAATACGGATTTTCCCTATGTGCCAGGCCTGTTATCCTTTCGCGAAGTTCCTGCCCTGCTGGATGCCCTGGCAAACTTGAGCGAACCTCCGGATCTGTTGCTATGCGACGGTCAGGGTTATGCTCACCCTCGCCGCTTTGGACTTGCTTGCCATTTGGGTATCCTCACGGGTCTGCCGAGTATCGGCGTTGCCAAATCCCGTCTGATCGGCAAACACGGTCCTCTAGGATCCGAGAAGGGAGACCAAACACCCCTTTGGGACCAAGGTGAAATCATAGGTACGCTAGTGCGCACCCGGCGCAATACCCAGCCCCTCTATGTCTCAGTGGGACACAAGATCGGCTTGGAGGCAGCGGTCCGCTATGTCCTGGCCTGCACTACACGCTTTCGCCTGCCCGAAACATCCCGCCTTGCGCATCTCATCGCCTCCCTGAAAGTTGACGGGAATCGTTAATTAGAGAGCAAGGTATTTCCTTCAAAGCATGGCTGAATGGGAGAAATCAAGACACTCAGGACTGGAGACGGCAACATCACTCAGACGGGCCGCATATGTTCAATATATTTGGGCAACCCCTTCATTTCCATACGCATAGCCGAGGCCGTTACCTTTAGGCGGGCGTTTGTGTCATAGAAGCCGAGGTCACATCCGACACATCCTCTGCTCACCAGTGGCAATGGGATCATGTCACGATAGGTGAAAATGTTATCCTCGATATCCCCCCCCGCACATACCAACGGACCTAATGGCAAGGCTACATCCATTTCGGCCCCTTCCATTACTAGGTCACCCCTCTGCCACCAGCGGGTTCTCTCACTGGAACCCGTCATGGTCTTGATGATGATGACTCGGGAAAAGGAGATTCTTAAGCAACCATCCTCTGTATGGATGGTCTCTAACTCGGAGCCGGGCAATTCAATGCTGGAGCTATCCATTATTAAACTTAGGTTTTTGACTAACTTTACTTTGACACGTTGGGGCCGGACAGGGACTTTAAAAGACATCAGTCAGGTGAGACATGTTCCTCCGGGTTATTCCCTTCAACATCTATCCTGAGTTCTTTAATTTTGCGTGTAAGGGTATTGCGGCCCCATCCAAGGATGCGAGCGGCATCCTGTCTGCGTCCTTCGGTATGTTCCAAGGCGACCCCGATGAGAGTAAGTTCTAGGGATGGCAGGGCGATATCCAACAAGCCTGTCCCACCCCCCTTGAGATGATCCCGCGCCCATCGACGCAGGGCTGTTAGCCACGAATCGTCAATTTCGCGGTTACTGATTGGTGACGCAAGTTCGGCAGGCAGGTCTTCGATATGTATTTCCTTGCCTGCTGCCATTACTGTGAGCCAGCGTGCGGTGTTTTCCAGTTGGCGGACATTACCGGGCCAGTCGAGGCTGGCGAGGCGTTCTGCGGCGCCAGGGGAAAGAACCTTGGACTCACACCCTAACTCCATTGCGGCGGAAGCCAGAAAGTGTTTCATTAGCAAGGGAATATCTTCGCGCCGCTCCCGCAAAGCCGGGAGGTGGATGCGAATAACATTGAGACGATGGAAAAGGTCCTCACGAAATCGGCCCTGCTGAACGAGTAGCTCGAGGTTCTGGTGTGTGGCAGCGATGATCCGCGTATCTACCCTGACAGGAGCCAAGCCACCCACCCGGTAGAACTCACCGTCCGATAAGACGCGTAGTAAACGTGTCTGGAGTTCCGCCGGCATGTCACCGATCTCATCCAGAAAAAGCGTGCCCCCATGGGCTTGCTCAAACCTGCCCTCGCGCCGAGCCTGAGCACCCGTAAAGGCCCCACGTTCATGGCCGAAGAGTTCAGATTCCAGTAAGTCATGTGGGATGGCGGCCATATTGAGAGCGATAAAG
>CAZFZB010000198.1:0-3381 GCA_964523415.1 uncultured Chromatiaceae bacterium | reverse complement strand
TGCAACACGTCCCCTTCGAGGGACCCTTCAGAATTGCTGAGTGGGCCGCAACGCGTGGTCACTTACTGCATGTGACACCGCTGTATGAAGGAGTGGCGCCGCCTAGGTTGGCGGATTTTGATTGGCTGGTGATTATGGGTGGGCCTATGGGGGTGGGGGACGAGGCCTGCTACTCTTGGCTAGCGGGAGAAAAGGACCTGATACGCCGGAGCATCGCGGCGGGTAAGACCCTAGTTGGAGTATGTCTCGGAGCCCAGTTGCTCGCTGAGGCCCTGGGAGCGCGCGTTTATCGCCACCACGAGCGAGAGATCGGCTGGATGCCCATCGTCCTGACTCCTGAAGGACAGTCATCGCCAGTCAGTGGTTTTCTGCCGCCCTCGCTCCAGGTCTTTCATTGGCATGGTGATACCTTCGATCCACCCGCAGGTGCGGTTCATTTGGCCCGTAGCGCTGCCTGTGAGCAGCAGGCCTTCCTGTACGAGGGACGGGTATTGGGCCTCCAGTTCCATCTGGAGTCTACCCCGGAGAGCGTCGCAGGCATTTGTGCCGCCTGTGCTGAAGAACTGGTTCCCGGCACCCATGTGCAGACCGCCGCACGCATGCTGGCAGCCCCACCAGAGAATTTTGAACTACTCAAGAGCGCCTTGTTCGGTATCCTGGACCGCCTGCCACAATGAGCAACGACGCCCTAGTGCGCTGTGCCTGGTGTGGAACTGATCCCCTCTACGTGGACTATCACGACTTCGAATGGGGCGTGCCCAGTAGGGACGACCGCCACCTGTTCGAGATGTTGACCCTGGAAGGAGCCCAAGCGGGTCTGTCCTGGTTGACAATCCTCCGTAAGCGCGAGGGTTATCGCCGCGCATTCCTGAACTTCGACCCGATGGCCATCGCTCAATTCGACCAGGTGAGGGTGGCGGAACTCCTGGCGAACCCAGAGATCATCCGCAACCGGCTCAAGGTGGAGTCAACGGTGAGCAACGCCCGTGCCTTGCTGGACCTTTATGAGCAAGGCGAGACTCTGGCCAGCCTGCTCTGGGGCTTTGTGGATCAAGTGCCCAGGCAAAATGCTTGGACCAGCCTGGCGCAGATCCCCGCCAGGACGGCGGAGTCGGATAAGATGAGTCGTGAACTCAAGCGGCGAGGCTTCCGCTTCGTCGGCAGCACTATCTGTCAGGCCCTGATGCAGGCGGTCGGGATGATGAACGACCACACCCTGGATTGTTTCCGGTATCGTCAACTCAGTGTCTGATTCGGGGCCAGGAGGCATTTGTCCCCTGCATGGGATTGGCGGTCCTGGCCTTGCCCCTGCTTTAGAACGGGGTTGAACTCTGCTTAGGCTGCCATCAGACTTACAAACTTAAGCCCAGATAATTTTTTTCGTAACATAATTGTCACTAATAGTCCTGTTAGTAAATAATGCACGGGCATCGAAGGTCGCCAAAATAAATTCCAACTAGTAGAAAGGCGCATCTTCGCCACTTCGCCGAACCGGAAATCCATTTTCCCGTCCTTCACCCTGGTAGACGCGGGGATTGTGGGATTTTGTTCGGTGAGGTCAGGGTTCTGGCGATGGCACTGGTAGTTAGCGTATGCCGAGATCGGTCAGGGAGAGACCATTCCTAGCGTCCATCAAGGATGGTCTGAGCCATAACCTACATTCCGAGTTATCGAACCTCGGCCCTGATCATCCAATCAGTCCTTTGCCCTTGAGGAAGAAGCATGTCCTACTCCCCTGACGGCCTGTCCGGCGAAATTGCGGCACCCCCCATCCCGGATTATCTCCAACGCGTGTACTGGTGGGCCTACCTGCACCCTCGGGCCGTTTTCCTCTTTGAACGTGAGTGGCTGGTCAATTTAATCCTCTGGGGAAATTACCAGCGCCTGTGCGACGAGGCTTTAGGGGAACTCGCAGGTAATGAGGGGCAGCGTCTCCTGCAGGTAGCTTGTGTTTATGGTGATCTCACCCAGCGGGTGGCGGGACAGTTGGGTTCGCGGGACCTGCTGGATATCATCGATGTGGCCCCTATCCAGCTTGCCAATCTGCGAAAAAAATTGCTTCCAGATGGCCGGATTCATCTGCATCAGGAAGATTCGCGGTCCTTAAGCTTCGAGGATGGGTCTTTCGATAGGACGCTGCTCTTCTTCCTGCTCCATGAGCAGCCGGAGGAGGTGAGGCGTGCCACCCTGGCCGAGGCCCTGCGCGTGACCAGGCCGGGCGGCAAGGTCGTTATCATCGATTATCATGGCCCAGAGCAGGGCCATCCTCTGCGCTTGGTTATGAAGATGATCTTGGCCACCCTGGAACCCTTCGCCCTGGATCTCTGGAAGAGGGAAATCAGGGAAATGTTGCCCCAGGATGCTGCCATAGCTGCCTATGAAAAGGTCACTTCCTTTCGCGGGCTTTATCAAAAGATCGTGATTGAAGTGGGAGACAGGACTACCTGCCCTTAGACGGATCCCTTATAGACACCCAGCCCCACCAGTCTGGAAGGTGGGGCCTGGGTTCCTCAGTAAATCAGCTCCGACCACCGTTTCTCCCGGATCAGCCGCTGTTTAATGTCCTGCCAGGCCTCCGGTGAACCGGCGCGACCACCCATGACCTTGTCGAAGACCTGGGCAATCTTACCGAGGCCGGCGAGAAAGATGTAGGTATTGGGTTTCTGGAGGAGTGACCAGGCCTCGCCGATGTTCTCCTGAAGACCCAGTGCAAGAGCGTCAGAGGAACGCATCAAGGTGTGGGAGGCCAGGGATTTGAAGGCCTTGAAGCTGGCCTGGTCGTAGTAGTCGGCTATGTCGGTTGCCTCGTCGTTGGCATATGCTAAATCCAGGCCGGTGCGGCCGCCGTAATAGAGGCGGACCTGCCCATCCCAACCGCCGCGCCGTTCGTAAATGAGTTGGGCGAAGGCGCGGAAGGGGGCTATCCCCGTACCCGTGCCTATCATAAGCAGGTTGGCATCCTTGTCCGGGGGCATCTGGAATGGGCTTCGGAAGGGGCCCGTGAGGGTAATCTGATCGCCGGGTTTGGCATCGCAGAGGAAGTTGGAGGCGATGCCAGGGAAGCGCTCGCCGCTGATTTCGTCGATGTAGAAGCAACGGCGTACCAGTATCTCCAGGTCCACGGTTTCGTCCTGGGGCCGAGGACGGGCATTGGCGATAGAGTAGCGTCGCACATGATAGGGATTCCCGAAGGGGTGGGGTCCTGGCACGACCACACCGACGCTCTGCCCCTCGACGAACTGGAAGGCAGGGTCCGCGACCCGCAGGTTGAGATGCCGTACCTCCTCCGATTCAGGGGGAGTGATGCGTCTGGAATCGGTGATCATGGCCCCGACCGTGGGACCGAGGGGGGGGTCGAGTTCGCTCATCATGCTGGTTCCA
>CAZFZB010000197.1:0-3430 GCA_964523415.1 uncultured Chromatiaceae bacterium | reverse complement strand
GGGGCAAGCGTACACAGAGAATCCTGTAGGCCGTAGGGGAGGTCGCGCTCCCTGAAGTGCTGGTACAGCTTCGAAATAAGCTTATTGCGGATGCCGACAGTTTTAACGTCCTGGAAGGCAACACGAAGCACCCTTTATGGCTTGGGTGTGGAGGTCCGCCGGAGTCCTCAGGCCGTGGCATGCAGGAAGAGAGACGCTGGAGAACTCGGGAAGCCCCCAGGGCTCCTGGACGAGGTGAAACGATGAAACCGACCGGGCTGGGACACGAACGGGTGAAGAGCCCTGACACGGCGTGCGCTCGGGTGGACGCGTTGAGCATGGAGCGTTCAGGCAGGCCGGCGACGGCCGTATGCCAAGGAGGTGTCTTATCGGGCATAGTAGTCGGAGGTTGGGAAAGCCAGCCACATGGCGAAGGACCCGACGGGAGTACGCAGCCCGCACAGGAAACTCGTGCCGGACAGGCAGGATCGGATCACCACGAGCCAACCTCACTGCGGGGGATAGCAAATCGGGCGAAGGAGAGCAAACACCACCGCTTTCGCAACCTCTTCCGAGAGGTGAATGCCGAGCTGTTGATGCACTGCTGGCACGGATTGAATAAGGGTGCAGCCAGCGGCGTCGACGGACTGACGGCAGAGATCTACGCGGCCAATCTGGAAGGCAATATCGCCGACCTGGCAGATCGCGTGAAGGCGGGGCGCTACCGGGCCAAGCTGGTGCGGCGCGTCTACATCCCCAAAGAGAACGGAAAGGAAAGGCCGCTGGGCATCCCCGCCCTGGAAGATAAGCTCGTGCAACTGGCCTGTGCCAAGTTGTTGGGGGCGATCTACGAGGAAGACTTCCTCGACTGCTCCCACGGGTATCGACCGGGCCGCAACGCCAAGGACACGGTGTGCGATCTGACCTTCGAACTGATGTACGGCAAATTCGGCTTTCTGGTCGAAGCCGACATCCGTGGGTTCTTCGAGCACATCGACCACGATTGGCTGCTACGGATGCTGGCGTTGCGAATCGACGACAGCGCCTTTCTTACTCTCATCGCGAAATGGCTCAAGGCGGGAATTCTGGACACCGATGGTGCGGTGCTGCATCCCGACACAGGGACCCCGCAGGGCGGGATCGTCTCACCGGTGCTGGCTAACGTCTATCTGCACCATGTTCTGGACCTCTGGTTCGAGCGTGTGGTTAAGCTCCGCTGCCGCGGGGAGGCGCTGCTGTGCCGGTACGCCGACGACTTCGTCTGCGCCTTCCGCTTCCGCGACGATGCCGAGCGGTTCTTCAAGGTACTGCCTCAACGGTTGGCCAAGTTCGGCCTAGAGGTGGCGCCGGAGAAGACGCAAGTCTTGCGTTTCAGCCGCTTTCATCCGAGCATGACGCGGCGGGTCACTTTCCTCGGTTTCGAGTTGTTCTGGTTTCCGGATCGGGAAGGTACACCGCGGGTCAAACGCCGCACCGCCCGCAAGAAACTCCGCGGTGCGGTGCAGCGTCTTAAGGACTGGATCAAGGGCCACCGGCACCTGCCGGGCAGGGACTTCATCAAGGGGCTCAATCGCCGACTGGTTGGGCACTACAACTACTATGGCCTGCGGGGCAACTCGCGGGACCTGTGGCGTTTCTTCCAGACGGCAACGGAGTATGCGTTCAAATGGCTAAATCGGCGCGGTGGCAAGCGCAAGAGCTTTACTTGGCAGGTGTTCAACCGCGCCTTAGCCAAGCTCGGCATCGCCAAGCCCCGCATCACCGAGAGGCCAGCGACGCACCGGGTGTTTGCATGAACCATTTGCTCGCGCGAAGGCGAGTACAACCGAAGAACCGGATGCGGGAAAACTGCACGTCCGGGACTGTGCCGGGGGCGCCGGGCAACCGGCGTCCCTACGGCTGAGAGGCTAATCCTCCGGCCAAGGGTCAAAGACCCTGGCCGTTGGTCAGGCTGAGCCGGCAAGCCGTGCCGCTTCTTGCTAAAGCAGCGAAACGCGGCAATAAACTGGACACCCCGGCAAACTTGGAGATTTCCGCCACCCTGGTCAGGGATGCCCCTTAGCTGGCCCTGGCCTGTTCCGGGGCATTGCCGACATAGGTGCTCGGGGCCATTTCCCGAAGGCGGATCTTGGCGTCCTCCGGGATAGCCAGGGTATCAATAAAGTGGATGAGCTCCTCGCGGCCGATGTGATGCCCGCGGGTGAGTTCCTTGAGCTTCTCGTAGGGCTTGTCGATGCCATGGCGGCGCATCACCGTCTGGATGGGTTCCGCCAGCACCTCCCAATTGGCGTCGAGATCGGCGGCGAGGCGGGTGATGTCGGGCTCCAGCTTGGCGAGGCCGCGTTGGGCGGACTGGAGGGCGATGCTCAAGTGGGCAAAGCCGACACCCAGATTGCGCAGCACGGTGGAATCGGTCAAGTCCCGTTGCCAGCGAGAGATGGGTAGCTTGCGGGCCAGATGTTCCAGGATGGCGTTGGCCAGACCCAGGTTGCCCTCGGCGTTTTCGAAGTCGATGGGATTGACCTTATGGGGCATGGTCGATGAGCCTACCTCGCCGGCGATGGTCCGCTGGCGGAAATAGCCCAGGGAGATATAGCCCCAAAGATCGCGGCAGAAATCGATCAGGATGGTATTGAAGCGGGCCAGGGCGTCAAACAACTCCGCCATATAGTCGTGGGGCTCGATCTGGGTCGTGTAGGGGTTCCAGGTCAGCCCAAAACCCTCAACGAAGCCTTGGGCCAGGCCGGGCCAATCCAGGTCTGGATAGGCGGCGAGGTGGGCGTTGTAGTTACCCACGGCTCCGTTGATCTTGGCCAGCAGGGGGACACCGGCAACCTGATCGCGTTGGCGGGCAAGGCGGGCCACCACATTGGCCAATTCCTTGCCCAGGGTCGTGGGTGAGGCGGGCTGGCCATGGGTGCGCGACAGCATGGGTTGGTCCGCCAGTCGGTGCGCCAGGGCGCGGATGGCGGCGATGGTTTCGTCCATCAGGGGGAGCAGCACCTGACCCCGTCCTTCCCTCAGCATCAGGGCATGGGCCAGATTATTGATGTCCTCGGAGGTGCAGGCAAAGTGAATGAATTCGCTGATCGCCTCCAGTTCCGCATTGCCGGCGATGTGTTCCTTGATGAAATACTCCACCGCCTTGACGTCATGGTTGGTGGTGCGCTCGATGTTCTTGACCCGGTGTCCGTCCTCTTCGGAGAAGTTCGCGACGATGCCCTCCAATAGATGGTTGGCACGATGGGACAAGGGCGGTACCTCAGGGATACCAGGGTGCTCGGCCAGGGCCTGGAGCCAGCGGATCTCAACCAACACCCGGTGCCGGATCAGTCCAAGTTCGCTGAAGATGGGCCTCAGGTCCTCGGTCTTGGAACCATAGCGGCCATCGATGGGGGATACGGCGGTCAGGGTGGAGAGTTCCATGGTGGGTCTCGTCCTCAATCAGAAG
>CAZFZB010000196.1:0-3441 GCA_964523415.1 uncultured Chromatiaceae bacterium | reverse complement strand
ATCTGGTTGATGAAGACCACCATGCAGTTGGAGCGATTGATGTTACCGGTCAGTTTGCGCAGAGCCTGAGACATGAGGCGGGCCTGCAGGCCGACATGGGAGTCGCCCATCTCACCCTCTATTTCCGCCTTGGGCGTCAGGGCCGCCACCGAATCGACGACCACGACGTCCACGGCGCCGGAGCGCACCAGCATGTCGGTGATCTCCAAGGCCTGCTCACCCGTATCCGGTTGAGACACCAGCAATTCATCCATCTTGACACCCAAGTGACCGGCATAAAGCGGGTCCAGGGCGTGTTCCGCATCGACAAAGGCACAGGTACCGCCCAGCCTCTGGGCCTCGGCAACGACATGCAGGGTGAGGGTCGTCTTGCCGGAGGACTCGGGACCATAGATCTCCACCACCCGACCCCGGGGCAAGCCCCCTACCCCCAAGGCAATATCCAGGCCCAGGGAGCCTGTGGAGACAACCTCCACATTGCGGATGGCACCGGCATCGCCCATGCGCATGACCGAACCCTTGCCGAATTGCTTCTCGATCTGGCTGAGGGCGGCGGCCAACGCCTTCTTGCGGTTTTCGTCCATCTTTGCTCCTGATTGGGGGTTGCCGTCGCTTGGCGCCAAGTTGGCCAGGCCCGAATTCAAGAAACTAAGTATCGCATAGAGGATTGGCGTCGTCATGACGCCAGGGATCGATTCGGCGAGTTCCCTCCAGATACCAGCGCCGCAGGACACGATAACGCGGGGGCGGACCCTCCTGACCACAGGCGAGCACGAAGGAATCCACCCCCCAGCGGATGGGAATTTCCAGGGTACGTGCCTCCAGAGCAGGCGCCTTGCGCGCCAGGGTGGCATGAGGTCGATAAGGCCGATTGTCGAGGGCAAAGCCACAGCCCACCAACTCCGCCCTCAATGCCAGAACCAGATCACTCAAGGCTGGCGGGGCAAACTCAGTTCCGCACCACAGTACCCTGGCCCGAGGGAAGGAGCCCAGCCGATCCAGAATCAACTCGAAGGGGAGGCCCCGCACCCGCCCCGCAGCCGCCTCGACGCATTGGCGCTGTTCCATGGTGGCAGGTCCCAAAAAGACTAGGGTGAGATGGATATCCTCGGGGTGAGTCGAGCGCCGTCCGGCCTGGGGGGGCAGTTGGTACTGGAGCTGGGAGAGAGCCAAACGCTGCCCCGCGCCGGGCCACAGGGCCAGGAAGAGATTCTTAGCCATCCGCGTCGAGCATTTCGATAAGTTGCTCCAGGGCCAACAGCACCGTCTGGCGACGGATTTCCTCGCGATTGCCCGCGAACCGCCGACACTGGATCTTGGGGGCAATATCCCGACGGGCCCAGGCCAGATAGACGGTGCCGACGGGCTTGTCCTCACTACCGCCCCCCGGCCCCGCGATCCCACTCACCGCCAGGGCATACCGGGCCTGGCTATAGCGCAAGGCGCCCATCACCATCTCCGCTACCACCGGACCACTGACAGCGCCGTGAACGCCCAGGGCCGCCGGCGAAACACCCAGCATCTCCTGTTTGGCCCGATTGCTGTAAGTGACGAAGCCCCGATCGAACCAGGCACTGGAACCCGGCACCGAGGTCACCACCTGGGCAATCCAACCCCCGGTACAGGATTCGGCGGTGGCGAGCAGGGCCTGGCGTTTTAAAAGGCGATGGCCAACCGCCTCGGCCAGCTTCTCAAGATCCGCTGTCATGGCTCGTGAGTTTCCGACATGAAAGTTAGAGACGCAATAGGATGCCCCATAGAGTGCCCCGGAGGACCTTGACTTGAAAAGCCTTCACCATCACCCCCATTCCATGAGGGTCTACAGGACCGATCCCACCCACGCCGCCCCTCACACCGGAGTTCAAGCCATGAGCGTTTCCGACCTCGACCAGGAAATCCGCTGCGAACACAAACCTTCACCCGCAAAGCTGGAGGTACTGGGGATCGATCATTGGCCACTCTGGCGCAAGGAGATTTCGACCTTTACCTGGCATTACACCAAGACCGAAACCTGCTATGTCCTGCGCGGGCGCTTCCGGGTCACCCCGGAGGAGGGTGAGCCCCAGGAGTTTCAGCGCGGCGACCTCGTCACCTTCCCCGCCGGCCTGGCCTGCACCTGGGAGGTGTTGGAGCCCGTCGAAAAACATTACCTCCTGGCCCCCTGAGCAGACGCTGAGCAGTGGCGCCAACCTAAGGAACGGGCCGCGAAGGATAGGGAGAACCGACTCGACTAGAGACTCATAACCCATTGGCAGAGCGCCACGAAAGGTCCAAAATGGCGCCAAAACCAAGGCTGTTGCCCCCAACCTACCCAACTGGGCTCTCCCGCGCCCAAGGAGTTCAAATGATGCGCAAACTGACCGCCATCGCCTTCCTGGCTCTGACCGCATTGCTCATGAGTCCCTTGGGGTTTGCCGAACCGGCGGCCATGCCCAAGATCGCAGACACGGTGCTCAAAATGCCTTTGGCCGAAAATGTTGACGCCAATCAGGCCGTCGAGTCCATGAAACTACGCGCCAACGCCTTGAACTTCAAGCTGGTCGCCCATTTGCCCTTGTCAGAACAATTGCGGAGCATGGGCATCGAGAGCCGGCGGGTTGAGATCTTTCAGTTCTGCGATGCCCTGATCGCCCACGACATGCTCGCGCACGACATCGACTTTTCCGCCTATCTGCCCTGCCGCATCACCCTCATCGAGGATCAGGAGGGCCACACCTGGCTGGTGACCCTGGACCTGGATCTGGTCATCCGCACCGCGGACTTGCCGCCAGCGCTGCTGGAAAAGGCCATCAAGGTCCGCGACACCCTGCGGGAGATCATGGAAGCCGGTGCCAGCGGCGATCTCTGATGCCTTGACCCTCCTATCACCTGGGCTCATGCCGCCGCACCTGGCGACACAGGCTATGAGCCCCTCGCTCAGGCAGGGGTGAAACCTCCCCGGCATTGGGTGACCCAAGCCGACTACTTGTTCAGGCGTTATAGCAATATAGGACAGGGTGCCCCAGCAGGGTGCTAGCGGTTACTGCAACCAGAACACAAAGCCCCCGGGGGGTGGCTGAATCACTTAGGTGGCTGCCCGCAGTCGCATCCGCAGAATCCGCTCGATCTCGGTGTCGTGTAAGGTGATGGGGTTGGTCTTCATGCTGGAGCCGCGCGAGTGGGCCAGGACGCGCGGAAAATCCCCCTCGGTGACGCCCAGGGCCCCCAGCAGGGGAAGTTTCATTATTTGGGTCCATGCCTCCAGGGTTGACAGCAAGTATTCCCGGGCCGAGTCGTCGCTCTCCTGGGGGTCCGCGCCCAGCAGACGGCCGACGGTGGCGTACTTGGCCAGCGCCGGATGCCCTAGCGCTCGCGCGGACAGGACATCGCAATTGACTCGGGTCGCTGCGGCCACCAGGGTACCGCAGACCACGCCGTGGGCAATAGGGAAGAAGGACCCCA
>CAZFZB010000195.1:0-3474 GCA_964523415.1 uncultured Chromatiaceae bacterium | reverse complement strand
TTGAACAAAAATGGGTTCGTTTGGTAGTTTTGCCTTTTTTGGCCCTCGCTACAGGCCTCAGGCGCGGTCCATGCCGCGTATCGCAACATCGCGGGATTCATTTTCCGGCCATCGATTTGACCTTTTGTTGCTTCAGATCATCTTGATGACGGCTGGCTGGCGCAAAATGACAAGTGCTTCGGTGCCAGCACAGGCTAGCTTATAGCGTTGCAGGGTCGGATGCCCCGTCTCTTAATTAGCCCACCCGGGTCTCGGCACCTCCTCGCCAGTAGTGGCATCCAACAGGGGCCAAGGGCATGTGCTGATGGGCTTCGTTCGCGGTAACCGGCTGTTAACTTCAAGGATTGGATGGTCCTGCAGACCCTAGAGCCGGTGGCAGGTCGCCTAGGAGGATGTCGCTGCGTGGGTGAAAGGTGTTTCCCTGATCAGGGTTTTTGAGGTTCTCACAAAATTAGTTAACAAGAGGAAGTCACCATGACGAAAAGGGCCCTAACTGCACTGGCATTGGTAACGACTCTGTCAGTGGGGCTGGCGCGGGCGGAGGTTGAGCAACCGACGATCGATGCGGTCAACACCCTGTGGCAAGCCCAGCATAAGGCGTTGGATGCGCACGATATCGATGGTGTCATGGCTACCTATGCCGACAGTGATGACATCATGCTGATGGGCACGGGTCCTGGCGAACACTGGGTGGGGAAGACGGAGGTCCGAGATGCCTACGCCCATTTCGCCGAGAACTTCGACCCCTACACCATGGAGGTCCAGTGTGGCGAAGGCGCTGGGAGTTCACGGGGGGACGTGCTCTGGCTGACGGCGGTGTGCCAATACAGCGACCAGAAAAAGGAGGATAGGCGGCAATTCGTCGCTAATTTTTCCGCGGTCCTGGTCAAGGAGGGAGGCGGTTGGCGCTTTTCCTCCATCCATTTCTCTCATATGACCGGTAGCGGTGAAACCACGCAGCCGAACGCAGCCAAGTAGCGGAGATCTTGCCATGACCGACAACCACGAACCGAAAAACAACCGTCCCGCACCCGAACCAACGCCTGAAGTCGTCGAGGAGCCGGAGGTGCAGAGCCGGCGCACCTTTCTCATCGGGCTTGGGAAATGGTCGCAGGCAGTGATCACCGGCGCCCTGTTTGGTGGCGCCCTCTTGAACCAAAAGAATGCCGAGGCGGGCTGGATAAACCGCCGGGGCTGTTGCAGTGGCGGTAGCTGGGTCAATGCACGCGGCGACGGTGCCGGTTGGGTCAATCGCCGTGGCGGTGGCTATGGCGGAAGCTGGATCAACCGGCGCTGATCGGTACAGCCGTCATACCCAGGATCCCGCCGGTGGCGCCTCGATGACCTGCTCCTCGAGTCTGCCGGCGGCTTCGCTCCTTTACCAGGTTCCGATAGCCCAACTGGAGGCCTATCGCGGCCGTGCTCTGGTCGTACGCAGTGACTGCCCATCCGCCCTCGTCTCCCGACTGGGCGCGGACGACCTGGCGGACCTGGCTTACGTCCAGTTGACCTCGCTAGAGAGCGATCCCGATGCGCTGGTCCAGTGGGCTGCCGGTTTGCCTATTGAACTGGTGCTGGACGACCCGGCGCTGGACTTTACCTCCCTCTACCGCTTCGCCAGATTGCTCGACAACCACCCGGTGCGGGTGTTGCTACCTGTCACCATTGGCTTCGAAAAGGCCGCCAGATTGGCCTGCTCGCTGCAATTCGCTGTAAGACTCAACATCGGTCAACCCTCGGCGCGGATGCCCGGGTTCCTGATGCCCCTGCTGCACCAGTACCTCCATGGGTCGACGATTACCCAGCCAGTCGAGTTCTTCCACAGCCTGCTGTTCGCCCTGTGCCGCCGGGAGCCCGCCAACCTCTGGGCGATTCAGGAGGAGGACCCGGCGCTGATACGGTACCTTGACGACCAGGGTACTGAACGGCCGCCTGGCAGATTGGTGGCGGCCGACCTAGGACCAGATCTCACGGGCTTTGTAGCGCGTTGGAGCGGCGGACTGGTTGCCGAGGGTAGCGAATGCACTGAATGCCCCTTCTTTGCGGCCTGTCGGGGTTACTTCAAGTGGCCTTGGCGCGAATACGATTGCACCGGCGTCAAGGCCCTCCTCCAGACCCTGCTGCAGGCGGCCGACGAACTCAGGAACGATCTCGCCGTCTCAGTCCCGCACGCAGGAACCCCTTCACGATGAAGGGAACTCATTTGTCCCTCATCCTCCTGCCCACGAACGAGTGCAATGCCGCATGCGCCTATTGCTTCGAGGACAGAACCCGCGATCGCCTCTCCCTGGAGCGCCTCGCCCTGGTCATCGACAAGGTGCTGGACCACATGGAGGCCCAGCACATCGGGGCCCTCACCATCCACTGGCAGGGTGGGGAGGCGATGCTCCTGGCGCCAGATTGGTACCAAGAGGCGTTCGACCTTATCCAAAACGCCGCGGCGGCGCACGGGATAGGCGTCCAGCACGGCTTGCAGACCAACATGCTGGCTTACAGTCCCCGGTGGAATCGGGTCATCGCCGAGATGTTCGGCAACAGCCTGAGCACCTCCCTCGACTATCCCAACCTGTATCGTAGGGTGCGGGGGCATGGCCCGGAGCATTATGACGCCCTCTGGTCAAGCAATGTGCGCGCGGCGCGCGCGGCGGGCATCGACGTCAAGGTCATCTCGGTACTGAACCAGGCGACGCTCGAGATCGGCGCCGTACGCTTCTACGAACACCTCGTTGATGAGCTCGGCGTGCGGGATTTTCAGATCAACACACCCTTTCCCGGGGGTCGGACAAACGACGCCAAGCGTGACATGCAACTGGATGTTCGGGAACTGGCCCGATTCCACTGTGAACTGGCCGATGTCTGGCTCGAGCGCGACGCCCCAAACGACGTGCGCATCGGCCCTTTCGACGAATTGATGAATTACTTCTCTCATCGTCCTGCCACGCTGCCCTGCATCTGGGGGCAGAACTGCGCCGATGAACTCATCGCCATCGATGCCAGGGGCTTTGTCGCCCAGTGCGACTGCTGGGTTACCAGTTATCCGGATTTCCATTTCGGTAACATTTTTGACAGCGACAGCCTGACCGCGCTTCTTAGCACCAGTGGGGCCCGTCAGCGTTTCACCGAGCGTCCCGTCCACCTCATGCAAGGCGACTGCATTGAATGCGATTACCTGGCGCTGTGCCACGGTGGCTGCCCGGTGCGGGCGCACACGGCCGGTCTCAGCCTGTTCGCCAAGGACCCCTACTGCCTCCTCTACCGCACCCTGTTTAGCCATATGGAAAAGAGGGCGACCCAACTGGCGGCGGCAACCTCTAGGATGAACGGAACCTAGCAACGACAGTTGACTGCCCTTCGTCTCCGGGCAATGCCTGAAAGGGGGTGCGGGTCAGACGGAAGGAGGGTTCCGCCTGATCAGACGCGAACCTAGAGTAACCAAGGTAACAATCCGCATGGGAGGGTCCCCAGGCGTTCCAG
>CAZFZB010000194.1:2096-3542 GCA_964523415.1 uncultured Chromatiaceae bacterium | reverse complement strand
CAGGAGATCGGCTCACTGCGAACCAGCCTCATGGGGGAGGGCATAGGCCACCCGGAGGCATTCGCCCCCATCATCAGCCGCAATCACCAGATGCAACGGCTCTTTCGCTATGTCGAGGCCATCGCCGATTCTGGTGAACCCGTCCTCATTACCGGTGAAACGGGCACCGGTAAGGAACTCATCGCCCAGGCCATCCATCGCATTAGTGGTCGCAGCGGCGAGATGGTCTGCCTAAACGCGGCCGGACTCGATGACAACCTTTTCTCGGACACGCTCTTTGGCCATGTACGCGGCGCCTTCACGGGTGCCGACCGGGAAAGGGAGGGTCTGATCGCCAAGGCGGTAGGTGGCACCCTCTTTCTGGACGAGATTGGCGATCTGAAACCCGCTTCTCAGGTCAAATTATTACGCCTACTGCAAGCCCAAAGCTATTACCCCATTGGTTCGGACGTCCCGCGCACCGCCGATGCCCGTATCCTCGCCGCCACCAACCAGCCCCTCCACCGACGCATGGATCGTGGCAAATTCCGACAAGACCTCTTCTTTCGCCTCTCCAGCCACCCCATCGAACTGCCCCCACTGCGCGAACGCCTGGATGATCTGCCGCTATTGCTCCAGCACTTCATTGACGAGGCGTCCCAATCCCTGGGGCGCCCATCGCCTCGCATCCCCGGAGAATTGCTCACCCTCCTATCCCTCTATGATTTCCCTGGCAACATCCGTGAATTGCGCGCTCTGGTCTTCAATGCCGTGGCCCAGCACCGGGGCGGAACCGTCCTGGCCCTTGACAGCTTTCAACAGGTCATCAAACGAGATCGCTCCGGCACCGAGCCGCCCCTTACACATCCCGAGGATGGCCTGACACTGGCCATACCCGGGCGGTTTCCCACCCTGAAGGAAGCCGACATCTTTCTCGTTGATGAGGCCATGCGCCGTGCTAATCACAACCAGGGCATCGCCGCCATGCTCCTCGGCATCAGTCGCCAATCCCTGAACCGCCGCCTACAAGTCATGCAGCGGGCCTAGCACTCCCCCTTCCAGCCTAAAGGGGGGTGCAGCGAATGCTGCACCCCGGAAGCCCTCTGTCCATCATAACAATATGTAATGATTGGTTATCTTTTGCATTGGGTGCAACCATGGCTTCGCCATGCCTACAATCGGTCAGGCTGTTCCTAGTTATCACACACTGACAGATGCTTGATTTTTTGAATAATGGCCTCTTAAGGGTTGCTTGGCATACATATTGCTTCAACTGGGGATTTGGTCGCATGTCCCCATCCAAGGGAGAAGGGATGACCATCCGAACTCAAAACCTTTATCGGTGGACGGGAACATGAACGCAACCGCCTTTGCCAAAAACTTTAAAACCGACATGGGTGACTTCTGGGGTGGCCTGGCGGCCATGCTGGTGGTACTCCCTTCCTCGATCGCCTTTGGCGTCACCAT
>CAZFZB010000194.1:0-1996 GCA_964523415.1 uncultured Chromatiaceae bacterium | reverse complement strand
TTACGGGTCTCGGTCAGATGCTACTCGGCTTCGTGGGTATCGGCCGACTCATCAAATTCATCCCCTATCCGGTAGTCAGCGGTTATATGTCCGGTGTCGGACTCATCATTATCGGCAGCCAGATCCCCATCTTTCTTGGCACACCGGGCCGCCACTGGTGGGAAATCCTGGTGGCACCGACCCTCTGGGACTGGCGGGCAGTCGCCGTGGCTGGTGCTACCCTATTCTTCACCTTCGTCGGACCCAAGCTGACGAAGCTGATTCCCGGGACCATCATGGGCATCCTAGCTGGCCTAGTGACCTATTTTGGTTTGGCGGAGATGGTTGACCCGACGCTATGGCAACTCGATGGCAACCCCTTGATAGTTGGACCCATGGGTGCCCAACAGGATGGCCTGATCGCTGCTATTTCGGGACATTGGCAGGACATTGGCGATCTACGCCTGGGCCAGGTGGCCGGACTCTTCGGCATGGCCGCGACCCTGGCGGTGCTGCTCTCCATCGACACCCTGAAAACCTGCGTCGTGGTCGATCAACTGACGCGTAGCCGCCACGACTCCAACCGTGAATTGGTCGCCCAGGGTGTCGCTAATATCTGCTCCGCCTCCGTAGGGGGTGTCCCTGGGGCTGGCGCCATGGGCCCCACCCTGGTCAATCTCAACAGCGGTGGTCACTCCCGGGTTTCGGGCATCCTCGAGGGCGTCTTTGCCCTCGCCGCCGCCCTCCTGCTTGGCTCCTTCCTGGCCTGGATCCCGGTTGCCGCCCTGGCAGGCGTCCTCATCGTCGTCGGTATTCGCATGATTGATCGCGAACCCCTGCACTTCATCCAATCACGAGCGACCGTCTTCGATTTCGTAGTGGTCCTGGCCGTTATTCTGGTCGCACTGACCATCGGGTTGATCGCGGCCTCGGGCACGGGCGTGGCCTTGGCCATACTCCTCTTCGTGCGCGAGCAGATCGGAGGCGCCGTCGTCCGCCGCAAGCTTTACGTCAACCAGACATCGTCCACCTGGAAACGCACGGAATCGGAATTAAGCATTATCGAGAAAAGGGGCGACCAGGCCGTCATCTTCGAACTCCAGGGCAGCCTCTTCTTTGGCACCTCCCAGCAACTCTATTCCCAACTGGAACCCGAATTCGGCAAGCGCCACTACATGATCCTCGACCTGCGGCGAGTCCAGTCGATGGACGTTACCGCGGCTCACCTGCTGGGCATAGTTCGGGATGGCCTCCAGGAAAAGGGCGCCCTGCTGATTCTCTCCGGGGTTCCTGAAATGCTCCCTAACGGTCGTAACCTAAGGGAATTTCTCGAACAGACCGCCGTCATCATCCCCGACAAGTCGCTGATGCGCGTCTTTCCGACCCTGGATAATGCCATCGAATGGGTCGAGGATCGTCTCCTGGGCGAAAGGGATGCCCCCCTGGCGGTGCTGGAAGAGGAGGAGCCGCCCCTCCTGTTACAGGATATGGAGATTTTTAGCCAAAGAAAGGATGAAACCCTACAGGATCTGGAAACGCGCCTAGAGGAACGCAGCTACAAGGCCGGAGATGTCATATTCGCAACAGGGTCCGAGGGCGACGGTATCTACTGGATCCGGCGCGGCGCGGTGCGCCTGTTTGTGCCCGTCGGCAACGGCAACAGCCGCCATATCGCCACCTACGGGCGCGGCGACTTTTTTGGCGGCCTCTCCTTCCTCGACGATCGACCGCGTACCAATGAGGCTGTTGCCCTGACCGACACCCTCCTCTATACCCTATCGCGCAAGAACTTTGATCTCTTGACCGAGGAGCACAAGCGGCTGGGCTTCAACATGCTTCAGGGCCTGGCCCGCACCCTGGCCCTCCGCCTGCGGCAAGCGGAAAACGAGCTGACCTTGTTGCAGGAGGATTGAGGAGACGCCAAGCCACACGAGTGGATCCGCCCAGATTACCCGGTTCCCAGCACACCCTGGCGCTGGGTTGGGTGCAGCAAAAGCTGCAACCCAAGGATTCCCCA
>CAZFZB010000193.1:0-3572 GCA_964523415.1 uncultured Chromatiaceae bacterium | reverse complement strand
TCGAGATCGACGCGAGAGGAATAGTCAACTTCTGGAATCAGGCTGCCGAGCGCATATTTGGCTACCAGGAATCCGAGGCACTGGGTCGGAATCTGCATGAGTTGATCGCCCCCGAGCGCTTTCACGGCGCCTATGCGGTCGGTTTCGAGCATTTTGTCGTTAAGGGCGAAGGACACCTGATCGGAAAAACGACCGAATTGCTTGGAAGGCACAAGGATGGCACGGAGATTCCCATTGAAATTTCCATCGCCGGCATCGCAGACGATCGGGGTGAACGTCATGAGATTGGCATCCTGCGCGATATCAGCGAGCGCAAGGCGGCTGAACAACATCTCAGACTGGGTAGCAGTGTCTTCACTCATGCCGCCCAGGGTATTACGGTTACGGATGCCCATGCCAACATCCAGATGGTCAACCCGGCCTTTACCAAGATTACCGGATACAGCCCCGAGGAGGTCATTGGGGATAATCCCCGCCGACTCAGGTCGGGCCGTCATGATGACAACTTTTACCGCCAGATGTGGCGCTCTTTGGTGGAGACCGGGAGTTGGCAGGGCGAAATCTGGAATCGCCACAAGAACGGCGAGCTGTATCCGGAGTGGTTGAGTCTCAGTGCCATTCACGACGATCATGGCCGAGTCACCAACTATATCGGCATGTTCTCGGATATCAGCCATCTCAAGGAGGTGGAACAAGACCTGGAGCGACTGGCCTTCTATGATCCGCTTACCACGCTTCCCAACCGCATTCTATTCCGCGAGCGCCTGCAACAGGCCATGAAGGAAACGGATCGCAACCGGGGTATTGACCGGGTTGGCCTGCTATACCTGGATCTGGACCACTTCAAGGAGGTTAATGACAACCATGGTCACGAGATCGGCGATCGCCTGCTCCAAGAGGTTGCAAATCGCATCGTCCCCTTGGTGCGGGGGGTCGATACCGTTGCCCGTCTGGGTGGGGATGAATTCGTTGTAGTGCTTGGCAAATTGAAATATCAATTTGTTGCTTGTCGTATTGCCGACAGGATCATAGCCGCCATCAGCGTCCCCTTTCAGTTAGGTGAAGAACACCAGGTTATTCAGATCGGGACCAGTATCGGTATTGCCTTCTATCCGGACCATGCCAAGGATGGCAATAGTCTCCTGGGCCTTGCCGATGCTGCCATGTATGAAGCCAAAACCCAGGGTCGTAATCGTTACAGCATTTACGCAGCACCAAGTGAAACCGGGAACAGCGGGGATCGTAATGAGGGTATCTCAGGGATCCGGTAGCCATTAGGAAGGAACCTGGGCAGGGTTCAGGAGCGGCCCGCGCCCAAGCCCCTTTACCCATGGTTGCAATACCCCAAATGACCCACTTTGAAGACATGGCCTCTTGGTAATGGCATTACTCCCCTGGAGGCTTGACTTTGGATTACGATCAACCTAGCCTCGGGCTGCCTCCGAGAGAAACCCATCAACCCTGGCCACCCGCAACTCCCTTGCCCTCGGGGAGCCTTTCCTCTCGCGTTACTTTCGTCAGGGTGCTAGTTGGAATCAAAAAACCGGGTAGTCACCTGACTGCACGGATCTTCGAAAAACCATGGTAGGGATTTAGCGATGAATATCTCCTCCTCAATGCCAGGATTGACGTCCGGTGGCCTGATGATGGTTGCCGTAACTATGATGGCCCAGGCCGCTTCCACGGGTGGCGGCCTATCCTCCCTGACCAACGCCGCCCTAGCCCCCCGGAACCCGGTAATTGTCAGCACCCCCGTGGCTCCAACGGACAACACTGAGTTAATGCCTGCCCCGACCCTGGCGTTAGATAGGTTGGCCGTAGACGTGGAAATGCCTCCCCCCTTGCGAATGCCGAAAACCGAGAACCCCAGTAGTCTCGAAAACGATGAAGCCGATATGGAATCATCCGCGTCGCGGATTCCTGCTCCCTCCACACCTATGCCGCCCCCCATCAGGAATTTCGAGGGTCAGAATAATATTTATGGCTACTATCCTCCCGATACCAATGGCGAGGTGGGGAAAACCAGATATATTCAAATGGTTAATACCACGATGGCCATATACAACAAGGCGGGTACTAAGCTGTATGGCCCCTTCCTGCCGAGTTCCCTCTGGCCAGCTTCGGATGTCTGCGGTCAAAACGACGACGGGGATCCCGTAGTTCTCTATGACCAGTTGGCCAATCGCTGGCTGGTGTCACAGTTTGCCTTGCCCTCTTTCCCCAATCCCCCCTACTACCAATGTATCGCCGTTTCCAAGACGGCCTCACCCACCAACTTGCCCAGTGATTGGTGGACCTATACGTTCCAAGTTCCCAACAATAAAATGAATGACTACCCCAAGCTGGCGGTATGGCCCAATGCCTATTTTATGAGCGTCAACCAGTTTGTGAATGGCAGCAATTGGGGTGGTGCCGGTGCCTATGCCTTCGAGCGGACCAAGATGCTCCGTGGAGACCCGGCCCGCATGGTTTACTACGATGTCGGGGCAAAGGACATGCGCTATGGCGGCATGCTTCCTTCCGACCTTGATGGATCAAGGAAGCCGCCCGCCGGAGCACCCAATTACTTTGTGGAGGTAGACGACAGTGCCTGGATAGGGCCGCGGGACGCCCTGCGGATCTGGAAATTCAAGCTGAACTGGGCTCATCCTGAGCTCGCGACCTTCGGGTTGGATGGCCAGCCAGATTTCACCCTCAACACGGCCTCCTTCAATCTACTGCCCTGCGTTGGGGTTTCAGAGGACTGCATTCCGCAACCCGGAACCACCCAACGGCTCGATGCCCTGGGAGACCGGCTGATGTTTCGCCTTGCTTACCGCAATTTTGGTGATCACGAATCCCTGACCGTCAATCACACGGTGCGGGCACCCAAGCCCGCGGGCGGGGACCGGGCCGCTATCCGGTGGTATGAGATACGTAACCCGGGTACTTCCCCAACTATTTTTCAGCAGGGCACTTATGGGCCCGGGAGCCTCTACCGCTGGATGGGAAGCATCGCCATGGACAAGCAGGGCAATATGGCCCTTGGCTACAGCGCTGCCAGCGACATGGTCTATCCGGGTATACGTTACGTCGGCCGAACGGTTACCGACCCGTTGGGGACGATGCCTCAGACGGAACGGACTATCCAGGTTGGCAGCGGTTCACAAACGGGAACAGCAGGACGCTGGGGTGACTATAGCGATATGACGGTGGATCCGGTGGACGACTGTACCTTCTGGTATACCCAGGAGTACATACAGACGACAGGTACAACGTCCTGGCAGACGCGGATCGCGTCCTTTAAATTTCCCGGCTGTTCTTAAAATGTCACGGGTGCGGTTGGCTTGACCCTTTGGCCCAAGGATGTCAATTCTGTAGTCAACCGCACCCTGCCAGTCCGCGTGCCGGTGTGAGTTCTTACCCGCACCCGCTTGTTCTTTGGACTCTGCGGCGGGCCGAAAAAGATAGCCCCGCCGGTATCGAACCCTACACCTCGTATCCTTGAATTCCCGGACCTGAGTTAGAGCCTTCTGGCTCGCGCCTTGCCCTTGCAGTGACTCTTCTTGGGGTGTTATCGTCGCCAAAGTGGT
>CAZFZB010000192.1:0-3585 GCA_964523415.1 uncultured Chromatiaceae bacterium | reverse complement strand
GGCCATCTCCAGCAGGCGCTGGGCAATGACCCGATCGCGGGACCGGTTCAGGAAATCCTGGAGTTGGGTGACGGGCACCAAGGAGACCGCCTGACTTTCCCAACCCATCTCGGCCGGAGAACCTGCTTGCCGCCGGGCCAGGTAATAGCGGGTAAAGGACAGGGACCGCTGGGAATCGGCGAGAAAGGCGAAGGGTTCGACCAGGAGCCCGGTTTCCTCGAAGACCTCTCGCACCGCCGTCTCCCGCAGATTGGCACCTGGGGAGACCGTGCCCTTGGGAAAGGTGGTGTGGTAGCCGGCATAGCCGTTGGTGGGATGGACCACCCAGACCCGCCCCTGGGGTTCCACCACCACCGCCCCGGCCGCCGCCTTGAAACCGGGCGGCACCTGGAAGGGCGGTTCCTCGAAATCCCGACCCTGGGCATAGCCTGTCCAGTCAATCGCCCCGTGCCGCGCCCGCTGGGCCGCGACCGGCCGGTCGTTGAGGGTCGCAGGCACGACTCCCGCTGGGACCCAGGTCGCCACCGCTTGCCAGTCCTCCCAGGTAGCCGGCGGGGTGGGCTGGTTGGGGTGGCTGATCGTGACCGGCTGGCCGTTGCTGTGGGGTTGAGGATGGTACATGGCTCATGCCTCGGGGTGGTGCGATTGGTTAGGCGCCCTTGGACCGGGTCCCATCCGCCTGTCGACCGCGCAGGGCGTTGCTGCTGGCATAGAAGCGCGCCTTGAGTTCGCGGGGGTCGAGCTTGTCGCGATAGGCCTCCACCTCCTCCCGTAACAGGGCCGCCTGGTTGCGGAAGGCGGGGTTGTCACCGCCATAGGCCCGGATGCGGTCGGCGGCGGCGCGCAAGCTGGCGCGGGCCCCCTCCAGATCATCCTCCCGATTGCGGACGGTGGCCTCCTGACGAGCCTGGTGCGCCCAGTAGTCCACGACGCGCTGCTCGACCTCCGCCTGGCGCGGCTGGGACCGCCGGGTGTGGCTATCGACCCAGGTCCAGGTGTAGCTGGCCGCCGCCAGGGGGCGCGGGCCATCGCTGACCGCCACCTGCAGGGCGCAGTCGCTGTTGAGGGTGCCGGGCGGGAAGTCGATTGCCACCAGTAGCTCCAGGACCTGGTCACTGACCAGATCACCCAGGTGAAGGGTCAGGGCCCACTCCGCGGCGGTGCTGTGCCAGGGACCCAGCACCGTCACCGCCAGGGGGTCCTGCCAGCTCAGGCGCACCTGGGTGTCGGCACAGACGACGGCCAGGGCATCGCCCAACTCGCGGCCGAGGATGGCCGGAATGCTGGCGGCCTGGGCAATGTCGTGAAAGGCGCCGCCGCCGGCATCCGCCAACCCACCGAGGAGGGCCTCGTGGTAGTCATCACCCACCCCAAAGGTGCTGGTGATGACCCCCAACTGCCGCAGGGCGCTGGCGTGCTGGCCCAGCTGCGCCGGGTCGGTAATGCCGACGTTGGCCTCACCGTCGGTGAGCAGGAAGCAGCGCCGCAGGCGCGCGGCCTTGTCTTCCTGGCCGATGAGCCCGCAGCCGATGAGCCAGCCCCCGGCCAGATCGGTATTGCCACGGGGCCCGATCCCCGCCAGGAGCTGCTGGGCCTGTTGGCGGGTCAGGGGCAGGACCGGTGTCAGCGGCAGCAGGGTGTCGACCCGGTCATCGAACACCACCAGCGCCACCCGGTCCTGAGGAGTGAGCCGATCCAGGGCCTGGAGGGCGGCCGCCCGCGCCTGGGGCCACTTGCTACCGCCCATGGACCCGGAACGATCGAGGACCAGGGCCAGATCGACCGGGGCGCGCTCCTGGGCGGCGCGCGGGGCGCGCAGGCTGATCTGCAGGTAACGCCGGCTGAGGCCGGCGGCGCGGATGAGACGGCGGTCGCTGTCCAGCTGCAGGGTTAGCCCTGTCTCAACAGGGGGCGTGGCGGCGGCCTCGGCATGGGGGGAGCGGTGGGAATGGGGGGTTGACATGGGTGGCTCCTGCTGCGGGGTGGTTGTAATGGGTGGCGGCACGCGACCGCTGCCGGGGGTTGCCGTCAGTGAGTGTCGGAGAAGAGGCCCTGGGCCGCCGCGAGCAGCGCCTCGAGCCGGCGTTGGTCAGCCCGCGCCAGGGGGCGGCGCACCTGCAGCTCGATATCCGGATGGAGCTGGATGTGTTCCCAGGTGCTGCGCGCCTGATTGCGGCCGGCCGCGGCCAGGGTGTCGTCCGGGCTCAGCGTCGGCGGGGGGTAGTCCAACGGTTTGGGTTGCTGGGCGGTCTTGGCCAGCACCTGGCGGACATAGTCAAACGCGGTCGTAGGTTCTGCCACCGCCGGCGGCGCCGCCAGGGTCGCCGTTACCCCCGGGTCATCCAGGGCCGCCAGTTGCTTACGGATGGCGGCCAAAGGCAGATGGGCATCCTGTAACCGCCGGATCAGGGTGACACGGTCGCGGTGACCGGGTCCATAGGCCGCCGCGGGACCCCGCCCGGCGGGGGGCGGTAAGACGCCCTCGGCCACCCAGTAGCGGATGGTGCGGACCGGGGTGGCGGTCTGTTTGGCCAGTTCGTTGATGTCTAGCTTGTCGCTCATGGCATTAATATACACCGTACACTGATGCTGTCAATATTCTGCTATCATACCTGTTAGGGCCAGGTTGGCGGTAACGGCGCGCTTAACCGTCCCGGCGCGTCACGGGGCTGGCCATCTCCCGCTCCGTGGGCGGGATGCCGAGGGGTCCCTCTGAAAACCAGCAGCGGTGGGAGTGAGAATTATGAAGGTGTTTTATTGCCCGGACATGGTGGTCGATGCCAAATCCTATTCGCCGAGTGCCGCCAAGCCCGGGCTGGCGGTGGCATCCTGGCAGCAGCAGGGTTTTGCGCTGGATCTAGTGGCGCCGGATCCGGTGACCCGCGAGCAGCTCTATCAGGCGCATGACCCGGCTTACGTCGATTCGGTGCTGGCCGGCCGCCGCGCCAACGGCTTCGGCAACCGCTCCCCAGCGGTGGCGGAGTCCCTGCGCTATACCAGTGGCGCGATGGTGGCGGCGACCTACGCGGCGATCCAAAGCGGGGGCTGTGCCTGTGCGCCGGTGTCGGGGTTCCATCATGCCGGCTATGACTTTGGCGGGGGGTTTTGCACCTTCAATGGCTTGCTGGTGGCGGCCCTGGCGGTTCTGGGGACGGGTGCGGCCCGGCGGGTCGGCATCCTGGACTGCGATATGCACTATGGCAACGGGACCGATCACATCATCCGTCACCTCGGGTTGCAGGGGGCGGTCCGCCACTATACGGCCGGCGAACAGGATCGGCAGGCGCTGCCCTTTCTGGCGGCTTTGCCGGGCCTGATTCGGGACCGTTT
This sequence comes from uncultured Chromatiaceae bacterium, assembly GCA_964523415.1. GTDB lineage: Bacteria > Pseudomonadota > Gammaproteobacteria > Chromatiales > Chromatiaceae > M0108. The sequence continues at coordinate 255 of CAZFZB010000192.1, read as the reverse complement.
CGCCGGGTGCGATGTCCTCATCTACCAGGCCGGCGCGGACCCGCATCGGGATGACCCGCTCGGCGGCTGGATGACTACGGCGCAACTGGCACGGCGGGATGCGTTGGTGTTCCGGACCGCCCGGGCTATGGGCCTGCCGGTGGCCTGGGATCTGGCGGGCGGCTATCAGCGCGATGCCGAGGGGGGTATCCGGCCAGTCCTGACCATCCATGACAACACCATGGCGGCGGCCTGGGCGGCCTTTAGCGGGACAGT
>CAZFZB010000191.1:0-3597 GCA_964523415.1 uncultured Chromatiaceae bacterium | reverse complement strand
TTAGGTTAGCTTCCTGCCCCTTGCAGTCACCCAAGTGACGTCAAGGGGTACGCCCAGGCGAAGCGCTTCCTGGTGGTGAGCCAGTCGCTTGTCAGGAGGGCTTTTGACCGGCATCCCACTCCCTGGTTTCTCAACCGGGTTTGCGATAGCTCTTCTGATAGGTGGCGCCGATGCGTTTGAGGGCATCCGAGGCATCCCGACCGACGCAGGCCTCGATGAAGACCAGGTGGTCGGGGGCCGCCAGGGCCGCCGCCAGGGCCTGTTCCAGTTCTCCCTCGGTAGTCACCCGAAAACTGATGGCGCCAGTACCGAGGACCTGGGGCAATTCGGCGTAACGCCAGGGCTGCAGGTCATTGTAGATCTGGTCTTGGTGCAGGTAGCGCTCGATCAGGTAGCCGTCGTTGTTGACTAGCAGCATGATGGGCCGGCATTGATGTCGTAGCAGGGTGGAGACCTCCTGAGCCGTCATCTGGAAGGCGCCATCGCCGGCCAGAACCACGGGCCTTTTGTCGGGTCGCGCCAGGGCGACGCCCAAGGCGGCGGGCGTGGCGTAACCGATGGACATGTAATAGGCCTGCGTCAGGAAATTGTCGGCCTCCTCAATGTGCATCTCGGCCACGGCGCAGATGACATCACCTATGTCTGAGACCAGGATCATGGAATCGTCCAGAAAATGCTCCACCCGCAGATAGAAACGCCCCGCGGATAGGGGCCGGCTGGCATCCGCCTGGTAGGGATCCGGGTGGGCGCTGCGGCGAACGGGGTGGGAGTCGCGATAATGGCGGGGATGCGCCTGATTTGCCAGGGCACGGACGAAATCCCCAAGTTGCACGCCAGGATAGAGGTGATGGCCGATCCGTACCTGATCGAGGTTGGCGCGCACGAAGCCCGTTTGGCCCAGGTTGCTGGTGTAGAGGCCCGTATCCCAGTCGGTTTGCCAGACGCCTAACTCGATCAGGCAGTCCGATTCCTCGATCTGGGCGCGGGCCTCGGGGCGGCTCAGCCCCCCCTGATAGATCCCCAGGCATTGGGGATGCAGTTCCGGGAGGCTGCCCTTGGCGCTGACCGTCATGGCATAGGGCAACTCGATACGCTCGATCAGATCCAGGGCGGCGCGACCGATCCCGAAGCGGGAAACCTCGGTGCCGACCAGGACCGCGGGTCTTTGGGCCCGGTCCAGTCGCGCCACCACCTCGGCCACGCACTCCTCCAGGGCCAGGGGGTTGGAGCTTTTCTCGATCTGGAAGCAGATGGCCTCCGGCTGCCGACAACTCATGCGGGCCACATCCATGGGCAGTTCCAGGTAAACCGGTCGCTTCCAGGTCAGACATTGGGTAAGGACCCGGTCGATATCGTCCGGGGCGGTGCGGGGGCCGGAGAGGAGGGCGCAATCGACGGTCAGCTTGCGGAAGATGTTGAGTTGCATCTCGTGGTCCCCCGCCAGATGGTGGACCAGGGCCCCGCTTTCTCGCCTGGCCATGGCCGGGGCACCACTGATGACCACCAGGGGCACATGCTCGGCATAGGCCCCGGCTACGGCGTTGAGGATACTGAAACCGCCCACGGCATAGGTGACGACCGCGACCCCGGCGCCCTTGAGCCGGGCATAGCCATCAGCCGCATAGCCCGCGTTCAACTCGTTGCAGTTGCCGACCCAGGCGATGGGGCTGGTCACCAACTGGTCGAGGAAGTCTAGGGTATAGTCCCCTGGAACCCCGAAGGCGTGTTCCACCCCGATATCCTGAAGCCGCTGGACGAGATAATCGGAAACCGTGTAGGGGGCGTCGGGCGCGGTCATTGCGGGGCTCCGGGAAGGGTGACAAATGGAAGGGGGGACCTGTCCGTCGGGGCAGTCCTGAGCGGCCCTCAGTGCGTGGCTCCGAGGGCCCGGGCCCTGGTAGGGGTGGCGGGGTCACTGGGGGTGACCACTTCCCAACCCTGGAGATGCCGCTGGATGAGGTCGCGCAGGTAGGCGATATGCCCTGGATCGTCGTTGAGGCAGGGAATGTACAGGTAGGATTCGCCGCCCGCCGCCAGGAAGAAATCCCGGTTTTGCAGGGCAATTTCCTCGAGTGTTTCCAGGCAGTCGGCACTGAAGCCAGGGCAGATGACCTGGACTCGGCGGATGCCCTGGGCCGGCAGGGACTTCAAGACCTCGTCGGTGTAGGGCTGGAGCCAGGCCTTGACCCCCAGACGGCTCTGGAAGGTCACGCGGTAGTCCTCGCTGGCGAGTTTCAGGCGCTCGGCCAGGAGCCTTGCCGTCTTCTGACAATGGCAATAATAGGGATCACCTGCCTCGCAAAAGGCCTGGGGCAGGCCGTGGAAGGACATGATCAGTCGCTCCGGACGGCCGTTGGCAGCTTGGAAGGCCTGGACCGCATCCGCCAGGGCCTGGATATAGCCGGGGTCGTCGTGATACTGGTTCACGAAGCGCAACTCCGGTATCCAGCGCCAGGTTTGGATCTCGGTGGTGACCTTATCGAAGACGCTGGCGGTGGTGGTGGCCGAGTATTGTGGATAGAGGGGCAGTATCAGGATGCGGCGCACCCCGGCGCGGCGCAAGGCCGTCAGGCCATCGGCGATGCCAGGGTTACCGTAGCGCATGGCGAGTTCCACCCGGAGGTCCGGACCCAGTACCTCCGCCAGGCTCTTCTGTTGGGCCTTGGAGATGGCCAGCAAGGGCGAGCCCTGCTCGCTCCAAATGCTGGCATAGGCATGGGCAGACCGTTGAGGACGGGTGTTAAGGATGACCCCATTCAGGATCAGCCACCAGAGGGGCCTGGCGATCTCCACGACGCGCGGGTCCCAAAGAAATTCCTTCAGGTAGCGGCGCACCGAGGCCCGATCAGGTGCATCAGGGGTACCCAGGTTGGTCAGGAGGATGCCCGTTCTGGCCATCTGGCCGTGGGGGTAATCACGCTCGGAGAGGAATTTCATCGCGGTTGGAGTCCCATGAAATCAGTGCTCGGGACGGCGCCGCGCCCAAGCCGCGAACAAGGGGTCGGACAAGGCCAGTTCCCCGGCGCGGGCGTCCTCCTCGGGCCGGGGCAAACCGCGCCGGCTGAAGCTATGGAATTGGTCCAGGCGCTCATCGCTCATCAGGCTGGCAAGGACGTATCCCAGGCGCTCAAAGGGGTGAATCTCGGTCCAGACCTGGATGGCCTTGGTTGGAAACCAGCGATCGGAGAAGGTGATGATACAGGAACCACCAGGCTTCAGCACCCGGGCTATCTCGGCCACGACCTCCTGGGGCGCGGTCAAGTATTCAAAGGAGGCGGTGCAGACCACGGCATCGAATTGGGCCCTGCCGAAGGGCAGTTTCGGCTGCCGGTTCAGGTCCTGGATGAGGCGTTCGGCCAGGCGCGGGTTGGCCTCCAGTTCGTCGCGATTCAGGCCCAGCCCCGTAACCCGGCAGGAGGGGTCGATACGGTCGAGATGGGAAACCCAACTCGACATGAAATCGAGAACCTGCCCGCCGGGGGGGATCAGGGACCCGTAGAGCCGCTCGATTTGGTCCCGGCAGAGGCTGTCAAGGTGATGGACCAGGCGGGGACGTTCGTAGAACACCTCGTCCGCGCGGCCATCGAGGCGACCTAG
>CAZFZB010000190.1:0-3682 GCA_964523415.1 uncultured Chromatiaceae bacterium | reverse complement strand
CCCGACCGGGACTTTCACCCGGCAAGAGACGCCGAGCTTCGCTCGGCGCGATAACTACTCAGCCAACCTGCACGGCCGCGCATACCCGGTCGAGACGCCCGCGGACCTCGGCCGCAAGTTGAGCTACCTCGGGTCTATCCACCAGCTGCATCACCGCCTCAGGATCCATAAAGGCGACCACGATGGTGCCATCCGCATCCTCCCGGACCACGACATTACAGGGCAACAGCAAGCCAATGTCTGGTTCCGCATCCATGGCCTGATTGGCCAGAACCGGGTTACAGGCACCAAGGATCCGATAGGGCCGCTTCTCGAGTCCGAGCTTGGCCTTGAGGGTCGACTGAACGTCGATATCCGTCAGGATACCGAAGCCCTCGACCTTGAGGGCCTCGGTGACCCGGGCAATGGCTTCATCGAAGGGACCATTGAAGTTTGTGGAAAAGGCGTACATGGTACAGGTCTCTCTCTTGGGTTAGGAATTGACACTGGGCGGAATGAACCGCCGCAAGCGCAGGCTGTTGGTGACAACGAACAGGCTCGACAGGCTCATGGCCCCGGCGGCGATCATAGGGTTAAGTAGCCAGCCCGTCAGGGGATAGAAAACCCCGGCAGCCAGGGGGATCAAGGCCACATTGTAGGCATAGGCCCAGAAGAAATTGAGCCGGATGGTGCTCAGGGTGCGCCGCGCCAGGGCTATGGCATCCGCAACACCGGCCAGATCGCCGGACATCAGGATGACCTCCCCCGCCTCGACGGCGATGTCCGTACCTGTACCGATGGCGATGCCCACATCCGCCTGGGCTAAGGCGGGGGCATCATTGATGCCATCGCCAACGAAGGCGACCTGCTTACCCTGGCCCTGCAGCCGTCTGATCTCCGCCGCCTTGTCGGCGGGCAGCACCTCCGCTACTACCCTGTCGATGCCGACCTGGCGGGCAACCGCCTCGGCGGTACGTCGCCCATCCCCGGTAAGCATGGTAACCCCTAGGCCCAGGGCATGCAGCCGTGCGACCGCCCCCTGGCTGCTGGGCTTGATCGGATCCGCCACCGCCAGCACCGCCAACGGCTCGCCATCCGCCGCTACATAAAGTGGGGACTTGCCGTCCCTCTCCAACTGTCCCGCCAGTTCGGCGGCGGCCTCGGTATCGATGCCCAGGCGGTCCATCAGGCGCTGGGCTCCCACAACGACCTGGCGGCCCCCGACCTGGGCCCGAATACCGAAGCCAGGTATCGCCTCGAACCCCTCGGCCTCGGCCAGGGCAAGCCCGCGGTCCTTGGCTGCCTGGACGATAGCGGCGGCGATGGGATGCTCACTGTGGCGTTCGCAAGCGGCGGCCAGGGCCAGGGCCTCAGATTTTGGTGTGCCGAGGTTATGGAAGTTCGTCAGGGCCGGGCGGCCCTCGGTCAGGGTCCCGGTTTTATCCAGAGCCGCTTCATCGACCCGCGCCAGGGTCTCCAAGGCCGCGCCACGCCGGTACAGGATACCTAGGGCCGCGCCGCGCCCGGTGCCGACCATGATGGCCGTGGGCGTGGCCAGTCCCATAGCGCAGGGACAGGCGATGAGAAGAACGCTGACGGTGGCGACGAAGGCATAGCTCAAGGAGGGTTCTGGGCCGAACCAGAGCCAGACCAGAAAGGTCAGCAGGGCCGTACCCATGACCAGGGGAACAAAGACCGCCGCGATGCGATCGGCCACCCGCTGGATAGGCGGCTTGCCAGACTGGGCATCCTCCACCAGGCGGACGATCTGAGCCAGTACCATGTCCGCCCCTACCCGGGTGGCGCGATAACAGAAGGCCCCGGTACCGTTCAGGGTACCACCCACCACCTCGTCTCCCGGGGCCTTGCGGACAGGGAGCGGCTCGCCACTGATCATGGATTCATCCACATAGCTGCCACCCTCGGTCAGGATCCCGTCCACCGGAATGCCCTCCCCGGGCCGCACCGCGATCAGATCCCCCGGCACCACCGCCTCTGCCGGGATCTCCCCCTCCACCCCGTCCCGCACCACCCGGGCGATCTTGGGTTGCAGGCGCACCAGGCGGCGGATCGCCTCCGAGGTACGGCCCTTTGCCAGGGCCTCCAGGGTGCGCCCGAGCAAGATCAGGGTGACGATGACCGCCGCCGCCTCGAAATAGAGGTGGGCTGTACCCTCGGGGAAGAGACCGGGGACCGTGAGGGCAGCGAGGGAGTAGAAATAGGCCGCCAGGCTACCTATCATGACCAGGCTGTTCATCCCCGGGGCCAGATGGCGCAATTCCCTTCCGCCGGAGGTGAGAAAGCGCCGCCCACTCCAGAACAACACGGGGCTGGCCAGGGCCACCTGAACCCAGCCCCAAACGGCCTCGGGCGCCGGATGAGACTGGGCGGCACCCAATCCGTGAAGCAGCATGGGACCCATGCTCACTAGCAGCAGGGGGAAGGTAAAGGCCGCGGCGAAGCCCAGGTCCCAAAGCAGCCCCGAGAGTTCGGTGGCATGGCGCGCCTGTAGCTGGTCCTGCGCCTGTTCCTGTTCCGCCGGTTCATAGCCAGCCTCGCGGATGGCCTGGGCGATGCGCTCGCGGCTGACCGTATCCGGCAGGAACTCGAGGGTCACGGATGCGGTGCTCAGGTTGACGGTCGCCCCCAGCACGCCGGGCAGGGCCTGGACGGCGCGCTCCACCCGCCTCACGCAGGAGGCGCAGGTCATGCCGTCAACGCCGATGGTGGTGGTCTCCATGACCGGCGTGTAGCCGGCACCCCTCACCGCCTCCAACAACTGCGGCACCTGGATCTGGTCGAATTGCACCACGGCGGTCTCCGCCGCCAAGTTGACCTCCGCCGAAGTTACCCCGGGTTGACGGGCCAGGGCACGCTCTACGCGTGTCACACAGGACGCGCACGTCATGCCGCTTACGCCGATTCGGATTTCCTGAGTCATAAAGGTACCTGGTTGCGACTGCCAATCATATGGGGGTACTCCCGGAAAATCCGCCCCCTGATGCTACAAGTAGTACCCGACGGACTGCCAAACCAAAATCAAAGGGGCGATGCCCAATCAATTTATCATTTGCCGCTTTTCCTCGTATTCGCGGCGATCGATCTCACCGCGGGCAAAGCGTTCGTCCAGAATTTGCCTGGCACCCTTGCTCCCGCTCGGCAAAGAGCCGGCGATGGCGCGTCCCAGCCAGACGACCAGGGCGATAATCAGGCCCCAAACCACGAACATGCCGAGGCCAGGAATGCCGAGGCCAGGAATGCCGAATCCAAATCCGAAACCGTTGCCCATCATGGTTCTCTCTCCCGGGGGGTCTCACCCCCCTCCATCATCGCTGCCATGCCATGCCCGGTCCGTGCTGGAAGGTGAGGAGACCGTCCGCGTTGGCCCTTTGTTTTGGGGTCAGAACCCGATACAGCGCATCCCTAGCCTGAGCCAACTGCTGCATCTGATCCAAGCCTTGTCCATGCATGACGGCTCTTTGATCCCCCGTTGGCGGCATGGGCCCATTCAGCATGGTCTGCCAATGGGCATTCATGAGGGCCGACTGGGTAATCACAGCCTGTTGATAGATGTTCCATGCTTCCTCTTGGGCTGGGCCGATACCCAAGTCACCCTTGATGGCGGCCAGACGATCGACGGTCTCGGCAACGCTGGCCCCCATCACGCCTGGGCCACCCATCATGCCAGGTCCCATCATGCCAG
>CAZFZB010000189.1:2209-3718 GCA_964523415.1 uncultured Chromatiaceae bacterium | reverse complement strand
TTAAATTCGGGCATCAAGGTCGGTTCACCGCCTCCACCCCAGTCAACGATGGTCTGGGGGCTGAACATATTGGCCGCATCCATTTGCTCGATAATGGGGGTTAGTTCGTAACGCGCCACCGGTTTATGATGCGCTGAATTCCTGGGGCTCCATTTTGCCCAGGATAGCCAGCAATAGTTGCAAGACAGGTTGCAGGCGATGTAGTGAGTGATCCCCAGCCAGTGAATGGGGTACTCGGGTGATTTCCATTCTGCCCATTGCAAGTGGGGGCAATCGCGGCAGGCCGGGTGGCCGTCTCCCTGGTTTTCCTGCCGGATGCTGTTTCGCTTCTCCAACATGGCCCTCAGGTCGAATCCGCCAGCATCAATACTTTGCAATTCGGGCGCACCGCGCCCATGGTGACGAATGGCGCAGGCTTTAACTGCGCTATGCGCAAAGCTGAGCCCGCCCTCCAGGTAAGTGCAACTTTGTATTGGCATATTTTGCGTAACTATTCAGGAGCCAGCTGCGGCATGGGCGGGCTGCCCTGGAAGGTGAGGACCAAGGACGTGAAGATGTTGGCGGATTGCTTTCGTAGGGTGGAGAGGTAGGAGTGGATGATCGCGAAATGGGCGACCCCCTGAACGGAGCGGAAGCATCCGGAGACCTTCTGCTTGAGCTTGGGCATGCGGATGTCGTGTTCGGCGAGGTTGTTGTCGAAGGGCACGCTTAGATCGGTCACGAAGCGCAGCACCCCCTCGCGGTTCTCGCCAAGGCGCTTGAGGAGGTTGTAGGCGGGGCTTTGTCGGACGCGTTTGCGGGTGCAGGGCGGGGGCTTGCGAAACGGGGGATCCGAGGACGGTGGCTTGCTGGAGTTAGGGCTATCCTTGCCCAGACGCGCATTCAACTCCGCAATCCGTTGGCGCAGCTGCTCGATAAGTCTTGTATGCTCCCCGACAAGCGCCCGCAGTTGCCCCAACTCGCCAGTTGGTAAGTGGGTTGTGGGTATGTCCTCAGGCATGCGACAAGGTTACGACCTTATCCTCCTGTATCACAGTGGGTCCTGAATAGTTACTAGTCAAGATTTTTAAATCTTGAAATATTATTAATATCATTAAGTTATGTGTTTAAATTGGCGGAGAGGGTGGGATTCGAACCCACGGAAGGCTTACGCCTTCACTTGATTTCGAGTCAAGCCCGTTCGGCCACTCCGGCACCTCTCCGAGAACCTGTCAGCCTTGCCTGGGCCGAGAAATCAGGAACGCTTATTATACGGGGCTAAGGGAAAATTACCATGCGGGGAACTGCATTGGCGTCCCTCCTTGGTCTCGAATCGCACTGATAATACAACCCTGATGGGTGCCAAGAGGCGTTCACAAGAGCATGCCGAAGTACGAACTCGATCGCCTGGCCATCGGCCTCATGGTTATTCTTTGCACCATCTGGGGACTCCAGCAGGTGGCGATCAAGGTGGCCAACGCCGGCATTTCGCCGGTATGGCAGGCAGGGATGCGCTCGATGGGCGCGACC
>CAZFZB010000189.1:0-2109 GCA_964523415.1 uncultured Chromatiaceae bacterium | reverse complement strand
GCGCAATGGGGGGGCATGGCTCTCGCCTTTATGGGGGTTATCCTGCTCTTTGGGGAGCACCTGTGGTTGCCGATGGATAAGGCCTGGGTCGGGGACCTGATGATTCTGGGAGCGGCCTTGCTGTGGGCGGCAACCACCTTGACGGTCAAGGCCAGCGCCCTCGGTCGCTCTTCCGCGGAAAAGATGCTGCTCTACCAACTTGCCATATCCGCTGTCCTCTTGCCGCCTTTGTCAGTGACGATAGGTGAGCCTGGGGTGTTCGCCCCTACGCCCTGGCTGTGGGCGAACATCCTCTTCCAAGCAGTGATTGTGGCCGGGGCCTCCTATCTCGGCTGGTTTTGGTTGATTCGCCATTATCCGGCGACGCGATTGTCCTCCTTTTCCTTCCTCACGCCGGTGATGGGGGTACTTGCCAGCGGCCTCCTGTTGGATGAGCCACTGACCCCCGTCATTTTCGCCGCCCTTTCCTTGGTCGGGACCGGCATTTGGATCGCGAATCGGCCTGCCTAGCCGGTTGGGATGCCAGGACCGACATCCTTCAATCGAACTTTCCTTCGTCGAGATTACCCGGTACATCCGGGGTCACGGTATCAAAACGCAGAATGCGTTTTCCGCCGTGGTCCCGCAGAAATTCTTCGGCTTCCTCCTCGGAGGCCAGGGGGACGAGTTCATGGCCCATGGGGCCCAAAACGTCCGAGCCGATGACGAACCAGGCCTCCCGGGCGGGGATGCGGCTAAGTGAATAATATTCGGTGACGGCGATCGCGGCCATGTCCTCTGGCTTATGGTCAGGTGCCCATTTTTGGAGATTGAACAGGTATTTGAAGAGATCCTTGGCGCCGTCGAAGTGATGTGCATGGCCATCGCGATAGAGAACGGTGGCGGTCCATTGGGGATATTTGGCGATGAACATGCCGCAAACGGGGCAAGTGTCCCTTGGGCCGGGATAGGGTAAAGGCGAGGCATCGTGCTTAGCCAATAACAGGCCTGGGGCCATGAGGATCCATAACACTAGGAGGGGCAGGTGGGGATTGGCGGGAGGCAAGGCCGGACCCTCGGGGTCTAGTGGGTAGGAATGCGAACAGAGGCAGGTGACCCCTGGGCGACGGGGCAAGGCCCGCCGCCCACCGATCTCACGGGTCAGCCCCTAATTTCAGCTTTTTGGCGCCATTTTCTGGCGCTTTTCCGCACGCATCTTACGGATGCGCACCGTGTCTGCGGCCATGTCCACCATGGTCTGGCTGAGGGTCTGGTCGAAGTTGCCTAAGACGCCTCCTTCCTTGGCCATGGCTGCCTCGGCCTGGCCCTTGTCCGCAAAGGCGACCTTGCTGTTGGCGGTCATGGTCCCCTTGAGCTTGCTGCCGATCAGGTAGTTGACCTTATCCACCAGCACCAGGGGCTTGATTTCGTCCGGGGAGCCGAAGTCCGCGGCATAGATCGCCTTGGGGCCGCGATCCAGGTTCAGCATGAGGCTGATGGCCAGGCAATGAATGGAGCAGGTGCCATCCACCAGATCATCGTCATACTGGACCAGGTGACGACTGTAATTGAATTCGGTGCGATCCATGCCGCAATAGGGGCACTTGGGGTATTTCTTCAGTTCATCCACTAGGGGCTGGTTGTCCGGGGGGGTACGCGGAATGAACTGGAGGGGGGTACCATCACCCTCGCACCCCGAGCCTGCGGGCATCCAGCCCTTGCCGGGAATGAAGGCACCGATGGTGGCCGCATTGGTGGCCAGGACCGGTGTGCCCAGGCCAGCAAGGCCAATAGCGCCGAGCACCTTGAGGGCCTCGCGCCGGCTGTGGTTATGATGATGGTCGCACATGGTACTTCTCCTGTGACAGGTGGGTGGGCGCGCGGCCCTCAACCATTGGCCAGTCCGCGCATGATATCGAAGAAAAGATAGCCCTCGTAACTGGTCCAAAGACCGAGACTTGCCACTAACCCCCCCGCGATCCGGGCAGCCAGCTCCCGAACCCGGGCGCCGATGAAGGCGCCCAACCCGGTGACCGTCACCATCATGGGCAGGGTTCCGAGGCCGAAGGCGAGCATGATCAGGCCGGCACGACCCGGGTCGCTGGTGGCGGCGGCCTTGAGGGCGATGGA
>CAZFZB010000188.1:0-3885 GCA_964523415.1 uncultured Chromatiaceae bacterium | reverse complement strand
GATGACGCGGGGGTCCGGGGGCACGGGCTGATCCCGAGGTGACAGGGGGGAAGACATGTCTTGACTCATGAAAAATCTACCTCTTGGCGGCCACCCTTGGCGCTCGCCATTTTTAATTATTTTGTTACAATCCGGCGAACATTGTACCGAAGATTTCCTGAACCGCCCGAGTTAAGGCTGCCGGCGATCCCCTAAATCCCCGCAGCCGAGGACCCCTTCTTGTTGGGCATGGCCCTTGGCCTCGGTTAGAGCTGTTCTTGCCAGCATCCGCTTATTACATAATTTTATTGGATTTCTTCAAGAGCCGATGACAGACCAGGATCATTACCCCTACCTCTTGCCCCGCAAGGCTCCGCCCGCCCAAGGCCTTCAAGAAACGGGGCAGGCATGGCGGTAGCACTGATCCACGCCGTCCGCGAACTGCTCTACGACGCGGCTCGGGATCTGGCCCCGACCCTGATCGTGGTGGTCATTTTCCAGGCCTTTTTTATTCAGCACCTGCCGGATAACCCGGCAGCCCTCGTCGGGGGCTTTGCCGTCGTGCTGCTTGGCCTGGCCTTGTTCGTCAAGGGCCTCGACGTGGCGATCTTTCCCATCGGCGAGACGATGGCTTACGACTATGCCCGCCTGGGCTCCTTCCTCTGGCTGATGCTGTTTGCCTTCTCCATCAGCTTCGCCTCGGTGGCCGCCGAGCCGGCCTTGATGGCGGTGGCCTACAAGGCGGAGGCGGTATCGGGTGGCAGCATGGGGGCTATGACCCTGCGCATGGTGGCAGCCCTGGGCGTGGGTTTGGCGGTCATGGTGGGCGTCTGGCGCATCGTGCGCGGACACAGCATTGGCCACTATCTGATCCCCGGTTATCTGATCGTCATCCTCTCCACAGCCTTTGCCCCGCCCCAATTGGTGGGCCTGGCCTTTGACTCCGGCGGTGTCGTCGCCTCCACGGTAACCGCGCCTCTATTGGCGGCTCTGGGCGTAGGCCTGGCCATGACGATCAGCGGCCGCAATCCCATGCTGGATGGCTTCGGCCTCATCGCCTTCGGTGCCCTGGCACCCATGATCATTATCCAAATTTATGGCATTCTCTTTTTCGTGCCCGCCGACCAGGCCGCCATCGCGGTGGCCTTGCCCCCGGAGGACCAACACATCCACCCAGCCCTGGAGATATTGACCGACTTTTTGCACATGGTCCGCAACCTCTTGCCCATCATCGCCGTGGTCCTGATGTCGAGTTATGTCATCCTGCGCCGGCCCCTGGCCAACCCCAAGGGCCTGGCGGTCGGCCTGCTGCTCGTGGCCCTGGGGCTCTACATGTTCGACGAAGGCCTGCAAGTCGGACTCTTCCCCCTGGGCGAGGAGATGACCCGGGGCCTGATGCGCGACGGCGTCTCCCTGTGGGTGCTCTACCTCTATGGCTTTCTGATCGGCTTCGCGACGACCATGGCGGAACCGGCCCTGATCGCCTTGTCGATCAAGGCCGACAAGGTCAGTGTCGGCCAACTGAACGGCCTGTGGCTGCGCTCCCTGGTCTCGGTCGGCGTCGGGATCGGCATCATGCTCGGCTGTGCGCGCATCGTCGATGGTACCAACATCGCCTATTGGCTGATCCCGGGCTACCTGCTGGTGTTGGCCATGGCCAAACTGGCGCCGCGCTTCATTATCCCCATTGCCTTTGACTGTGGTGGCGTGACCACTTCCACGGTCACCGTCCCCCTGGTCACGGCGCTAGGGGTCGGTCTCGCCGAACGTACCCCCGGACGGGACCCCATGATCGACGGCTTCGGTCTGATCGCCTTCGCGTCCCTCTTACCCATGATCATCGTCATGTCCTACGGCATGCTTGCCCACTGGTGGTTGCGCCGGAAAAGCCCCACCCAGGAGGAAGCGCTTACCCCTGCAGCACGGGCGGCTTCGCCGGATTGACCCCGCTCCCCCTGGCCGTCCACCTCCCGCTCCCGTTTCGCGAGGATTGAGATCCATGCACTTCAAACTGATATTGGCCTTCGTCGAGGACCGCTCGACCCAAGCCGTCCTGGATGCCGCCCGCAAGGCCGGTGCTACCGGCTCCACCGTCATCAACCAGGCCCGAGGCGAGGGGGTCGAAAAGAACAAAACCTTCTTCGGCCTGACCCTGGAGACCCAACGCGACGTCATCCTGCTGCTCGTCGAGGAACACCTCAGCCGTCACATCCTCGAGACCATCGCCACGGCGGGTGGCTTCCGCGATAGGCCCGGGACCGGCATCGCCTTTCAGATCGATGTGGAGGACGCGGTCGGTATCGATCACCAATTCCGCAAACTGGCGCAACTCGTCGAAGAGGAGCTTTGAGCCATGGCCACCCGACCCCTGATTCGCGTCCGTGATGTCATGAAGCCCCATTTCGATATGGTCGAGGGTATGGCGACGGTTGCCGCCGCCCTGGAGGCCATGCGCCATGTCGATACCAAGACCCTGATCGTCAAGCCGCGCAGCGAGAACGATGAACTCGGCATCGTCGTCCTGTCCGATATCGCCCGGGAGGTGCTGGCCAAGGACCGGGCCCCGGACCGGGTCAACATTTACGAGATCATGGTGAAACCGGCCATCACCGTACATCCTGACATGGATATCCGCTATTGCGCCCGACTGTTCGACCGCTTCGATTTGAGCCGGGCCCCGGTAGTGAAGGACCGGGAGGTGCTGGGGGTGGTCAGCCTGACCGATTTGGTGATGAAGGGCCTGGTGCCTCACCTCTAGCCGAGCATGGATCTGGCCCTGGCAGGAGATTTGGACAGCGGCTGGTTACCCCAGGCCCGCAGGCGGATGTCCCCCAACTGGGATGAACGCCCGCCCGGCACCCTGGTGGACTTGCTGGTCATTCATGGTGTCAGCCTGCCCCCCGGCGAATTCGGGGGCCCCTGGATCGACGCCCTCTTCCAGAACCGCCTCGATCCCGGGGCCCACCCCTATTTTCGTCCCATCGCCGGGGTGCGGGTATCCAGCCACCTGCTGATCCGCCGCGATGGCGAACTCATCCAGTACGTAAACCTACATCAACGCGCCTGGCATGCCGGGGTGTCGTGCTTCGGCGACCGGGATCGCTGCAACGACTTCTCCATCGGCATCGAATTGGAGGGAGCGGACCTGGTGCCCTACACACCCGACCAGTACCAGGTCCTGGCCGCGACCAGTCTCGACATCCTGTCACGCTTTCCCGCCATTACCCCCGAGCGTATCGTCGGCCATAGCACCATTGCCCCGGGCCGCAAGACGGACCCGGGCCCGGCCTTCGACTGGGAGCTATACCGAGGACTGTTGGCAGCGGACATCCCCGGCGCCAGGACTCTGGACTAACGCCGGCCTTCCCCGCCACCAGCGGCGAGATAGCCAGCCGACTGCATCTCCACCAGCCGGCTCGTCAGACGCTCATGGGCAAAATCGTGCAGTTCACCCGAGTAGAGTTCCTCCAGGGGCACCGCGGCGCTGAGGATGAGCTTGACACGGCGATCGTAGAATTCATCCACCAAATGCAGAAAGCGCCGCGCCGCCGCATCCTCACGGGAGGTGAGACGGGGTACCCCGGACAACAGGACGGTGTGAAACTCCCGGGCAATCTCGATGTAATCCGCGGCCGAGCGGGGTCCCCCACACAAGACATCGAAATCGAACCAGGCCAGATCCGGACCCAGCCGGCGTGCGGGGAGATCCCGGCCGTTGACCTGTAGCGCCCCTGGCCCTCCCTGATGCCCACCTGCCAGGTGCGCGAAGGTGGCGGCGAGATGGGCCTCGGCATCCCCCGCGGCCTCATGGTGATAGACCCCTTCCTCCCGCAGGGTTTGCAGGCGGTAATCGACCCCGCCATCCAATTCGAACACCTCGGTGTGTTGTTTGAGGAGGGCGATGGC
>CAZFZB010000187.1:0-3896 GCA_964523415.1 uncultured Chromatiaceae bacterium | reverse complement strand
CGGTCCAGCAGGTGCGACCAGCGCAGCAGGGGCAGGGGATGGGCAGCCTCGGCCTCCTCCTCATACAACTCGCCCAAGGCCACCAACAGCAGGCTGTCGCTCTCTTCGGTGAGGCGCTCGAACTCGGCGATCTCGGGGGCGATGCTGTCACCCCGGCGCAGCCGCTCCAGCATGCGCGCCGTCAGGGTCAGCATCTCGCCCAGGCTGCCGGCCAGGGACAGGGCCGCCGGACGGGGAGCGTTGAAGCCGTAGAGGCTGGCTCGTGCCGCTACGGCCACCAGGGCACGCGTGGTCTCCTCCAGGGCCAGGGTCAGGGCATGGAGATCGGCCCGCTCCAGGGGCAGGAGCCGCGTCAGTCCCAACTCCCGCCCTAGCTCCCGGTAAGTCAGGCGCGCCGCCTGCTCCAGGTCGCGCACCCGGCCCGCCGCCGGAGCCGAGGTCGCTGGGTTCGCGAGCAGGGTCTCCAGTTCCTGGCTGGCGGCGATCAAGAGGCTGAACTGCCGTTCCAGCAGGGGGCCGAAGGGGAAGGCGGGACCCAGCAGCGAGAAGGCCATGGGCGACTCCTAGGACACCTGAGGCACTCGCCGCCGGCTCGCCAGCCAGCGGGCGAACTGGCCCAGATAGAGGTAGAAGACCGGGGTGACGTAGAGGGTCAGGAGTTGGGAGAACAGGAGCCCCCCCACTACCGCCACGCCCAGGGATTGACGCGCCTCGCCTCCCGCGCCCCAGCCGCTGGCGATGGGCAGGGTGCCGAGCAGGGCCGCCAGGGTGGTCATGAGGATGGGCCGAAACCGCGTCAGGCAGGCGGTGTGGATGGCCGCCACCGGCTCCAGGCCCCGGGTGCGTTCCTCCTCCAGGGCGAAATCGACCATCATGATGCCGTTCTTCTTGACGATGCCAATGAGGAGGATGATGCCCACATAGGCGTACATATCCAGTTCCAACCCCATCAACTTCAGGGAGGCCAGGGCGCCGAAGGCGGCCAGGGGCAGGGCGGTGAGGATGGTCAGGGGATGCAGGAAGCTCTCGTAGAGAATCCCCAGGACGATGTAGATGATGACCAGGGTGATGATCAGCAGGAAGCCCATGCTCGCCAGGGAGGCCTGAAAGGCCTGGGCGGTGCCCTGGAAGACGGCGTGGACGCTCGCCGGCAGGGTCTCGTGGGCAAGTTGGTTGATGCTCTCGATGACGGGGCCGATGGAGGCCTGGGGCTTGAGGTTGAAGGAGATGGTCGCGGAGGGCAGTTGCCCCAGGTGATTGACCGTGCGCGGCGCCTGGGTCTCCGTCAGGCGCGCCACCGACCGCAGCGGTACCAGGGCGCCGCCCTCTGCCCGCAGGTAAAGGCGGTCGAGGGCATCCGGGGCCTCGCGGTGGGCCGGGTCCAGCTCCAGGATGACGTAGTAATAGTTCGCCGCGGCATAGATGGTCGAGACCTGCCGGCGGCCATAGGCGGAGTAGAAGGCGTCCTGAATCTGGCGCGGGGACAGCCCCAGGGCCGCCGCCTTGTCGCGGTCCAGGGTGATCTCGACCCGGGGTTGGCGCACCTGCAGGTCCGACTTGACGTCGATGATGGCATCCAATCCCCGCAACTTGTCCTCCATGACTGTGCCATAGTGCTGCAATTCCGCCAGGTCGTCGCCCTGGAGGGCCAGTTGCCACTGGGCGCTGGTCAGGCGGGAGCCGATGGTGATGAGGGGTGGGTTCACCAGGGAGACGATGAGGCCGGGGATCTGGTTCAGGGGGGGGCGCAGCCGGGCAATGATCTCATCGACGGAGTGGACCCGTTCTTCCGCCGGGGGCAGGCTCAGAAAGGCGATGCCGGTACTGTCGCCCATGAGCCCGACGATGGAGGCGATGTTCGCCGTCTGGACGTCCGGGCTCGCCAGCAGCACTTGGTTGAGTTGCTCCTGGTGGCGGCTCATGTCGGTGAAGGAGGTGCGGTCGTCGATCTGGGAAAAGATGCGGAAGAAGCCCTGATCCTGGGTCGGGATGAAGCCCTTGGGCAAGGCCTGAAACAGGAGCACGGTGCCGGCCAGGGTCACCAGGGTCAGGACCAACATCAGGCCCCGGTGGCGCAGGCTGAAACTCAGGGAGCGGTCGTAGCCCCGCTGCAGACCGGCGAAGCCGCTCTCGAAAAGCCGCGATAGCACGCCGGTGGGCCTGAAACGCATCCCCGCCAGCAAGCGGCTCGCCAGCATGGGGGACAGGCTCAGCGACAGGAAACCGGAGAGCAGAATGGCGGCGGTTATGGCCACGGCGAACTCCCGGAACAGGCGCCCCAGGATGCCCTCCATGAAGAGGATGGGGATGAAGACCGCCGCCAGGGAAATGGTCATCGACAGCACCGTGAAGCCGATCTCGCGGCTGCCGCGCAGGGCCGCCTCTAGGGCGCTCTCCCCCCCCTCCATGCGGCGGATGATGTTCTCCAGCACCACGATGGCGTCATCCACCACGAAGCCGATGCTCAGGGTCAGGGCCATCAGGGACAGGGTGTTGAGGCTATAGCCCAGCAGGGCCATGACGATGAAGGTGGCGATCAGGGCCAGGGGGATGACCAGGCTCGGGATCAGGGTCGGCCGCCAGGCGCGGATGAAGACGAAAATGACCGTCACCACCAGGGCCAGGGTCAGCCCCATGGTCAACTGGACGTCCAGCACCGAGGCACGGATGAAGTCACTCTGGTCGTAAAGCACCTCCAGGGTCGCCGCGCCCGGCAGTGCCGCCGCCAGCCCCGGCAGTCTGGCCTTGATGGCGTCGGTCAGGCGCACTGCGTTGGCCCCCGCCTGCTTGCGCACCCGGATGAAGACCGCATCCTGGACCTCGCCGTTCTTGATGAACCAGGCGTGGGTAAGGTCCTTTTCGACGCCATCCACGACCTCCCCCAGGTCCTCCAGACGCACTGGATTACCTTCCCGGTAACGCACCACCAGATCGCGGTAGGCCGCCGCGTCCAGCAGGCGTCCCTCCGGATTGAGGGTATAGGCAGTCACATTCCCATCCAGGGTGCCCCCGGGCAGATTGACATTGCCCGACCGCAGGGCATCCGCCACCTCGTCGATGCCGATGCCGCGCTGGGCCAGGGCATCCGGGTTCACCCGCACCCGCACCGCGTACTTCTGGGGTGGAGCCAGGTCGATCTGGCCCACGCCATCGATCATGGAGAGGCTCGCCATGATGCGGCTCTCCGCCAGGTCCGACAGTTCCGTCAGGGGCAGGGTCAGAGAGGTCAGGGACAGCATCATGACCGGCATATCCGCCGGGTTGACCTTGACGTAGGTGGGGGGATTGGGCATTTCCGGGGGCAGGACCCCCATGGCCGCGGCGATGGCGGCGCTGATGTCCTGGGCTGCCGCGTCGATGTTGCGCGACAGGGCAAACTGGACATTGATGGTCGTCGTGCCCAAGGCCGAGGTCGAGGTCATGGAATCGATGCCGCTGATGGCCGCGAACTGTTTTTCCAGGGGTAAGGCCACGGCCGCCGCCATGATCTCGGGATTGGCGCCGGGCAGGTTCGCCGTCACGCTGATGGTCGGGAAGTCCACCGACGGCAGGTTGCTGATCGGTAGCCGGTGGTAGGCAATGAGGCCGAACAAGAGCAGCGATAGCATGACCAGGGTGGTCATGACCGGCCGCCGGATAAAGAGTTCGGAGAGGTTCACCCGGTCAGGCCCTCATCGCGCCACGATCTTGAGGGGGGTGCCGGGCTTGAGCTTGTTCTGCCCCTCGACCACCACGGGATCCCCGGGGCTCAGTCCGGCCAGGATCAGGGTGCGCGCCTCCAGGTTCTTCCCTGTCTTCACCGGCCTCAGTTCCGCCTTGGCATCGGCCCCGGCCAGGAAGACGCAGGTCCCCTGGGGGCATTTCACCAGGGCCTCGCTGGGGACCAGCAGGGCGTC
>CAZFZB010000186.1:0-3918 GCA_964523415.1 uncultured Chromatiaceae bacterium | reverse complement strand
CAGGCCAGCGGCGGCAAGCCCCGCCAACAGGGCAAACCCACCAGTACGGGGGATGGCCCCGGAGTGCAGGGAGCGGGCGTTAGGCTCATCGACCATGCCGCGCAGTATGCCAGGGTGGCGCGCCAGAAACTGACTCGCAAGTGATGCCAGAATAAAGGCGGCGAGGGGGATGGCAAGGGGCATCCAGGAAATCAGAGTTCCCTCATCAAGGCCCGCTCAACCTCATCCCGCCGCCCACGCCCTGAAAGGGATTCGATGAGTTGGAGGGCGAAATCCATGGCCGTACCGGGTCCACGGGAGGTGATGGTCCTGCCATCCACCACCACGGGCGCGTTAAGCAGAATCACTTCCGGAAAGTCGCGCATATTGATCGACCCCGGGTAGGCGGTAGCAGACTTGCCATGGAGGAGGCCGGCATTGGCCAATACTTTGGGGGCCGCGCAGATAGCGGCAATATAACGGTCCTCGGAATGGTGGCGAGCTAACAACCGGTGAATACGGGCGTCCGCATCCAAGTTACTGGAACCGGGCAAGCCCCCGGGTAAGACGATCATGTCGAAGTCCTCCCCAAGCACCTCATCCAACGTTAGATCTGCAACCAGCCGCGTGCCGCGGCTGCATTCGACGATGCCTGGCTCCAGGCTAGCGGTCACAACCCCGATGCCAGCTCGCCGTAGCAGATCTATGAGGGTGACGGCCTCCAGTTCCTCACAGCCATGGGCCAAGGGGATAAGAACGCGGGGCATAGTTACTACTCGCTAATTCAGGTTGGAGGAGACCCCCGGGTTAAGCGGAGGGTTACCATGGGAAGCTCCAAATATAGTCAGAGCTTTGAGAACGTTCAGGGCCTCGCTGAGTTGATAGTCTTCCACGGCTAGCGGCTTCTTCTTCACGTCATCCGCAAGGGTGGGCTGATTGCTACCCTCTTCTGGCGCTACCTCAGGTTTCTCACCCGTACCATTGGCCAGGTGACGAGCTAGATCAGCCTCCTTGACGCTGGTCAGGCCGGACTTGTCGTTCAACTCTAAGCGACCGCGCTCCAGGACGATATCAGGTCTGATGCCCTCGGCCTGAATGGAATGACCGGATGGCGTGTAATAAAGCGCTGTCGTGAGTTTTAAGGCGCTGATTTCATCAATGGGGATGATAGTCTGGACCGAACCCTTGCCGAAGGTCTGGGTGCCCATGATGATGGCGCGTTTATGATCCTGCAAGGCCCCTGCGACTATCTCTGAAGCGGAGGCAGAGCCCCCATTCACCAGTACCACCAGGGGTGCGCCGCCCAGTACATCATCGGGACCTGCCTTGAATTCCAGGGCTGAGTCCTTAACACGCCCCTTGGTATAGACAATCAGGCCCTCGGCGAGGAAGGCATCGCTCACGGCAACGGCGCTATTGAGGACTCCGCCGGGATTGTTACGCAAATCTACGACCAATCCCTTGATATCACCACCATTTTCAGACCGCAAGCTGGAAAGGGCATTGAGGAGGTCCTCGGTGGTACGAGACTGAAAATTAGAGATGCGCACATAGCCATAACCAGGCGTCAGGAGACGGCTTTTGACACTCTGCACATGGATCACATCACGGATCAATTCCACTGTAAAGGGTTGGTCCTTGCCTGTGCGCAGTATGGTGAGTTCGATGGCGGTGCCCGCCTTCCCACGCATGAGATTGACGGCATCCTCAAGACTTATGCCCTTCACTGGACGGTTATCAATGCGTACGATCAGATCCCCCGGTTGGAGCCCGGCACGTTGGGCCGGGGTGTCGTCAATGGGCGAAATTACCTTGATCAGGCCGTCCTCCAGGCCCACCTCAATCCCCAAGCCGCCAAACTCACCACTGGTACCGATCTGAAGGTCCCGATACTCCTCACCATCCAAATAGGCGGAATGCGGGTCGAGCCAAGTCAGCATGCCACGGATGGCACCCTTGAGTAGAGCCCGATCCTCGACAGCATCCACATAATCGCTCTTGATGCGCCCGAAGACCTCTGCGAAGGTATTGAGGTCTTCGAGGGGCAATTGTGGTTCCGCATTAGCTTCAGGTTCGGGCGGATTAGAAGCCTGAGCTAGAACCTGGTTCGAAGACCCAGCCGGGTTCTCGGCCCACTTTCTGTCACCCTGTGCCGGGGCGGTGACGCAATAGAACAGGCCCATGACCAGGGGCAGAGAGAGCAAGATTACAGGCAATTTATTCATGACTACGCCGAAATCCGATTGACATACTAGGAACGTGCATGGCCAGAGGCGGGGCCGCACCATTCCTCGGGGTTTAAGGGTTGACTAGCCTGGCGGATCGCGAAGTAGAGGGCCGCCGTTTTCCGACCTCCACTGGCACCGCTGAGGGAAATGACCTCATTGTCACCGACCCACTCGCCGGTCTCTTTGAGCAGCGTCTGATTATGGCCATAAAGGCTCATGTAACCTTCGTCGTGGTCGATGATGATGAGTTGACCGTAACCCCGCATCCAGTCGGCATAGACTATGCGGCCGTGGTGAATAGCATGCACCTCAGAGCCCTCGCTTACGGCAATTAGCACCCCATCCTGGGCCTTGCCACCTTCTCCACCCGCATCACCAAATCGCGATATTAGCCGACCGTTGGCCAAGGGCCAGGGTAGTTTGCCCCGCCGACTCGCAATTGTCTCTTGGGCCAGGCCTACCTCCGGCATGATCATAGCCTGTCGCTCAAGCTGGGTGACCACCGCGCGGAGGTTCTCCGTATCCTCCCGCAGTAGGCTCACCTGCTGGGAACCTCCTGCGATTTCCTTTTCCAGTTCGGTCAAGAGGGCAGCGCGCTCGTTCTGGGCACGCTCTAGGCGCTCCCGCATTTCCTTTTGCCTCGCCGCCAGAATTGCCATCCTTTGAGTTTCCTGGAAGGTCTCGGTGCGCAGTCGATCGAGGTTGGCTGCACGAGCCCTGAAGTTTTCGAGCCGGCCCAAGCGGTAGCGATTCAAATAGCCATAATAGGATAAGAGGCGGCCCATACGTGCTAGATCCTGCTGATCCAATAGCATCCGGAGGTGCTCATTGTTCCCCAAGGTGTGGGCCGAACGGATCAGGGCAGCCAGGGACTTACGCTCGCGTTCCAGGGCGGTGCGCTCTGTCTCCAAGTCCTTTTGAAGTTTCGTCAAGGTCTTAACTTGTTCCGCAATCATACCCTCGAGCTGGCGGCTACCGCGGACGAGTTGGGCAATATCGCGCTCATGGCTCTCAACCTCTGACACCAAGGCATCGTGGCTTCTACGGCGAGCATCAAGGCCCTGCTCTAGGTCCTTTAGCTTGGATTCCTTGAGGATCAGGACTTGACGCTGGCTCTCAATGGGGTCCGCATCCGTATCCGCACCGACCAGGTCCGAGGTTGGGATAGTCAGGATGATCGAGAACAGGCAACAATAGCCCGCGACGCCCGCCATGGTCAGGTTTCTGGCCCCAGGCATGACGGTCACCCGATTCTCGTTGGGCCTGAGTACTCGGCGCTTGGCCCTAGTGAAGAGTTTTCTATACATAGGTATACGCAAACCCTGCCAAGAATCGTCCCGGGTTAGTAAGGGTTGTGGATTATACGGTGATTCCCTTCCGCCCCAAGGCATTCCAAGGGCAAGGATCGCGCGAAGTTCGGCAAATATTGAGAAAAAAGCTTATTATCGAATTGTGATAGCTCAACCAGAGGCATGTTTATGGTAGGTACCATCGACCCCCCCCCTCCCTACCCTCCCCAGGGCCTCGATTCCGAGCTAGACCTGTTCGCAGATGATGGAGACATTGATAGGGCATCGCGTTCCCTGAAGGCCATGTCCCACCCGCTGCGACTCAAAATTCTCTGTACCCTTGGTGACCGAGAGGTGAGTGTCCAGGATATCGTCGATGACGTCGGGACTTCCCAGAGCAACATCTCTCAGCATCTGGCGAT
>CAZFZB010000185.1:0-4018 GCA_964523415.1 uncultured Chromatiaceae bacterium | reverse complement strand
GAGTGGGAATGACCCCGCGTCCTTCAGGGCCCTTCGACCGCGACCGCGGGGTTGCCTCGGTCCTCGTCAACCAAGGATCGCGGACCTCGGGCTCTTTTCGTTAGCCTCCGTCCGAGGGTCGCATCAGGTCGCGCACGGTCTCCAACGCGGCCGGATAGTCGAAATCGTCCAACTGGCGGGCCAGATGCAGAACCTCCGGCCCCAGGGTGGCCAGGAGCATGGGCTGTCCGCTCTCGAAGAGTTCGGCGGCTTGGGTGTCATCTTCGGCCAGCAGGGTTTCCATGCGGGCGAGCAAGGCAGCCGCTCCCGCCGGATCCGCTGCGGCTGGCCGGACGGCCGCCTCCTCCGGCAAGGCGGAGAGCACCAGCCACAGGGCGTTGGCCGCCACCTGCAAGTCCTCCAGCCTGGCCGGCCATTTGGCTGGGGGCTCATGGCGTACCGTCGCTTCCAGTGCCGTGGTTGCTGCGGCCAGGCGCACTGCACCGAGCGTGGCGGCCGTTCCCCTGAGGCCATGTGCGATGCGGAGCGTCGCTTCCCGATCGCCTTGCTCGATCAGCGTTTCGAGCCGTGGCAGATCGCCGCGGTGATCTGACTCGAAGCGGCGGAGTAGTTTCAAATAGATCGCCAGCTTGCCACCCAGGCGCCGCACCCCCTGGGTCAGGTCCAGGCCGGAATCCTGGCAACGCGCGGCCAGCCTGGCATCAATGCCGGTGAGGGTCGAGGCTGGCGGGACGGCATCGCCCAGCGTCGTCGGCGCTGCACCCTCAGGCCTCCCCAGCCACTGTAACAGGGTGGCATAGAGCCGATTTAGCTCGACTGGTTTGGCGATGAAGTCATTCATGCCCGCCGCCAGGCAGGCCTGCCGGTCCTCCAGGAAGACGTTGGCCGTCATCGCCAGGATGGGCGTCGCCTGCCGGCCCGGCATGGCGCGGATCGCCCGTGTCGCCTCCAGGCCATCCATCCTGGGCATCTGTATATCCATCAGGATCAGGTCGTACTCCTTTTGCCGCGCCCTTTCCACGGCGGCCGCGCCATCCTCGGCGATATCGACATCGAGGTTGACCGCATGCAACTGATCCAGGGCCACCTGGCGGTTGATAGCGTTGTCCTCGGCCAGCAAGAGCCTGCGTCCGGCATGGTGCCGCCGCAACTCACCGACCGCATCGAGGATCGGCGGGACGGGCCGGCTGGGCATCACCCCCTGGCCTCGCGCCAGATGCACCGTTAGCCAGAAGGTACTACCAACGTCAGGCTTGCTCTCGGCGCCCGCTTCGCCGCCCATCAGTTCGGCCAGCCGGCGCGTGATGGCCAGCCCCAGGCCGCTGCCACCATACTTGCGCGTGGTAGAGGCATCGCCCTGTTCGAATACCCCAAACAGCCTCGCCAGGGATTCCGGCGCGATACCGATGCCAGTGTCCTGCACCTCGAAGCGCACGCGCAACTGGCCATCGCCCTCCTCCAGCAGCCGGGCGCGCAGCGCGATCTGGCCGGCCTCGGTGAACTTGACGGCGTTGCTGGCGTAGTTGAGCAGGGCCTGGCGCAACCGGGTCAGGTCGCCCCGCAACCACATCGGCACGGCGTCGATATCGACTGTGATGGCCAGCCCCTTGGCGGCCGCCGCCTCGGCGATCAGGGAGCTTACGTCGTCGAAAACCGCCATCAGATGAAAATCGGCGGTTTCCAGTTGCAGGTGACCGGACTCGATACGTGACAGGTCGAGGATATTGTTGATGAGCGAGAGCAGGTGCCGGCTGGCCCCGTCGATCTTGTTCAGGCGCGCCAGTTGTGCCGGCTCGAGCTCGGCGTTTCGGAGCAGTTGGGTCAGACCTATGATGGCGTTGAGGGGCGTGCGGATTTCGTGGCTCATGTTGGCCAGGAAGCTGCTCTTGGCCTGGTTGGCGGCCTCGGCCTTTTCCTTGGCGACCCTCAGTTCGGCGGTACGCCGGGTTACCAGTTCCTCCAGATGGTGGTGGTACTGGTCCAGTTCCAGATTGATGCGCTTCTTTTCGGTGATGTCTTCCTTGACGGCGACATAGTGCGAGATGGTGCCGTCCGGCTGGCGGAGCGGCGTGATGATGGCGAACTCGATAAAGAGGGTGCCGTCCTTGCGTTGGTTGAAAATCTCTCCTTGCCAGGTTTCCCCTTGCCTCAACGCGGCCCAGAGGGCGTCGAAGGTCGCGCGAGGTGTCATACCCGAATGCAGCAGGCGTGGGTTCTGCCCTAGCACCTCCTCCATGGCATAGCCGGTAGAACGAAGGAAGGACTCGTTGACGTACTCGATCTCGGCATTCAGGTTGGTGATGACGATGCTCTCCGGACTCTGCTCGACGGCCAGCGAGAGCTTGCGCAGAGCCTCCTGATTCTTGCGGGTAGCCGTAACGTCCCGTGCTATGCCCAGCACTCCGATCAGCTTACCCTCTGCATCACGCATCGGGGTCTTGATGGTTTCTAGCAATTCATGGTGGCCATCGATGGCGAAAACGACCTCCTCCTCGTTTAGGGTGGGTCGGTCTGCGACGAGGGCGGCGCGGTCGTGGCCGCGGAAGAATTCGGCCAGTTCCCTGTCGAAGAAGTCGTAATCCGTCTTGCCGAGTATGTCCCTTTCGGGCTTGCCGATGAATTGCTCGAAACGGGGGTTGCCGGCGAGGTATACCCCCTCCAGATCCTTCAGCCACACCAAGTCGGGCAGGGTCTGGATCAGGGTCTTGAGCCGCTGGCGTTCGTTGGCGAGGTCGTTCGCGGCCTGTCGGCGTTCGGTGATGTCATGGCTCACCGTGGCCCAGCCAATCGCCTTGCCGGTGTCATCCAGGACGCTGAACAAATTGTAGAAGAACCAGATAGGCTTGCCCGTCTGGAAATGCCTCAGACGGATCTCCACCGTGTCGTGGCCTTCCCGCAGCACGCGGGGGAAAAACTCATTCGCGATGAACGCCTGGTCCTCCGGGAAGAAGTAGTCCGGCACCTTGACGCGGCAGGCCGCGGCCAGGTCGGGGAGACCGACAAGGCGCATCCCGGCGGGATTCACATAGAGTGGCTGCATCTCGAGGTCGCACATGCCGATGAACTCGGAGCTGCTTTCGGCCAGCAGGAAAAACCTCTGCCGCTCCTGTTCAGCCATGACCCGGTCGGTCAGGTCCCATACGGTCGAAATCATCAGGGTTGTGCCGGGTACCATGACATTGTGGGCGCTGATGTAGCTGGTCTGCTCACCCTTGCGGGTGATGGGAATATTCTCCCAGCTCATCCGCCCCGGGTCTCCGGAGGCGATGTCCTCACATATTCTCGTGCGCATGGCTGCACGGAAGGCAGGATCCTCATAGACCGCATCCCAGAAATTATCGGGTATCGCCAATGCCTCCCTGGTGGTGCGATACAAGGCCGGAAACCTGTCGTTCATGTAACTAAAGGTCACGGGGGGATTGGCGGGATTCACCGCAACCCCGACCGGCAGACTGTCCAATACCGTTTTGATGAAGGTTTCGTTATCCCGCAGGGTTTTCTCGGCCTGTTTGCGCTCGGTGATATCCAGGGCGGTGAAGATGGCCCCCTGAGACGGATTCACGGCATCCAGGTAGGTACTGCGCAGCAGCACATCTATGATGTTGCTATCCTTGCGGCGAAAGTGGGTTTCCACGCTGCCCACGCCTGTTCCTGACATCTGGCGGTATTTCTCCCTGCCCACCGCCGCGAATTCCTCCTCGTCGGGATAGAGCATGCGGGATGACTGACCGATCAGCTCCTCTCGCTGGTAGCCCACCATCGCCGCGAAGGGTGCGTTCAAATCTTGGATGATGCGATTGACCACGATGCCGATGCCGATGGGTGTAGCACGGAAGATGCCGCTCAACTTTTCCTCGCTCGCGCGCAGGTCGGCCTCGGCCCGGGACCGCCGTGCGAAGGCGTCGACGATCAGGCCACGGGCCTCGGCGATTTCACGGATGGTCGGCGCCGTCGCCGGGGCGGTGATGGTGCCCAGGGCTGCCACCTCCCGAGCTAGTCGCCGGCCGGCGAGCTTGCC
>CAZFZB010000184.1:0-4291 GCA_964523415.1 uncultured Chromatiaceae bacterium | reverse complement strand
ATGGTCAGACCAAGGGCATGGACCTCGAGATCTTCGAGGGTTACTGCCAGTCGCGAGGCTGTAACCTGAAGATCACCTCATACGATTGGCAAGGAATGTTGGGCGCCATAGTGAGCGGACAGGCCGATGTGGCCTTCTCGGGCATCTCCATTACCGACAAGCGTAAGGAGGTGATGGACTTCTCCCAGCCCTACCTTGAAAACACCTGGAATCTGATGAGCCTAAAGAGCAAAAACATCAAATTCGAGGATCTGGCCGAGTGGAAAAACTATTCCACCGGTTATCCGCGGGGCATGGCCTACACGGATTTCATCAAAACGCAAATGGAGCCTAAAGGTCTTTATCGTCTTGACAAGGTCAAACTCTATCCCAGCTACAACGAGGTCTTGGCCGATCTACAGAACGGTCGGGTGGATCTGGCCTTTCTGGATGGGACTGTGGCCTCGGTTTATCGTAAGCAACTGCCTATCCAGGATGCCTATGTGTTTACGGGTTTTGACCGCTTTGGCTTTGCCTTCCCCAAGGGTTCGCCCCTGCGGGATGATTTTGACCGCTATCTGAACGAAATGGGTCCCGAGAAACTCAAGGCTATTGCCGATAAATGGCTCAATTGATTAAAACCCGGTCTCAATGAGCTTCTTACAGATCCTTGGCCAGCTCGCGACTGGCGCGGGTTACACCATTCTTGTGACCTTAGCTTGTATCGCGGCGGGCTTGGCCTCCGGACTGGGTATCGCCCTCCTGGCGCGCTTGCGCCTGGGGGCCCTGGTTCGCCTACTGGATGCTTACACCTATGTTTTTCGTGGTGTCCCGGTACTGGTGCTGCTGTTTCTGGTCTATTTTGGCCTGCCCGGCATCGGTCTCCATGTGTCGCCGATCGTCGCCATGATGCTCAGTCTGGGGCTCATTGCCGGAGCCTATCTGGCCGAGGTATTTCGGGGCTCCTTCGCTGCCGTTGATCCCAACGAGATCATGGCTGCCGAGGCTATGGGGATGACCCGGCGCCAGATCCTGTTATCGATCGAGATGCCTCAAATGTTGCGCTTCGCCGTGCCCGGCATGCTCAACGAGTTCACGACCGTGCTGAAGTACTCGCCCTTTGCCTACACCGTTGGCCTGCCGGAAATTATGAAGCAAGCCATGGCATTGGCAGCGACGACCCTCAAAGGGCTGGAGATCTACCTTGCCATTGGTCTGCTTTACTTCGGCATCTATAAAATGATGCTGTTCCTGGTGCGGGCTATCGAACGCCGCTTCTCCGTTCCAGGATTCATCCGACTCTGAGGTCAGACATGGCGTTACTGGAAGTCCGAAACTTGAGCAAGGAGTTCGATGGCAAGCCGGTCCTGGATGGGATCAACCTGGATCTGGAGGAGGGGCAGGTCAAGGTCATCATGGGACCCTCGGGCTGCGGTAAATCCACCCTGCTGAGATGTATCAATCGGTTGACCGACCCTACCTCGGGACAGGTTATCTTTCGCGGTGAAGATGTCACGCGCCCTGAAACGGATGTGCGGGCCTTGCGTCAGCGCATCGGTTTCGTATTCCAGAACTTTGCCCTCTATCGCCATCTCAGCGCCCTGGACAACATCAAACTGGGCTTGCGCAAACTCAAGGGCCTGAACGATGGTGAGGCGACTGCCAGGGCCCGGCACGAACTGCATCGCATGAATATGGACGAACATGAGAAGAAGTTCCCGGCCCAGCTCTCTGGCGGACAAAAACAACGGGTGGCCATTGCCAGGGCCTTGGCCATGGATCCGGAGGTACTGTTCTTTGACGAGCCGACCTCTGCCCTGGATCCCCGCATGGCGCGGGAGGTCGTTGCCCTGATCAACCAACTTTACCTGGATAATGTGACCATGCTCTGCGTCACCCATGATGTCTTTTTGGCGCGTCACATCTCCGACAGGGTCCTGTTTCTGGACCATGGTCGGGTATGGGCAGAGGGAGATGCGGATCATCTGCTGGAGGATCATGACGACCCTCATATCCGCGCCTTTTTTGGCCGCGGGATCGAGATTTCATGACTGGCTGGTTGGCCTTCTTCCAAGAGGTTCTCGAATATGGACCTCAGGTTCTCGCGGGGCTCGGCAACACCCTGATACTTGCCGCCATCATTACTTTCAACGGACTGGTGGGCGGCGTCCTGGTTTTCTATTTGACCTTGAGCCCTAAATTGGTCTTGCGCCGCCTCGTCGATGGCTACATCTCCTTCTTCATCGGGACGCCCTTGATCGTGCTGTTGTTCCTGATGTACTACGGTCTGCCGCAATGGGGACTGCACCTTTCTTCCCTGGCCGTAGCAGTGATCGGCTTTACCCTGAATGTCTCCGCCTACAATGCCAGGTACCTAAGGACCTCCTATAACGGTCTCGATCAGGATGAATTGGAGGCGGCCCGCGCCCAAGGGTTATCGGGCCTGCAGATCTTTACGCACATTACCCTTCCCCAGGTGCTTCGCCTCTCGGTGCCGGCACTGACCAACCAGGCCATCCTCAACCTTAAGGACAGTTCGGTGGCCTTTCTGATCCAGTACACCGAATTCTTTGCTGAGGTCCAAGAACTAGCTACTCGTAACTTTCAGTATTTCAAGGCGTTTCTTATGGCCGGTTTGGTTTATCTGGTATTGGTCTCGATTATCGTCCTCGCTGCCCGTCGATTGGAGAGGACCATCTTGCAACCCCTGCTCTGAGCCATCGCCCAGGCATTGCCTGGCGTCCCGGACCTATGATTCGGAAAAGCCTGTATAGGATCACAAGACGATTCCCTGGAGAAGAAGCGTGGCAATCCTCTCCGTATGAGTGGCTGCGACCTGCTCGAGAACCTCCTGAAAGGCGGGATATTCACTCCGGATCTGGTGATAGGCCTCCTGCGGCAGGATCAGGACTTCGCAGTAGGTGAGGGCCTGGACGGATGCCGTGCGCCTTTCGCGCAAGACCAGGGAGAGATTACCAAAATAATCGCCATCCTCCAGGATACCGAAATGGCTTTTCCCATCCTCGGACAGGATGGCTGCCTTGCCGTGACTCAGGAAAAAGATCTCGTGGCCTACCTCACCGGCCGCCGCGATCCTGACTCCTGGGGCATAGGTATAGGCCTTGAGCGCCAGCAGAAGTGCATTGCGCAGGGGCGGCGTGCAATAACTAAACAGAGGCACATTGCTCAACAGATCCCGGGTCAGGTGCACCAGGATTTCGAGCCGAAAGGGGGGCGGCAATTCCTCCAGATAGGAGGCCTGACGCAATCCCCGATAATGGGCCCAAAGATAGTCATAATAATCGCGAACCAGCTCGTTGAGACGCGCCGGAATGCGTCTTTCGTGCAGGTATTTGCCGATGGCCTCTACCCGCTGGAAATACTGAGCCCGTTCCGAGTCCAGGTTGCGTACCAGATTGGCGATGTTGCCGATGATGAAGGCATACATGAAGGCCCCGAGCAACATGACACCGGAGGCAAACAGATATTCGTAATCGTTGACCGGCAGGATATCCCCATAGCCCACGGTGGCGACGGTGGTAATGACCCAGTAGAGGGAACGGATGTACTGGGTGGATGGTGCCGCCGTGGCGATGCCCTCCGCTGTGACCCAGGAGTTTTCCGGAAAGTCCCCAATGTAGGGGGCCAGAAACCAGATGCAGGCGATCCAATGGATCAGGATGAGGAAGAGGATCAGCAGGAGTGTCAAACGCAGGTACCCGGCCTTGTTCCAGGCCAGGCGCTCCCACCGCTTGAAGATCACAAAAAGCTTGATCAGACGTAGGAGGCGAAATTGACGCAGGATCAGAACCAGGGGCAGGCCTGCACTCACGAAGGGGTCCTGGCCAAGAAAAAGGGCGTCAATCGGCAAGGTCGCGACAAGATCGAGGGCAAAATAACTGCGCAGGTAATGTCGAGAGGTTCTGCGGGCCTCCAGGACCTTCTCCCCCGGGTGCCGGTAGGAGGTGAAGAAGTTGAACAGGATATCCAGCCAAAAGAACAAATCGATCCCATAGACCAACTCGCTCCCAAGAGGTAAGACGGCGTGGCGGAAGGCGAGTTGAAAGGGGATGACCACGCAGGTGGCCATGATGAGCAGGACCATGAAGGCATCCCAGCTGCGGCGGAAGGTCGAATTTTCGTCAATAACGGGCATGGATTTGACGACTATCAGAGTGGGGGCTGAACGGAAACAGGCAAACCTAAGGTGATCCTGGGGAAGACTTAAATCCTGGCTAAAATATGGCCATCCCATCTCTATCGTAGCTCGCACAACTCCGGCTTGTGAATCCTTTGATCGCCTAAGCCCTAG
>CAZFZB010000183.1:0-4349 GCA_964523415.1 uncultured Chromatiaceae bacterium | reverse complement strand
GTTCGCCAATCAATCATCAACCCTCGCTTCACAGATAAATGCAATACCGTTATCACAATACTGGCGACCATGATCAACATTAGAAAGACGATCTGCACGATCAAACCGGCCATCGAATGCTGCTCGATCGCATCAAATAAGGCCGCATTCCATTTATTCACCAGAACGGCCATGACGATTTGCAGAATAGTCAGCCCTACCAACAGTGCCGTTGAACGCTGTATGGCTGCTTTATTTTCTGAAACCCAGAATCGTCCCGCGAAATGGACAAAATCCAAAAAAAATCCCTCGGAGTGCATTATAGAAATTCCTCCTCATTATCATTCGGCGCCGATTTCCCTGGCAATGAGTACTTCTAAACTTAAGATTGCCAATCCAATATTGCAAGTAGAGGATAATGGTCCGATGGATATACATCATTTTCATGATAATGGTCTATTCGACTTTGCACTATCCGAAAATGAGCAGACGCCAATATCCAATCAATCGGACCACCGATCGCAATCCTGCCAAAGTCATGAAACGTGTGGTCATTATTTGGGCGAGTATCTATCAATTCCTTTGTCAGTAATTGATATGATTCAGACTCTTTGTCAGTATTAAAATCCCCCGTGACGATTAAGGGCATATCGGCATTCCTTCTAAGCCAGTTTCGCAAGACACGAGCTGATCCAATAATGGCCGTCGGTTGATAATCAAAATGCGTGTTTAGAAAAATCAGTATCTTATTCGTATTATAATGCCACAAACGTAACCATAAACAAGTACGAGGAAATGATGCGTCCCAATTCAGACTTCCTGCCCGCCCCGGTGTTTCACTTAGCCAAAAACAACCTGATCCGAGCAACTTAAATCCTGATTTCTTGAATAACGCTGGAGCCATTTCCATGGCCGCGCCACTATAGCCGCCACGCTGTACACCAATAAACTCATAACCTGATAGACGCCGCTTTAGAAATCCAGCTTGGGCCTCATTATCATAACACTCCTGTATTCCCAGCAAGTCCGGCGAAAATTCATTGATGCGCCCTAAAGTCATAGACTTTCGAAAATCCCAATTGTTTATTCCATCATTTGCCAACCCCATACGAATATTAAAACTCATTACTTTAATCATAGGGTAGTTGAAATTTGATTAAGTGGAATGGTTGGGCATCGAGCATCTCCCCCCGGGTTGGTCTTGTCCCCTATTGGGAGATTGCTGGATCGTCTTACCCCGGCCTGGACCTAGATCAAATTTATTGTGAAAATCCGGGCCAATAGGTAATGACCAGGCTATCTAAGGGAATGGGGATTCATGCGGTCCCTCGCTACCTATTATGCCCCAGGTATTCCAGCACGAAGGCCTCTGCCAGGGACAAATTGGTCAAGGCCCCATCGCTCAGGGGAGTGTCTAGAGCAAAGTGATAGCCGCGGATGCGCAGTAGAAAACAAGGAGGTGGTGGGCCCTGGCCGATTTGCATATGGATCCACAGCAGGGCGCCAGGGCTCATCCCATGGGTACTATAGCTGGCATCCCGTTCGGGTCGGATGGACTCCAGGCGGTAGGGCATCATCAGGCTGGCGTCGGCGTCGACCCAAATTACCCGCCTGCGACCCAGCAACTCCAAAACATGCTCGGGCTGGAGTTGCCAATCGGTCAGCAGTTCCCACGGGGTTGTCCCGTCTATCTTGGGATCAGGAAGTGTCGCGCAGACCTGGGGCATCCCCCTGGGGTCCGCGTCCAGGGCTGGCCATCCCCGTTGCTCGCCCCCACCTCCACCCGCCTGCTGACGTTCCAAGAGTTGGATGAGAGCGGGTCCCAAGGCATCATCGCCACGGTAGGGATTGCCATAACCAAAGATGAGGGTGGGAGCCATAGTTGGTAACGCGGGATGGCCGTGGCGTGGCCGTTAGATCCCTATCCCCGCCCGGGCGACTGCGCCGCTGGGATCCCGATACAGGCGGTCCACCACCTGACCGGCAACGTCTACCAGTTCCAGTTCCAGGGGCATCCGACCGACAGCATGGGTGGCACAGGAGAGACAGGGATCGTAGGCGCGCAGGGCCATCTCGATTCGGTTGAGCAAGGGCTCGGTGAGTTCCTGACCATCCAGGTAGTGGACGGCCACCTGGCGGATGGCGGCATTCATGACCTGGTTGTTATGGGTAGTGGGAACGATGAGGTTGGCTCGGGTGACCAGACCCTCGGCGTCGACCTCATAGTGATGGATGAGGGTGCCGCGCGGGGCCTCAAGCACGCCTATGCCCATGCAGCGCCGCTCCCCCTGCCGCACCAAGTCCTTCCCCAGCAGGTCCGGATCCTGGAGCAGTTCCTGGATGGCCTCAGCGCAATAGAGCAGTTCAATGAGTCGCGCCCAGTGGTTGGCCAAGGCTGCCTGTTGCGGCCGCCCCTCCCCTGCCGCGCGAAAGTCCTCTCGCTCCTGTTCCGCCAGGGGGGTCGCCATGCGATCGCAATTATTGACCCGCGCCAAGGGGCCGACCCGATACCAGCCTTTGTCGGGCCCTAAGGCGGCGATAAAGGGAAACTTGGTGTAGCTCCAGGGCTTGACCTCTTCGTGGAGGAGATGGGCGTACTGATGGCAGTCCTGGTGGTCGAAGAGGGTATGGCCCCAGGGATCGCGGGCGCGCAGGTCGCCCTGGTAAAGCTCGTAGGCCCCGTCTGGGGCGATGAGGCTCAGGATGTGGGCATCGACGGCGCCAAAGCGGAAATGGTAGTCGGCATTGCCCAGAAAAAGGCGCTTCATCACCTGCACCGCTGACTCGGCCCAGGCGATCATTTGCCCGCAATCCGCGAGCAAGTAATCCCGCTCCGCGCGGTTGAGGGCCTTGTTGACGCCACCGGGAATGGCCCCGGTACCGTGAATACGCTTGCCTGCGGTAACGCGGATGACCTCCTGACCGTACTTGCGTAGCAATATCCCCTGCTTGGCAAATTCGGGATAGTCCTGGATGAGGCCGATGAGGTTGCGATGAGCGACAGCATCCTCATGACCAAAGAGCAGGTCAGGCGAGGACAGGTGGAAAAAATGCAGGGCATGGGATTGAAGGGTCTGGCCCAGATGCATGAGGCGCCGGATCTTGTCGGCCGTGGGGGTCAGTTGATCGACACCCACCAACTGATCCGTGGCCCTGGCGGCGGCCAGGTGGTGGCTCACCGGGCAGATGCCGCACAGGCGCTGTACCAACACCGGCAATTCCCAGTAGGGCCGCCCCTGGATGAACTTTTCGAAGCCCCGAAATTCGACGATATGCAGGCGCACCTGGTGGATGCGCCGGTCGGCGTCCTGTAGGAGGGTGACCTTGCCGTGCCCCTCGACCCGGGTGAGGGGATCGATGGCGACGCGCCGCAGTCCGGCGGGTTGGTCCGCCGTCTCCAGGCGGGTGATTTCCGAGTGGCGGGGCATGGCGATGTCCGGTAGCAGGCGAGCCGTCAGTCGTAATGCAATTGAGTATAGGGCAACCGGGGGGTCTGGCCAGCCAGGAGCGCGGTGAGCAGGGTCCAGATGGCATCGCTAGAGGGCGGACAGCCTGGTAGGAAATAATCGATCTTGACCACCTCGTGGAGGGGGTGGACCTGGTTCAGCAGCAGGGGGATCTCAGGGTCATTGGGTATGCCGGGGTGGTGGATACCGATGCCATTAAGGTAGGACTCCGCCAAGCAATCCTCCAGGGAGAAGGCATTACGCATGGACGGAACGCCGCCGCTGATGGCGCAGGCGCCCACCGCCACCAAGGTCTGACAATGACGACGGAATGCTTGCAACACCGCGACATTCTCGGAATTGGCGACGCCGCCCTCGATCAGGCCCAGCTCGCAGCGGCCGATCTGCTTGACGTCGGTGAGGGGACAACGATCGAGGCTTACCCGCTCGGCCAGGGTCAGGATGCGCTCGTCGATGTCTAGCAAGGACATGTGGCAGCCGAAGCATCCCGCCAGGGAGGTGGTGGCGACCTTGATCCTGGCGCTCATAGCGGGGCCTCGCGGGTATTGGCGGCCCCAGCGCCGAGAGTGTCGATGGCGTCAGGGTCATAGCGGCGCTGACCGATGGGTATAGCAAAGGCGCCACGCTTGGGCAGGATGGCCCCCACCGGGCAGATGTGAGCGGCTCGGTCCGCGGCGCTGAAGTGGCTATCCCCAAGCCGGCCGGTAGGGGATAAGACGACCAGATGGCTGCCACTACCGCGGCCGCTGATAGCGAAGACCTCTTTGCCGTCAAGGTCACGGCTGGCCCTTACGCACAAGGCGCAGAGAATGCAGCGATTGAAATCGAGGACGAAGTCCAGATGGGAGGCATCCAGATCCCGGCGCGGGAAAAAGTGGGGGAAGTGCGGGGCCATCATGCCCG
>CAZFZB010000182.1:2926-4351 GCA_964523415.1 uncultured Chromatiaceae bacterium | reverse complement strand
CCCAAATACAGGCGAGCTATCGCCACCGTCGTAGCTAGCATGGCCGCAAGGGCATAAGGGAGCCAGCGCCAGGCCTGGGGCATGGTGCCCGCCCCGGCCAGACAGACGGCAAGAAAGCCGTAGATGACGGTGGCGCGGAGTATATGGCTGCTTGGGAAGGACCAGGGCGAAAGCCCCTCGAGACCGATATCCGGCCTAGGTACCTGGAGTAGCCATTGGAGAAGGGGCGCGGCCACGAGACCGAAGGCGAGGGCCGCGATCCAATAACCGGTCTGTCGTCTCTGGCCCCGAGCCAAAAACCAGATCAGGACGGCCAATCCCAGTGGAAGGGTGACCGCCAGGTCCCCCCATCGGCTGGCGGCGGCCATAAAGTGATTGGCACCCGGCGTATGGAGGCTCAACGCCAGGTTCAATATCATCTGATTGAGACGCAAGTCCGGGGCCTCGGCAATGGCCAGACCCATCATGAGTGCGAAGGCCAGGGCACCCAGGAGCAGGAGCCCGGCCAAACTGGTCAGGGCGCGGGCGTCAGGGTGATGGGGGTCGGCCAAGGCACGGGCGATTTCTCCGAGGCGGGGATGGACATCCGCCCAGATCAGGAGGCCCTGGACCCAGCGCCCGGCCCGGGGGCTGTAGAGAAGAAAGAGGCGATGTACGCCCCAGAAGACGAGCCACAGCATTAGGATCAAGGCCAGGACCAGGATTCCCAACCGTGCCGTGGCCTCCGCCGCCAGTTCCAGGGATGCACCCAGGACGATGCCGGGCACGATATAGGCCGGTGCCCAGGCGACGGCGGAGAGTACATTGGCGGCCAGGAACCGTTTGGGGTCCATGCCCATCATGCCCGCTACCACGGGGATCACCGCTCGCACCGGCCCCACGAAGCGGCCGAAGGCCACGCTCTTGCCCCCGTACTGCTGGAAGAAGCGTTCACCCCGGGACAGGCTATCCGGGTAGCGGGTAAAGGGCCAGATCTGGCGGAGCCGCTCCCGGTAATGATGACCGAGCCAATAGCTGAGGCCGTCTCCCACGATGGCCCCACCTACGGCCCAGGCCATCACAGGCCAGAACCCGAGCACCCCGGCGGCGATCGGCGGTCCGGCGCCGACCATCATCACCGCCCCCGGGACCAGCATGCCGACTAGCGCCAGCGATTCAGTCATGGCCACCAGGAAGATGATCAGATAGGCCCAATGGGGGTTAGCCCCAATCCAGGCCAGCATCTCCTGAACCAATTCGGTCATCACTCATTGCCCCTGTATTTTTGGCCATCCTGGCCCATGGTGCTGGCCGCCTAACATTTCGGCCATCGCAATCGGCTATCATGACCCCGAGGATTTCAGGAAATCAACTGGTGTGAGCCTGGAACAGGTATCTCCTGGGTTATCAATGAGGTTCCTTGAGTACCAAAACTGCGAGAGAATG
>CAZFZB010000182.1:0-2826 GCA_964523415.1 uncultured Chromatiaceae bacterium | reverse complement strand
CTGCGAGAGAATGTCTCGCTAGCTTCAAGGGTGCCTTCGCGGCATCATTAGGAAATCGGTCCGGAGTCGATCTTGGGATACTAAAGCCTGGACCTATGTAGCACTAGATGAAAAACAATAGGATATACGCATCATGCTGCTAATGATCGACAACTACGACTCCTTTACCTATAACCTGGTCCAGTATCTTGGGGAACTGGGGGCTGAGGTACGGGTTTATCGTAACGATGAGATCGACTTGGAGGGGGTAGCGGCCTTGGAACCTGAACGCATCGTGGTCTCCCCGGGGCCCTGCACCCCCCTGGAGGCGGGCATCTCGGTGCCCCTGATCCGCGAGTTCGCCGGGCGGGTGCCTATCCTAGGTGTCTGTCTGGGGCATCAGTCCATCGGCCATGCCTTTGGGGGCCAGGTCGTCAAGGCGCGCCAGGTCATGCACGGCAAGACCTCACCCATCTATCATAGCGATAAGGGGGTCTTTTCCGGTCTTGACCGGCCCTTCCAGGCTACCCGCTATCATTCCCTGGTAGTGGAGGCCACGACCCTGCCTGACTGCCTGGAGGTGACCGCCTGGACCCGCACCCCGGCGGGTGAACGCGACGAGATCATGGGTTTGCGCCACCGCGAACTGGCCGTGCAGGGCGTTCAGTTCCATCCAGAATCCATTCTGACACAGCAAGGCCATGAATTGCTCCGCAATTTTCTCGAAGACCGGTAATTGGAGGTGTCTTCGTCACCCACGGCGCCCAGTATTCGGTATTGGCTGGCCGGATCGGGCCCTGAAGGTGCATGGCGACCGTCAGTGACAACCTACGGAGGAAGATAGCTGTGGACATCAAAGAGGCGATCGCCAAGGTCATCGAACGCCATGACCTGACCCATGATGAGATGACCGCCGTCATGCGACTCATCATGACGGGTGGGGCGACTCCAGCCCAGATTGCCGGCCTCCTGGTGGCCTTGCGTATGAAGGGCGAGACGGTCACCGAGATCGCGGCCGCCGCAGCGGTCATGCGGGAACTGGCGACACCGGTGGATCTGCATGACCTCGAGGGTGCGGTGGACTTCCTGGAGGGCGGCCCGGACCTGGAGAGGCCTAATCGAGGCCCCGGCAGCCTGGGCAGAACCGTGGATATCGTTGGCACGGGTGGCGATGGTAAGGGGACCTTTAACGTCTCCACTGCCAGCATGTTCGTGGCGGCGGCGGCAGGCTGTCATGTGGCCAAGCACGGTAACCGCTCGGTCTCCAGTCGTTCCGGCAGTGCCGATGTTCTGGAGGCGGCGGGTGTCCGGCTGGACCTGACCCCTGCCCAGGTCGCCCGGTGTGTTCGGGAGCAGGGGGTCGGCTTCATGTTTGCCCCCGGTCATCATGGCGCCATGAAGCACGCCATTGGCCCACGCCGGGAACTGGGGGTGCGGACCCTCTTCAACATCCTCGGGCCTCTGACCAATCCTGCGGGCGTACCCAACCAGGTCCTCGGCGTCTTCAGCGAGGAGTTGCTGATTCCCCTTGCGGAAGTTCTCCAACGCCTCGGCAGCCACCATGTCATGGTCGTCCATTCCCGGGATGGTCTGGACGAGATCAGCATTGGCGACAACACCGAGGTGGCTGAACTCAAGGAGGGACAGATCCTGCGTTTCACCCTGCGCCCAGAGGACTTTGGTCTGGCGCGTGCTCACCTGGACGCTATTCGGGTATCCGGCCCCGCCGAGAGTCTGATGATGCTCAAGGCCGTTCTGGAGGGACGGCCAGGCCCGGCTCGGGATATCGTGCTCCTCAATGCCGGTGCGGCGATCTATGTCTCCGGAATTACCCAGAGCCTGGCGGAAGGGGTGCGCTGGGCGGGTGCAGCCATCGATAGCGGCGAGGCTTATCGGCGCTTCGAGCGGCTGGTAGCCCTTACCCAAAGCCTTACCTAAGTCAGGGGATGAGGCCGATACCATGGCGGATTTGCCAGATATCCTGAAGAAAATCATGGATCGCAAGCTTCTGGAGGTAGCCGAGCGCCGGCTCCAGCAGCCCCTGCGGACCCTGGAGGCAAGGCTTTCCTCAGCCTCCCCACCCCGCGGCTTTGCAGATGCCCTGGTAGCCAAGGTAGCCAGAGGGGAACCAGCGGTGATTGCCGAGATCAAGAAGGCGTCCCCCAGCAAGGGGGTGCTGCGGCCGGAATTCCATCCCGCCGAGATTGCCGCGAGCTATGAACGGGGCGGTGCGGCTTGCTTGTCTGTCCTCACTGATGTGGATTTTTTCCAGGGGTGTGACCAGGATCTCCAGGAGGCCCGCGCCGCCTGCGCCTTGCCGGTCATACGCAAGGACTTCATCCTGGACGGCTACCAGGCCCTGGAGGCCCGGGTGCTGGGGGCGGATTGTATCCTACTGATCGCGGCCTGCCTGTCCGATAGTCAGTTGCGGGACCTGAATGCCCTGGCGCTAGATCTGGGTCTGGATGTCCTGGTCGAGGTCCACGATCGCGCCGAGTTGGAACAGGCCCTGGCCCTGCCTGGGCGGATGATCGGCATCAACAATCGGGACCTGCGTAGTTTCCGGGTCAGCCTGGATACCACCCTGAACCTGATCGATGCCATTCCGCCGGGGAGGCTTCTGGTCACCGAGAGCGGCATTCTCGAACGCGCCGATGTGGCCAAAATGCGAGCCCATGGGGTTGATGCCTTTCTGGTGGGTGAGGCCTTCATGCGGGCACAAGACCCCGGGGTGGAATTGCGGCGTTTATTTGCGGGGGTCTGAGGGGGCCAGATTACTTGCCATTCCTCGTCTCCGATCCGTTTGAATCAGAAGTCTAATCTCAAGATACCGACATGAAAGCACGC
>CAZFZB010000181.1:0-4352 GCA_964523415.1 uncultured Chromatiaceae bacterium | reverse complement strand
AGCCCAGGTAGCTCAGTTGGTAGAGCAGAGGACTGAAAATCCTCGTGTCGGCGGTTCAATTCCGTCCCTGGGCACCATCTGAAAGACCTAGGATTTGCGTCCCAGGTCTTTTTTGTTTTTTAGGCCCCTGGAACTCTTTCGGCCCCAGGATTTCTTCCGGTGCTCGGTAGTCCGACGACCCGGCCAGTAACGGATCTCGGGTGCTTATCTTGTGGCCGGCCCCTGTACTCTGGTGCAGCGGCCCTCCTCAGGGAGAGGTGCCTCCTCTAGTTTTTGATGGGATTGCTATTGGCTGGAGGCCGGTTCTCGATCCGCATGTCAATGTTCGGCGTTGCGGATGGGGCCATTGTCGGTTGGTGGCGGCGCATGATTCGGTAATAGCCACGCCAAATTCTTGGGTTTTGTACCCCGTGACCTGGTCAGCCACTGTCGCATGCCGGGGCTATAATTCGATTAACGTAACATTAATCGGAATCCCAGCATGGCCGCCGGTTTCGTCCCGCCTCCTAAGCCCCGTCCGTCGGCCCTCTTCGCCCTGGTGGATGCCAACAACTTCTATGTGAGCTGCGAGCGGGTCTTCGATTACCGGCTGCGGGACCGGCCGATGGTGGTGCTGTCCAATAACGACGGCTGCTGCGTGGCGCGCAGCGAGGAGGCCAAGGCCCTGGGGATCCGTATGGGCCAGCCCTTCTTCGAGATCCGGGAACTGTTGGAGCGGCAGGGGGGGCTGGCCCTGTCGTCCAACTACACCCTGTACGCGGACATGAGCCGGCGGCTGATGGCGATCATCGGTCAGTTCAGTCCGGAGCAGGAGATCTATTCCATCGACGAGTGCTTTCTCCGGTTCGACGGCTGTGGGCACTGGGACCTGACGGCTCAGGGGCGGGCCTTGCGGGCGGGCGTATGGCGCGGGATCGGGCTGCCGGTAGGGGTGGGCATAGGTGCCACTAAGACCCTGGCGAAGCTGGCCAACCGGCTGGCAAAGAGGCACCGGGACTTCCGGGCCGAGGGGGTATGTAACCTGCTGGATCTCGCCCCGGCTCAGCAGGCGGGCTATTTTGCCGAGCTGGCGGTGGAGGATGTCTGGGGTATCGGCGGGCGTTGGGGGAGCCAGCTCAGACAACTGGGCATCTCCACCGTGGCCGACCTGATGCGGGCTGACACCAGGACCCTGCAAGGGCGATTCGGCGTCGTCTTGGCCAGGACCATCATGGAGTTGAACGGGGGCTCCTGCCTGCCCTGGGAGGAGACCCCGCCACCGCGGCAGCAGATCATCGCCTCGCGCAGTTTCGGTAAGCCGGTGACGACCTTCGAGATGCTCAGCGAGGCGGTAGCCAGTCACACCGCCAGGGCGGCGGTCAAGCTGCGGCAAGAGGGACTCCGGGCGGGATTGATCCAGGTGTTCGCCGGTACCAACCCCTTCAAGGCCGAGGCACCCCAGTATCACCCCGGGGCCACGGTGCCCCTGTCCATCCCGACGGCGGATACCACACGGCTGCTCAGGGCGGCCAGGGTGGGATTGCGGCATCTCTATCGGCAGGGCTTCGAGTACAAGCGGGCGGGGGTGGTCCTGCTGGATCTGGCGCCGGCTGGGGCGGTGACCGGGGATCTCTTTGCGGCGACCAAGGCCGAAATGACCGCCCGCCGGGAGCGGCTGATGGCGATCATGGATGCGATCAATCACCGCTGGGGGCAGGGCACGGCGCGTTACCTGGCCGAGGGGCTGGAGCAGCCCTGGCGGATGAATCGGCAGCGGATGACACCGCGTTACACCACCTGCTGGGAGGAGTTGCCGGTGGCGATCTAGAGGTGGAAATAGAGGTGGAAATAATTGTTGGCAGGGAATTCGATGTGGCAAACTCGCCTGCTCAGGAAGGACAATAACCCCGGTTTCCACGAGATTCGGTCGGAGAGGTCAGAGGCCCAGCAACATCGCGACGCGGTTGTCGCGGCGGGGACCCTGGGCCCCTCGGTGGACGCGCCCGATGCAGCCCGGAAAATTCGCAGCCCCTCAGGACTGGATGGATGAAGACGACCGAAAAACCTTGTCTGGGCGATATCACCAGCCACCAATTTATTGGGGTGGTGCCCGAGCGCCCCTTGAACGAGGCGGC
This sequence comes from uncultured Chromatiaceae bacterium, assembly GCA_964523415.1. Lineage (GTDB taxonomy): Bacteria > Pseudomonadota > Gammaproteobacteria > Chromatiales > Chromatiaceae > M0108. The sequence continues at coordinate 2,238 of CAZFZB010000181.1, read as the reverse complement.
CGAGCAGCAAGAGGCCAATCTCAGCGCCCTGTTCGAGATCCTGAGCGACTTTCTGTTCGTGCTCGACGAGGAAGGCGGGATTCTCCATTACAACCCGGCGGTCGAGGCGCACTTGGGTTATGGTTCCGACCTCGTTGGCCAGCCCTTGCGGAGGCTACGTCCGCCTGGGGTCAGGCCCCAGGCGGAGGAGACCTTTTGGGACACCCTCTCCGGTGGCAGTTCTTACCGCCCCTTGCCATTGCTCAAGGCGGATGGTGGCCGGGTCCTGGTCGAGATACGCGTGACGCGGACCACCTGGTCGGGTCAGCCAGCCCTCCTGACCGTTGCGCGGGATCTGACCACGGAATATGCGGCGCAGGCCGCCTTGCGGGAGAGCGAAACCCGGTTGCGCACCCTGTTCGAGACGGCCAACGACGGTCTCATCATTCTACGGCGGGGGCTGGTGGTCGATTGCAACGCCAAGGCGCTGGCCATCTACGGCCGCAAGCGGGAGGAACTCATCGGCTTCAGCCCCGATGGCTTGTCGCCAGCCCGCCAGCCGGATGGTCAGGACTCGCGTGACAAGACCCGTGGTCTGGTCGCGGCGGCGCTGGAAGGGCAATCGCTGCGCTTTGAGTGGCGCCATAGCCGTTCCGACGGCTCGGAGTTCGATGCCGAGGTGAGCCTCAACGCCGTCCAGGTGGGGGACGAGACCCTGCTCCAGGCCATCGTTCATGACATCACCGAGCAAAAACAGCAGCAGGCCAGGCTCGAGGAGACCCTGAGATTGCTCGATGAAAGCCAGGCCATCGCCAAGGTGGGCGGCTGGCAGGCGAACCCCAGGACGGGCCACCTGCGCTGGACGCGGGAGGTCTATCGCCTGGTCGAGCATCCCTTCGACCAACCTCCGGCCGATGTGGAGGAGGGGATGCGCTATTACTCGCCGGAGTCGCAGCCGGAGGTGCTGGCGGCCCTGGCCCGGTCCTTGGAAAGCGGCGAGCCCTTCAAACTCGAGTGCCGCATTCTCACCCGCACCGGACGCGAGTTCTGGGCCGAACTGCGTTGCAACGGCCGCGTGGATGACCCGCTGGCGGGTCCCTACCTGACGGGCACCCTTCAGGACATCAGCGAACGCAAGCAGATGGAAGGCCTGTTACAGATCAGCGAGGAGACCCTCAATCGGGCCCAGGTGGTTGCCCACATGGGAAGCTGGTTCCTCGATTGCGTCAGCAACAAGCTGACATGGAGCGAGGAGACCTACCGTATCTTCGGTCAGGATCAGGGTTGCCCGCTCGACCTCGCGACATTCCTGGAATTCGTCCACGCGGACGACCGTTCACGGGTCGCCGAGGCCTGGTGCGCAGCCTTGGCGGGGGCGCCCTACGACATCGTGCATCGTGTCGCGGGCTTTGCCAACCGCTGGGTGCGGGAAAGAGCCGAAATCCGATTCAGGTCTGATGGCCAGCCCCTGAGCGCCGTCGGCACCGTGCAGGACATCAGCGAGCGTTGGGAGGCGGAGGAGGCCCTCAAGCAATCGCACTGGCTGCTGCAAACCATCATCGAGACCCTGCCGATCCGGGTCTTCTGGAAGGACCGGGAATGCCGTTACCTGGGCTGCAATACCCTGTTCGCCCGGGATGCGGGGGAAGCCAGTCCGGAGGACCTTGTCGGCAAGGATGATTTCCAACTCGGATGGCGGGACCAGGCGGACCTATACCGGGCCGCTGACATGGCGGTAATGGCGTCGGGAACCGCCAGGCCACCCTATGAGGAACCGCAGACGACACCCGAGGGCAGGACCATCCGGTTGCGTACGGCCAAGGTCCCCCTGCGGGATTGGCAGGGCGAAATCTTCGGCCTGCTCGGCATTTACGAGGACGTTACCCGGGAATGGCATATGCGTGAGGAATTGCGCATCAGCCAGGAACGACTACAGCTGGCCCTGCAGGGGGCCAACGATGGCTTGTGGGACCTGAATCTGGAGACCGGGGACGCCTATTACTCGCCGCGCTGGCTGGGTATGCTGGGCTACAGGCCCGGTGAATGGCCGGCCACCTGGGAGACGAACTGTCGGCTCCTGCACCCCGACGACCTGCCCGGTACCGAGGCGGCGCTGGCCGCCTGCCGCGAGGGGCGGGCGGATCGCTATGAAATCGAATTACGGATGCGCCACCGGGATGGCCATTGGGTGACGATCCTGTCACGTGCCACCCTGGCCCGTGATGAGCAAGGGCAACAGTTGCATCCCCTTCGGCTGGT
>CAZFZB010000180.1:0-4372 GCA_964523415.1 uncultured Chromatiaceae bacterium | reverse complement strand
CAGAGCGGACAGTTTATGTGCTACTAAACCGGACAGTTCTATTTGTTGCCAACACGCCTGACGCAAAATAATCAGCAGGCAATTGAGCTCATCCCGGCAGACGCAACCGTTCGACGACCTGGCCCGCCAGGAGGTGGCGTTGGAGTATCTCCTCCAAATCCTCTCGATCGATGTAGCTATACCAGACCGCCTCTGGATAGACGACGATCACGGGACCCTCACTGCACCGCGCCAGGCAACCCGCGCTGTTGATCCGGACACCCCCCTCACCCGCGATACCCAGCTCCTTGGTCCGTCCCTTGAGATAATGGCGCATCTCCTCGGCGCCGTATTGAGCGCAACACTGGCTACCGTCCTCGCGACGGTTCGCACACATAAAGACGTGGTAACGGTAGTAGGACATTGTGAACCTGGCCTCGCGCCTCAACCCTTAAGAGTGGAACAGGTTACCATTAGCGGCCAGTGATGAAACCTGTCGGTTCCCCTTAGGCCCCCAACTGGCGAAGCCCGACTAGCCCCCCCGACCGGAATCGACCAGCCCCAGCCCCTGACCCGCACCGATAGAACCCCTCTTGAACCAAACCGACCTCACTGCGCGCCTGGCCCAGACTGCCGACCGCTGTGTCCGCTGTGGCCTCTGCCTCCCTCATTGCCCCACCTATCGTGAGGCTCGTCACGAGGCCGAGTCTCCCCGTGGACGCATTGCCCTGATTCAAGGCTGGGCCGAGGGCAACCTGGAGGCCTCGCCGCCCCTCCTCGCTCATCTGGACAATTGTCTAGAGTGCCTGGCCTGTGAGCGGGCTTGCCCCACCCTGGTCCCCTTTGGTGATTTGATGGACCAGGCACGGTCAGCAACCTGGCGCGTTGCTCCCGCCTGGCGACGCGCCCTGCGGGATGCCTGGCTCGCGGCACTGGCCAGTCCTGCCGGGGCCATCCTCGCGGTGATTCTAGGTCGCCTTTATCGCCTATCCGGCTTGGCACACCTGACGGCTTGGGGTGGTATCCAGCGTTGGCCGAAACTGGCGGCCCTACACCGCTTGGCTTCCCAGTTTGAACGGCTCCCCCGCATGGCCGCCCTCACGCCGGTGATGCACGGTTCGGACATCCCCATCGGGCTTTTCCTGGGCTGCGTGGCCCGCTCAGCGCAACCCGGCGCCATCGAGGCCAGCATGCGGGTCCTCGAGGGTCTTGGGTTCGAGGTCCGGATTCCGAAAGGTCAGACCTGCTGTGGTGCCCTGCACCGGCACAACGGCCGACCCGAGGAGGCTGACCGGCGTCTGAACCGCAACGCCAAGGCCTTTACCGGATTGACAACCATCGGACTCGCCAGCGCCTGCGCGGCGGAACTGCGAGTCCATCCGGAACTCACCACCACCCAGGACCTCTGCCGGTTTCTGGCTGATCACGACTGGCCCGCAAGGGTGCGTCTGGCCCCCCTGCCGCAACGGGTCGCGGTCCACGTACCCTGCTCCCAGCGTAACCGGTTGAGGGACGAAGAGGCCGCCTTTGCCCTGCTCCGTCGCATCCCTGCCATCACCCTCGTCCCATTAGCCGACAACCCCTTCTGCTGCGGGGCAGCGGGGACCTACCTCCTGCAACGCCCGATCCTATCCCGCGCCCTCCTGGCACCCAAGATCGGCGACCTGGCCGCCTTGCAAGCCCCCATCCTGGTAACGACCAACACCGGCTGCGCCCTCCACCTGGCCGCCGGCGCGCGGGAAGCGGGGCTGCGGATCGAGGTGCTCCATCCGGTAGAACTGATCGCCCGCCAGTTGCGCTTGCCCTGACCGGAACCTGCTGATGCAGGAAGGAGTTAGTCACCTCGAAACCAGCCCATCAAGAACCCGAGATAATCCAAACGGAGCTAATAACCTGGATCGCCCACGAGAAGGGTGATGACCACCAACCCATTGATTTAGGTTGAACAGGGACGACAGCCCCCTTTCATCCGCACGTTGCCCCGAAATCCCATCCCAGAAAACAGCACTGTTCAGCTTACATGTTGACAAAACAGATCGGAGAGCGTGAAGCATGAACTGCAGGGGAGTGACCGCATCCTGGAGGCAATCGTACCGGCGGCGAGCATCTTGGCTGGGACCCGTCGCTCAAGTCGTAGTCGCTCACCCGGCAGTTGCCTCGCCGCAGCCACCAATACCGGTCGCGTTCACCTCGGGGCCCTCGGGCTCGGGTCCGCCCAGTTGTTTGGCCGCACGGGGCGTGCCCTTCCGCTGCCACTTGACGAAACCCAGAAAACCACTAACACGGACCCACCTGGACGCGAAGCCAGAAGGAGATCCCCTTAATCTAAGGGTAAGGACTGTCTTGGCCTGGGTTTTGGCATCTATCCAGGGTTTCTGGCCAGCCATCTGCGCCTGGCCTTCGACACCCATGTGCTGGCTCTGCATCCTGTCACAGTCTGGACCCTTTGATCACGCAAGCTTTTGTCCTGCGATTGCCGCCAAGACGGGGTAACCGGCGCAAACCGGCTATACATCTCCCTTAACCAAGGATCCAGGCTACGATGAAACGCCCTCCCCGGCTATCCTTATTGGTACCGGACATCTCCCCTGGTGGTTGCCAGGCTCGCCACGGGGTCAAACCCAAGGGCTAAGCTGGACTATATGCTGTACTAATAGAGTTACGGCGGCAAAATAAACAATCGAGTTAGGTCTTGACATTGGATCGTCCTAGGGCAAACCTTATTGTACTCTCAAGTTACCCGCACCCTGATGTAAGGGGTTAGGTGACTCACTCAACCCAGTTAGTAGATCCGATTCGCCACCTAAAGCCGTCACACGCACCGTAAGGTTGCGTTCACATGCCCCTTATAGCGCCGCTTTGGGCGGCTTGCGTTAGAAGCACCCGGACAATCCGGGATATTGCGATTTGGTGAATGAACAGCCGATTTGGCAAGGTGAAGCAAATGAAAACAATGGCTTACTGGATTACAGGCAGAGGAGTAAATCCTCTGGTGGTCGCTATAGCTGTTTGCACAGGTACAGGTTGGACGGCATACGTGAGTGCTGAGAATGATGTACCTCATGTCGCGAGTCAGCCTCAGGAAACCAGCAGGGCGACGGCGGCGGCGATTGACGATTATTGGACTCCTGAACGGATGGCCGCGGCTATCCCAAGAACCATCTCCCCCCCCACATCCATCGCTGAGGCCACGGAAGGGATGCCGCTCGATTTCTCAGCCTTGCCCCCCCCTGGCGCAATGCCTGGCTCCGGACCCCAAGACCCCTCTGCGCCCACGGCCTACCAGCCAACGGCAGATATTGCTGATATTAGTCCACTTCTAAGTCCAGCGAGTTCGTACTATCCCTCCGCTCACACAACCTACGAGTTCCAGGGAAAATATAGGGTCTGGCCCCGCTCGCCCGTAGGTAAACTCTTTTTCTCCCTTAATGGCGGGAACTGGACCTGTTCTGCATCCTTGATTGGCTACAGGCATGTCGTCACGGCGGGCCATTGCGTAAGCGATGGCGCCAACCATTGGGCGACCAATGTGAAGTTTTGTCCATCCTATGACATTGACCAGGGCGGGGTGAATCCGGGCGTTGGCTGTTGGACAACAAACACAGTGGTCACTACAGGTAGATGGCATTCTTACGGTGAACCAGATGCGGACATTGGGATGGCAATTTTCGGATCCAATGGCACCGTTCATAACGATTATCCAGGCAACGTCACGGGATGGTTAGGCTATGCGTGGAACTGGAATATAGGTCAGCATGAGGAGATGTTTGGTTACCCAGCGGCTGATCGACCTGCAAACGACCATAACGAGTATGCTGACTTCAATGGCGGGAAGATTTATGTTACCTCCGCGGAGGAGGCTGGATACACGGCGAACTGGGGCAGTTACCCCGATTCAAAGTTTATCGGCACTCTGCAGACACCTGGCTGTAGTGGGGGACCCTGGATCTTCCGATATGGAAAAAAATATGTCGGTCAATGGAATAGCAATTGGGTTAACGGTGTCAATAGCCATCAGCGATGCTGGGATGCTAATCCCCCCTGTGCAGACCGATACATGGAGATCAGTTCCCCCCAATTCATAGCCTTTACATCAGATGGCAACTGCACCCTTCCAAACTGCGGCGTTGTCGACACCATCAAGTGGACTTTTACGAATTACCCCTAGGTGGCAGTCGTCAAGCAGGTTAACCCATTACTCTTGCCGCAAGGGTTCCTATCCGGAATGGGGATAGGAACCCTTTAGAGATGGAGAAAGTCCATATGAGGCATGTCTGGTGAGGTGATTTGACTGATATCGGCTCCAGTCCATGAAATTTAATTCGGCGAAGAGGTTACCCTGGTTCCAAAATGCGGGGAGCTCGAGGCACTGGTCAGAGAGTCAGTCATAGGA
>CAZFZB010000179.1:0-4393 GCA_964523415.1 uncultured Chromatiaceae bacterium | reverse complement strand
TGGGGATCCTTGACAAAACGGTCTGCCAAGGCCGAGATGTGTACCAGCCCATCCTGGTGGACGCCGACATCCACAAAGGCGCCGAAATTGGTGACATTGGTCACCGTACCCTCCAGCACCATACCTTCCCTGAGGTCATCCAGGGTCTCGACCCCCTCTAGGAACTCCGCTGCCTTAAATTCCGGGCGCGGGTCCCGTCCTGGTTTTTCCAGTTCCACCAGGATGTCCTTGACCGTAGGCAGGCCGAACTGGTCATCCGCCAGGCTTGCCGGATCGAGGCGACGGAGGGTCGCCACGTCACCAATGAGTTCGCGAATGCCCTTGCCGGCTTGGGCGAGAATCCGTCGCACCACCGGGTAGGCCTCGGGGTGAACAGCGGAGGCATCCAGGGGCTCGTTGCCATCCGGTATCCGCAGGAAGCCGGCACAGAGTTGAAAGGTCTTGTCACCCAACCTCGGCACCGCGCGCAGGGCAGCGCGGTTCGGGAAGGCACCCTGCTGTTCCCGGTGCCGGACGATATTCTCTGCCAGGGTTCGCGTCAGACCCGAAACCTGAGCCAGGAGCGGCACCGAGGCCGTATTCAAGTCTACGCCGACGGCGTTGACGCAATCCTCCACCACCCTTTCCAAGGTCCGGGAAAGTCGGGACTGATTGACATCGTGCTGATATTGGCCGACCCCGATGGCCTTGGGCTCGATTTTGACAAGTTCCGCCAAGGGATCCTGCAGCCGGCGGGCAATGGACACGGCCCCGCGCAAGGACACATCCAGGTCCGGCAGTTCGCGGGACCCATACTCCGAGGCGGAATAGACCGAGGCCCCAGCCTCGCTCACCACCAGTGAACGCAGACCCAATTCCGGGTGGCGTCTGATGAGATCTCGCGCTAAGCGGTCGGTCTCCCGGGAGGCAGTGCCATTGCCGATACTGATGAGCTTGACGTCATTGGACTTAGCAAGAATGGCGAGGTGAGCGATCGAGGAGTCCCACTGATTCCGGGGCACATGGGGATAGAGGGTGTCTGTGGCCACCACCCGCCCGGTACCATCCACCACCGCAACCTTCACCCCCGTCCTCAGCCCCGGGTCCAGACCCATGGTCGGCAATCTTCCTCCAGGAGCCGCCAGCAGCAGGGCGGAAAGATTGCGGGCGAAAACGCGGATGGCCTCCTCCTCCGCCACTTCCAGCAGAAGCGACTTGAGATCCAGATCGAGACGCGTCAGTAGCTTGATCCGCCAGGCCTTGCGCACCGTCTCCCAAAGCCAGGCATCCGCCGGTCGTCCCCGGTGGCGAACACCGAAGTGGTTGGCTACCTGCTGTATCCAGACCGCGTCTGGATCTTCGCTTGAGCCGGGGACCAGGTCCAACGCTAGTACCCCCTGATTGCGACCTCGAAACAAGGCCAGGGCGCGGTGGGAGGGGATCTTGGCCAGAGCCTCGCAGTAGTCGAAATAATCCGCAAACTTGCTACCCTCCTGTTCCTTTCCAGGAATGAGGGTGGCGCGTAGTTGCCCCTGCTCCCATAGGCCAGTTCGCAACCGGCCGGTAAGTTCCGCATCCTCGGCGAAATGCTCCATGAGAATCTGGCGCGCCCCTTCCAGTGCCGCCGGGGTATCGGCAACCCCCTCGGTCAGATCGATGAAGGCAATCGCCCGGGCCTCCGGGTCACGACTGGGATCCTCAAGCAGGCCCAAGGCCAAGGGTTCCAGTCCGGCCTCACGAGCAATTTGGGCCTTGGTGCGACGCTTGGGTTTGAAGGGCAGATAGAGGTCCTCCAGGCGCTGCTTGGTGTCCGCCATCAGAATCTCGTTCTGGAGTTCAGCGCTCAACCTCCCCTGTTCCTCGATGCTCCTCAATACCAGTTCTCGCCGCTCCTCCAACTCCCGCAAGTAGCCCAAGCGCTCTTCCAACAGGCGCAACTGGATGTCATCCAGACCACCGGTGATTTCCTTACGATACCGGGCTATGAAGGGTACCGTGGCACCCTCGTCCAACAGGCGGACGGCGGCGGCTATCTGGTCCGGGCGCGCTGCCAGCTCCAGGCCGATCCGGTCAATGATCTTCTTCATCTAATTAATGTCTGGCGGAAGGGTCGGGGTCCGGGCTACAGCTGTCGTAAACCGCCATAATCGCCTTGAGTTCGGTCAATACCTGATCGAGTTCGGGGCCGGTGAGCCCGTGAGCCTCCCGAGGTGGATTGCCATCTTCCAGGGCCTTGATTTCCCGCCACACCTGGCGACAGCCCTTGGCGCAGAGGGCTTCGATTACGGCCTGCGGGGACTTGTGGTCATGGGACTCCATCTTGCAACCTCCTGAGCGGAAGGCCGATATTATAGGGTGGAGACAGGACGACTCCAATGCCGTAACGCATCGATCGTTTTCGGTATTCCGGTTCGGGTAGTGGGTGCCGATGGTCATTAAGTTCCTAGAGGCTTGACGACAACACCCTTGCTAGTGATACCCCCGCAACCAGACCCCGACCCCGGTACCTTAGTCTGAGGTGAGCATGGTTCCAGATAGATCCCGATGTGACGCCCCCATGCTGGCAATAGATTTCCTACCCTGGTTTGCTTCCACCCCGACGCCCCCCCTCGGATCCCAGGATCTCCAGCTCTGGATCATTCCCTGCGGCGCCGAAAATGGCGATCCCGCAACCCTTTGCCCCTTGCTATCTGCCGAGGAGCAGGCGAGGGCCGCCCGACTCCTGGCACCGGGGCATCGGGATGCCTATATACGTGCCCATGCCGGACTCCGCCTCATCCTGGCACCTCCTCTCGCCACCTCGCCCGCGCTCATTAGCCTCCAGCAAGGACCCCAGGGCAAACCGGCCGTAGCCGGCCCCCTGGAATTCAATCTCACTACCAGTGGTGATCTAGCCCTCGTCGCCCTGCGTTGGGCTTGGCCCATAGGTATCGACTGTGAGCGACTTTCTGATAACCGCGACTTGCTGGGTATTGCCCGTCGCCTCTTCACCCCATCAGAGGTCGCTGGGCTGCTTGCCGTGGAAGAGGCGGAACGCCCTGCCCTCTTTACCCAATTCTGGACGGCCCTGGAAGCTACCGTCAAACTAACAGGGGGGGGGCTATTCCACCCAGCCGCGATCCAGAACCCGCTACCGGACATCATCCATTTCTCGCCCCAACTCGGTTACATGGCCGCCTTAGCCAGCCAGAAGACGCCCCCCCTGACATCCTGGACGGTACGGAGGTTACTGTTCCAGGCTTGATTCCTCATGGTCCCGCGCCCCTATCAAGCGACTGCTACAATGGACCTCTGCACCAAACCGCTATCACAACCCGCCTCAACCAGGGGTCCTACACCTCCTAGATCCCGTCCCATTTCACCCCAGGAAGCCCAGATGTTTGAATTGCCATTGCTGATCAAGGCCCTCATCCTCGGTATCGTCGAAGGACTGACCGAATTTCTCCCCATCTCATCGACCGGTCACCTCATCATCGCCGGCAGTCTGCTTGACTATACCAACGATCAGAGCAAGGTCTTTGAAATAGTCATTCAATTTGCCGCCATCCTAGCGGTATGCTGGCTCTACCGTAGCCGACTCCTGAGTGTGATCAAGGGCATGTGGGCGCCAGGATCCGAACAGCGTTTCGTCCTCAACATCCTGATCGCCTTCATGCCGGCAGCAGTGTTGGGCTTACTACTGCATTCCCTGATCAAGTCCTATCTCTTCAACCCCATTACCGTGGCCTTCGCCCTGATCGTGGGTGCCTTCGTGATTCTCTGGGTGGAAAGACGCGACTTGCCGGTGCGATACGCATCGGTGGATGACATCACCTGGCGGGAGGCCCTGAAGGTCGGCTTTGCCCAGGCCATCGCCATGTTCCCCGGCGTTTCCCGGGCCGGTGCTACCATCATGGGCGGCGTCTTCTTCGGGCTATCCCGCCAGGCGGCGACCGAGTTGTCCTTCTTCCTCGCCATTCCCACTATGCTGGCCGCCACCGTTCTCGACCTTTACAAGGCCCGCGACATCCTCTCCATTGATGACATTCCGGTCTTCGCCGTGGGGTTCGTAGCCTCCTTCATCTTCGCCATGCTCGCTATTAAGGGCCTGCTGCGTTTCATCTCCCACCACAATTTCAATGCCTTCGCCTGGTACCGCATCGTCTTTGGACTTATCGTCCTCAGCACCGCCTATACAGGGGTGGTTAACTGGCATTCGTAAGCCCGGCACGGCAAGCCCCTTGGCAGGTGCTTAACAGCCAGGGCGTCGCTCTCCTTAAAGTCGAAACCCTCTGCTCAACAAAGCGCAATCATCTGTTTTAAAATCAAAAAGGGACAATGATGACGGGATGTTCAATAAAGGCGTGCTTGATGGTAAAAGTCGGGTGTGGTGGTTGGGGGACGCCGTAAATACCTCCCTGTAGGCTTGGCGACA
>CAZFZB010000178.1:0-4405 GCA_964523415.1 uncultured Chromatiaceae bacterium | reverse complement strand
GGGCTGTTGGGTGTGGCAAGCGGCGCCTGGCCCCCCGAATTCGCCATTTCCTCCCTTGGCCCGTCCAGGATCCCCTCGATCCCGGGTGCGATCAGGCGCTCCAGTCCCAGTAGCACGACCAGGAGGAGCCCTGCGGTCAAGACCCGGCGCCTGGAGGCAGCCAGCAGGGGCGGTGCTTGATGTCCCTGGGCGAGTAACAGGCAATAAATCGGCCGACCGCCCAAGGCCTCGGCGGTGAAGGTGGCAATCATGCAGGTGAGAAGGACCGGCAGGCCCAGATCCAGGGCACCCGTCAGTTCGATCACCAGGATAACCCCGGTCAAAGGGGCACGGACGGTGGCGGCAAAGAGCGCGCCCATGGCAGCCACCGCGAAGAGGCCAGGACCCAGGCCAAGCCCCGGGGCCAGTTCGGCTACCCCCTGATCGAAAATCACCCCGACCAGGGTTCCCAACGCCAGCAGGGGGGCAAAGATCCCACCCGGGAGCCCGGTGCCATAGCTGCCCACCGTGGTCAGTAACCGCGTCGCCAGCAGGGTCACCAGGAATAGGGTGCCCGATTGCCCCAGAAGCAGGGACTCCACCAAGCTCTCCCCACTTCCCGTAACCTCAGGTGCCCCCCAGACCAGGGCCCCGAGGGCCATTCCCAAGGCACAGGTGATCAGGTTGGCATGCCTCTCGCGTAGAGCGCGCAATGCCCCCACCGCCGCCAGCAGCAGGCTGTTGAAGAGTACCCCTAGAAGACCGACCAGGATCCCCAGTACCAGAAACAGGGGTATGGCGGACAGGGGGGCCAGGGGCACCGCGGACAGCGTCAGGGCCGGTCCCTGTCCCAGGAGTCCGTCACTGACTATCACCGCCAGACAGGATGCCAGGATGACCGATTGCAACGCGGTGAAGCTGTATTCGAAGTGCTCCCGGAGTTCCTCGGTGACGAAGACGATGGCCGCCAGCGGGGCATTGAAGGCAGCTGCGAGTCCCGCCGCGGCGCCCGCCGCGAGGAGGGTCCGCCCCTGCCGGACATCCAGGCCAAGGCCCTCGGTCGCCAGTTGGCCAAAGGCCGCGCCCATGTGGACCGTTGGCCCCTCGCGCCCCAGTACCAAGCCAGAGCCAACCGCCAATAACCCGGCGATGAACTTGACCGGAAGCACCCGGCGCCAGCGTAGGGGATGGTCGCCGGCGAGGATGGCCTCTACCTCCTGGATACCGCTGCCCGCGGTCTCGGGGGCAAAATGACGCACCAGCCATAAGGCGGCACTCAACACCAGGGCCCCCAGGGCCATCAGAACCAGCCATCCCGGGACCGGCGCCGCCTCCAGGACGTCGCAAAACAATACTCGGCCGGGGCCAGTCTGATCCAGCAAGGCATGGAAGGCTCCCCCGATCAGGCCGGCCAGGACGCCCACCAGGGCGGCGGCCAGGAAGATGCGCCCCTTGCCCCCTGGCGTCCCGCTTAGGGTGATGCCCGCCACTGCCTGATCGGCTGATCAGCCGCTAACGGCGGGGTTGAGGCTGTAACTGCCGGTCAGGGTCGCCGTATCTAACACATGACCCACGAGGGCCTGGCGAACGGAGCGGCCATCCAGATCGCCCTTCACCTCGAGGGCGGGGGCATCGATGGCATAGAGGGTAAAGACGTAGTGGTGAAGGCGTTCGTCGTTCCAGGGTGGGCAAGGCCCATCATAGCCAAAATAGGGGCCAGCCATGTCGGGATCCCCTGCGAACCAGCCGGTGTAGTCGTTCAGGCCATGCCGCATACCCTGAGGAGTGGCAGGCCCGGACTTACCCCGGGGAGTTACGCCACGACAGTGACTGCCTTCGGGTATCTCGGTGACCGAGATGGGGATATCCAGCAGAACCCAATGAAAGAAATCGATCCGGGGCAGCGCGACGGCCAGGGTCTTGCCCTCCTGGTTGACGTCCTCCCCCGAGCTGGGGACGTTTGAGTCATGGCAAATCAACACCAGGGAACGGGTGCCCTCCGGCACGTCCGTCCAGGCCAGATGGGGATTGATATTGTCGGAAAGGGTTATGTGGGTTTCGGGCGCGATCCTGGCAAAGGCGTAACGGGCCGGAATCGCCTGGCCCTGGCGGAAACTGGTACTGACGAGTTGCATGAGGTATCCCCTGGGTTAGGTCATAGGTCAAGAGCTCAGGGTAAGCCTAGCATGGGAGCGGTACCTGCTCACGTCTCCTGGTGGGTTGTTCCCGATTTGGGGCCCTGCGGAGGGTCAGACAGCCAAGCGGACACCCGTTGCGGCGCCAAGGGCAACAAGGTCCTCCTCGTCCTGCCCCTGGGTTCGCCAGGGCACGAGGGTATGGGCTGGTTACCAGCCCGGATGACCCTTACGGCTTGGCGGTATGCCAGATATCCTTGACACCATCACCGCTGGTATCCCCTGGTTTGGCATCCTTGGCCCAATAGTACAGGGGCCGTCCCTTGTAGGCCCACTGCCTGGATCCGTCATCACGGGTGACGAGGCTATAGTCACCATCCCCTCGATCGGTGGCATCGGCCTTGAGGGGCGGCCAGTTGTCGGCACATGGGCCATTGCATGCGCTCATGCCTGAGCCGGCGGTGTCCTTGTCGAAGGTATAGAGGGTCATGCCGCTGGTCCCGACCAGCTTGCCTCCATCGACCTTGACCGGTAGGCTGGAATCGGTGGCGGCGTTGGTCCATGCGGGGGCGAGGAACCCGGTGATGAGGGCGGCAGCAAGGAAATGGGTATGCAACATGGTTATTCTCCTTTGAAGTTTAGGGTCGCAGGACTGTTCCTGTACTGATATAAACACCCCGATTCGGACCTTTATTCCAAAGAAGACCGAGGCCATCAGCGGGACCTCCAAGGTTCAGGGTTAGCCCTCGTGACTGGGATTTGGCGGGGGGGTGGCCGCGTATCAGGCGAGGACCAGCACCCCATGCCACGGACAAACCCCGACCTCATAAAAGGAAATGAGCTGCCGTTCTCCCCCTTAACCGGTCAAGTGGTGAGCTGCCGATAGACGGCCTCTGCGATGGCCTGCAAGGCCGAGCGGTCGGTCTCCGCCGCTAGGGCATAGGCAATGGGACCCTCGAGCCAGTAGAAGACCGAGACACCATCGAGCTGCGCGAAGCGGAAGGCGGTGTTGTGATCCTTTTCCTCGTTCAGGCAGGCATAGAGCACCAGCCGCCGACCCTGTTCATCCTCGTACATCAGGAGCGCCCCGGGGCCATCGGAACTGGCGAGCAGGCGCCCCCCCAACAACCGGAAGCCGAGATCTTCCAATTGTGGGGCGCGCACCTGAGACCCAAGCCGATTGGTGAGCCAGGCAACCAGGTGCTGTTCCTGGTCACCAGGCACCTCCACTGGATGCCGTACCTCAGGGGCATAGACGGCATAGGCCATGGCTGCCTCTTGGGGAAGGGAATGCCCCCCTTCCAGAGGGCCGCGCCAATCACGCTCGAAATGGACACCCATGAGGGCGCCCGCGATCAGCAGGACCAGGCTGGCGGCCATGGCCATCAGCGGGCGCTGCCACTGCCTGGGGCCTCGCCGCCGTGACAGGCGCGCGGGCACCGGCTCGTTGAGGACGGGCTCGTAAAGGGCGCGCAGACCATCACGAATCGCCGCATACTCATCTGCCTGACGTTGCATTGAAGGATCAGCGGCGAGGCGCCCCTCCACCCGCCGGCGGGCCTCAGGCGTGAGCTGGTCGTCCACATAGGCGTGCAGGTCTCGTAGTTCAGAGGTCAAACCTTCGTTCATTACTTCACCCTCATCAGATTCGGACGTGCCTTGGGTTGACGCTCCCCGGCCATGTAAAGGCGCATGTGCTCGCGCGCCCGGTGCAGACGCGACATGACGGTCCCGATGGGGATGCCGATCACCGCCGCCACCTGCTCATAGCTCATCTCCTCCAGGCACACCAATAACAGCACCTCCCTGTGTTCAGGCGAGAGCCTGGCCAGTCCCTGCTCCAGGTCTCGCAGATTGAGTCCGGCGTCCGGGGCTGGGGCCCTGGGGTCCTCATACTCGCTATGTTCCATTGGCTCGGTCTCGGGTCGTTTGCGTCTCAGGCCATTGATATGGATGTTATGCATCAGGGTAAAGAGCCAGGCCCGCAAATCCGTCCCGGGCTCCCAGTGTTGCGCCTTGCGCCACGCCCGCTCGAGGCAGTCCTGTACCAGATCATCGGCAGTCTGGACATTCCTGGTCAGGGCCCGCGCATAGCGCCGGAGCCGTGGGATTTGAGTTGCAAGCTGGTCACCATCGAAACCCACTGTCATTGCCGTCCTGTCTCCTTTTTCCTGGTCGGTAGCTGGTGGTCTGTGCCTCGTGACTCCTGGGAACCGCTCGATCGGACCCGGGCGATTGAGGAGAGCCTTACCTTCATTAACGCTTATACCGACTTCAATATTCCAGGGTCA
>CAZFZB010000177.1:0-4493 GCA_964523415.1 uncultured Chromatiaceae bacterium | reverse complement strand
AAACATCGTGGGTACATTGGTTCGTCCAGGGGTCTGGCGCCATTTTCGTAAGAGAGCAAATCTTACCCTGGGCAAACAAACTTAATGTAACCGGGCCAAATCTGCGGTGGAACCTTGAAAACCGCCACATCGGCTAATTTTTGGCCATCGAGCCCGAAGCACCTATGTGATTCCAACAAAGTGCCATAAATATTTCATGAACGATGGAGGTGGTTTCCGGCCTACTAGGCTAGGGGTAGAGCCTAGATTCACTGCCTTTGGCAGGTTCTTATGGTAGGCACACCTGCAGTGGACGATGGAATCTGGCCAGCAGGGGCATCCTGGAGATACCAGACTGTGGACCTCGATCGGGCACCTCCCGATCGAGGTCCTGTACCGATGGAAGGAAACCTCGCGCCCCTGGGAGCTAATCGCCCGCCAGCTCGACAGGGGGTAAATTCCTCAATCGCAAGAAATGGGGTTTCCCACCCCTCGCCGGACCGCTACGTGCGTGGGCGACTCTTACCTCATCACTCGTCAATCAGCGACTGGGAGGGGTTGTCTGTCGCGTCTTCGGGTCCAAGGGCTCGAGCTTGGGGCTGAAACCTTCGGCATCACCGCCTTCAGCGCCACTTCGGGTACAAGCGGAACTTCACGCCACCCCCGCCCTCAGCGTGGCGAATTGACGACCACGTAGGTCACGTTGGACCCCGCGTATTGCGGCTGGTACCAGGTGCTGCCGCACTGCTGGTAGGAGATGCCATTGACGATCACCGAGCTGCAGGACGGCGGCAGGGAGTAGACCACGCTGCCGATCACGGCCGCGGTGACCGCAGCGGTAGCACCAATCGCGACGCCCGTTGCAACGGGGTGGTAATCCCAGCCGCGACGGTCGACGTCGACATTGACGTTGCGATTGACGTTAACATTGCGATTGACGTTGCGGTTGACATTGACGTCACGGTTACTGACATTGCGATTGACGTTGACGTTGGTCCGGGCGTGGCCACGGACGCCATTCGCCTCGGCGATATCCGTATACAGCAGTTGGCTGGCGATCAGGACCAAGGCGGCGGCAGTGAGCAGCCTGGTTGATAAAGTTTTGAGTGCCATCCTCGAGTCCTCCTTAGGGGTTGTCGGTGGCCGCGGCCGGCATCGGGCGGAAAGTGACCGGCAAGGCATCGGCTGGTGGCGTGAAGGTAAAGGCATCGGCAGCCAGGTGCGGTTTGAGGTCCCAGGTCAGGCGTGCCTCGTATTGGGGACGCTCGGGTTGGTCGGTGGTGGTGATCACCAACTTCAACGGCAGCGGGTGCTCACCCTCGGTAATGCAGAGTTGGAAATCGACATCGGCCTGGCGATAGATATAGTGCCGGCAAGGCTCGCCGTGCACCCGACCCGGCCCGATCGTCTGGGCGCTGGTGATGGCATCAACCGGCAGGCGCTCGGTGCCCCAGTAAAAGAGGTCGGCCAGCGGCATTTCGATGCCATAGCGGGCGGAGACCTCGTCCAGCATCCCAACGACGGTTGGCTTTGCCTCTGTGCTCGCGTAGTAACGCAGGTCGGGGCTAAACAGAGTAAGGTGCTTGTAGTCGTAGAAATAGGTGAGATGGCTAAGGGGCGATGCACTGTCCACCTTCAGCCCCTTGCCCTTGGCGAAATCGACGGTCAAGTCACGATCGAGCTGGACCTTCTGGCCGTCGTCGAGCACCGTATCCGCGGAAGCCTCCGCCTTGATTGAGAAGGTATCGAGCGTGCGTAAGTACGCGCTCATGGCTTCGAGCGCCTGCACCGCGGCCTGCTCGACTGCCGGCGCCTGATCATTCGAGCCGCCTTCCGCCGCGAAGGCGGTACTCGCGGCCAGCCCTGCTAGCAGTGCGACCGTGACCGCACCACCACTTCTACAGATTCCCGACATGACTTAATACCCCCTTGAACGAGTGAGGAATGGCCGGACCCTTGGGGTCATGAAGGCCGCACTTTTGGCTTCGGGGCCTCAGGGCGGGCGCCGCAGCCACCATGCCCACGACGACCAATGAGTGGCGGGCGCCCGGCAAGGCCAGCATCCTATGCACCATAGGGCTCCGGCCGAGCCTCAAGTTCCCTGACGACCAACCCGTGGTCTCGTAAGCCTCGGCATACTCTAGTCGCCTAAGCAACTGGAAAACAATACGTATCTTAATCAACACCCCTCAGGAAGCGATTGGAACCCTGCCAAGCTAGCATGATTTGGCATCCCCCCTAGACGAGATTTCGCATCGGGAACCCCGCGATGGTCCGCAAGTGGGCTTGGACTGGGCCGCGGCATCGCGCCCCCCTGCATGGCCCCAGCCACTGGCCCAAACGGAGTGGCGGCGAGCAGGATACCAGCGTTAGCCGTATCAGGGGTCCGGGCAAGGTCCATGGGCATCGGGCCTGAAGAGACAGGCGGGATTCTAGACCAGGGAACCGGGGAACTCCTATGCGATTCCGGCAAAATTCCTTGGCCCTTCCACGACCACCGAGGGTTCCTGCTTGGATCTACCAGGGAGGCGTGCGACTGAGTGCGGGGATGCCCTGGCCCACCGCCGCGCGACTGCCCCCTCCCTCCTTTTCCTCAACAAGCCGGATCCAGGGGATCCTTCCCAATGCCCTGTTGCACACCCAGGTTTATCGATCCCCCCGCCGAAGATGCTGGATTAACGGGGTCGATCCCAACCTGAAGTAATGCTAACCAATTGAAATTGCAGCAGCCAGAACAAACCTACCCTGGACGGGCTAAGACCCATGCAGCCTCAGAATCCTACGCAGGAGGCGGTTGCCTGTCAGGGCCGGGAACAGGTTCTGATCGAACAAGTCACCGCACGGCCGGGGCGCAGGTTCTCCAGCGACCCTGACCGTTGCCTTGCGCTCCAGTTTGCCCCAACCCACGAACGCGCCACTCAACGAGGCGAGGATTGCCTTGATGGCGACGTAGTACATCAACTGGCGGTAGAAGAAGCGCTGCCAAACCAGCCACACCAGGAGCCACTTGTTCTCCTTGGGCTCCAGGGCAAAAGCCAGGGCGGCAGCGAGGAAGTCCACCGCCAGAAAGAGGGAGTAATAGAAGGCGACCCGCCATAAGGCATCCGGCGAAAATTCCGCTGGGTGTTGGGCATGGTTGAAACCCGCCAGGGCTAGGGAGCCGATCAGCATCAGATCCATGATGGGCGAGACCAAAGGGAACAGGATCTGGAAAATCAACACATTGGGCAAAGCGACAAACCCCAGGGCGCCATAGCTCGGCCGGAACAGGGCATCGCGGTGCTTCCAACCTGCCTGCATGATGCCGAACATCCACCGGTAACGCTGGCGAATGAAGCCACGCACGGTATCCGGGGCCTCGGTGAGGCCTACCGCCTGTTCCTCGTATACAACGGAATAACCCATCCGGCGGATGGTCATGGTCAGATCCGCATCCTCCGCCAGGGTCTGTCGGGTGAAACCGCCAGCCTGCAGGATCAAGTCTCGGCGCCAAGCCCCCACGGCGCCTGGGACCACGCTGATGCAGTTCAGTACATCGAAGGCGCGCCGGTCCAGGTTCTGACTGGTGATGTATTCCAGGGCCTGCCAGCGGGTCATCAGGTTGGTGCGATTCCCAACCTTGGCATTACCCGCGACGGCGCCCACCCTCGGATCGGCGAAGTGGCGCACCAGTTGGGCTATAGTGTCACGCGTGAAGAGGGTGTCCGCATCCAGGGCGATGACAATCTCGGCCTGGGTAACACCGACTCCAAAGTTGAGTGCCCCGGGTTTGCCGCCGTTGGGTTTGGTGAAGACCCGCACCCGAGGGTCGTTTTTGAAGGCATCGCGGGCCAATGTATAGGTCCCGTCACTGGAGCCGTCATCCACGACGATGACCTCGAATTGACTGGGGTGGTCGCAAGCCAGGAGCGAGGCGATGGTCCGCAAGATGACCTTCTCCTCGTTGAAGGCCGGTACCACGACCGCCACCGTCGGGGCATAGTCGGGGTCGAGCGGCTGGTTCCGGCGCCGAAAGCGCTGGTACACCGCTAACACACCGATAAAGACCAGGCGCGCCACCCCCAGGAGGATACCGAGCAGAAACAGCCATTGGATGGTTGTCGCGACCAGATTCAGGATGCCGAAGGCGGCCCAGTTGATCCAATCGGTCATGACCTCCCAGATGTCCGTTGCCGGTACCGGAGGCATCTCCTGTTCCCGGGTCTGCCCTAGGAGTTGAGCGACCGGGACGAACTCGAACCCCTGCTGGCGTAAGGCTGCAATGAGCTTGGGAAGGGCGGTCACTGTCTGGCTGCGGTCGCCACCCGCGTCGTGCAGCAGGATGACATTACCCTCGCCGGTCTGGGCGGCAGCCAGGGTGCGACGGACGATCTCGTCCACCCCCGGGCGCTGCCAATCGTCCGGATCGATCTGCATCCCGACCGTGAGATAGCCAAGCCCACTGGCCAGTTCGATCGGACGTACCTGGTCTGGGGTCTCCGGCTCCGCATCCACGGCGTAGGGGGGGCGGAACA
>CAZFZB010000176.1:0-4513 GCA_964523415.1 uncultured Chromatiaceae bacterium | reverse complement strand
CGCCAAAACTCGAGGCCAAGGGCTTTCGCATTTGCCGGGATGCCGGTTACGAGCGCGCCACGGGCTATCATC
Source organism: uncultured Chromatiaceae bacterium (assembly GCA_964523415.1). Classification (GTDB taxonomy): domain Bacteria; phylum Pseudomonadota; class Gammaproteobacteria; order Chromatiales; family Chromatiaceae; genus M0108. The sequence goes on along the minus strand of CAZFZB010000176.1, from coordinate 4,441 downwards.
CTGGGGCTCGGAACCTGGATGGGACTATGATTAAAGGTGGAGGCTTCTTCTGCGTCGGTAAGGACAAGTGACCCTGCCGGTGAATCCCAACCGGTGCCTAGAGAGTCCCGCAGGCGCAGCACAATTGGCCGGAGTCATGGACATGTTAATGAAACAAAATGTTACTGTCGTAATCGGGACCACGGCCGGGCTGGTCCTGGTGTTGGGGCAAGCTGCCGGTGCCGCCGATACCCTAGGCCAGCTCGTCCAGATCAGAGGTACAACGATTCTCTCCCAGGGCCCTAAATACATAACGGCTAGTGTGGGTATGCCCCTGCGGGCAGGTGACCGCCTCCTGACCCTGGAGGGGGGCGAGGCCCTCCTCCAGTTTGCGGATACCTGCGAATATCGTCTTGGTGACGACCAGATTCTGGATGTGGCCACTGAAAGCCCCTGCGCCTTGGGTAGCGGAGGTGAGTATCGACCCGAACTGCGGGATGCGGTACTGGTGACGCCAGTTGCTGACCAGACGCCTAGGGTAACGGACCAGGTACGGGAGGCCGCCCACCGTGTGGAAGGCGACGATGCCATTAATGGCCCTGGCAAGGGAGCCGGGGCGAGGAAGAAATCCGGTGCGGGAGCGGGAGCCGGGGCTGGGACCGGCAAGGGGGGGCTGTCCCTGACGGCCACGACCGCCCTGGCTATCGCAGGTGCCGGGGCCCTGGCGGCGGTGGTCGCCGAGACCAGGGAAGACAAGGGCGACGAGCCCCAACCCCTCAGTCAATAGGCCGGGAGCTTACCGCCTCGGCGGCATTTTGAAGGCGGGCGAGGGCGCGATCCGTACCTTCCTGCTGTTTCTCCAGGGCGTCAAGGCGCCCCCTCAGGTGCAGGAGTTCCAGTTCTAACTCGGCCAGACGTTGCTGAACCTGGGTGAGGGCCTGAGCCTCGCTAGCGATTGATCCGGTAGCGGGGCTGCCCTGCCCCACAGCGGGTGCCCCGGCAATAGGGGCCGCGGCGGTCCGGCCGGGGTCCTGGTCCGACGATCCGGAACCCGGCCAGGTTTCGAAACCCGGTAGAAACCCTGGGCCAGTGAAGAGGCCGAGGGCAAGCCCGAAGAGGGCTAGTAGGGCCATACCCAGGGCCAGGCGGGTCTGGCGGCGCAGGCGCTGGAGTTGCGCACCCCACCAAGCGTCCCGCTCGGCGGCGGAACGCCATGGGTGCGGGGCGGACGGCGAGTCACCACCGGGCGGAGGGGCCGAGGCGGATTTCACCCCGGAGGCGGTCAAGGGACCATGCCAGGCGTGTAACCCGTCTGGGAGATGGCCGGCAGCCTGGTGGAGGTTCTCCTCCAAGGCCACACGGCGGTTCTCGGCATCAGGGTCGGCCAGAAAGGCATCCAGCGCGCCGACCAGCCGCTCCGCATCCTCCGCGATGACCATAATGCGGGCCCGAACATCGGCATGGCGGCGCACGCCCGCCGACTTGGATGGCCCCGATGGCCCGGCCTCCCGCAAGATCTTACCTGCCACCTCCAGAAAGTTATTGATACCTTTTGCCAACCTCGTCAGGGTTTCAACCCCTTGGTCATTACGCGGCGCGGCAAACAACAGCCGGGGCAGACGGGCTTGGAGGGCCTGGAAACCCGCGCTGGCCCGGTGCCGTTCCACGGATTCGGTCTCTGGGTCGGAGGGGATGAGAGGGAGCATAGCGGGTTCCTTCATACCGGGTGCTGAATCGCGGCTCACCCGACGTCAAAGGGGTTGCGTGGTCGAGGTTTCGCCAGTGAACTGGCTTCCTTACTGGGCTCTGGGCGAGGTGCCGACATCAGTTGGGTGCGACGCACCCGCCGGCGTTGATGGGGAATCGATGGCAAGCACCCGGGCGGGGAGAAGAAGAGACCGGCCAGAAAGGCAAAATAGGCCATGTTGGCAGGGGTATGCAGATTGTAGTCGCTGAAGGCATGACCCAGCAGCAACGTCAGGCCAATACCGGCGCCGATCTGAAGGGAACGGAAGCCCGACCATTCGTCCCCGGACCTGAGCCGGGACCATTGACGGGCATAGAGGGTGAGGAAGATGAGGATCAGAACCAAGGCCCAGATGCCCATCTCGTAAACCGCCTCCAGATAGTCGTTATGGGCATGGTTGATGAACCATTGCCCCAGGGCAACGGGCTGGTGGATGGGGAAGGCGTCCGGATAGGTGCCAGGCCCGCTACCCAGAGGGAGCAGGGTCCCCGCGCCATCGAAGCTGGCGGCGGCGAGGGGCCAGCGGGCATCCGCGACCAAATCGTTCACCGCAAACCGGTCGAGCACCGGGGCAAGCCCCAGGGCGGCGGCGAAGCCAATGGCCAGGGTGATAAGGCGCCCCACTAGACCGAAGGCGCCCCTGCCGCCAATGTGGGAGCTGAAAAGCAGCGCGGTTAGGATCATGCCGAACATGGCCATAGCGATCCCGGTGCGGGAGCGCGTGACCACGATCCCCACCACGAAGACCAGCACCAGTATCCCCAAGGCCAGGCTGGGACGCCCGCCGGCCCGCAGGATGGCGATGGCTTTGTCGCGCCAGCCGTGACTATGGTGATGATGGGACTTGGGACCACGACCAAAATGGAAGAGAAACAGAGCTAGTGCGAGGGGAAAGACCATCTCCAGCATGCCGGCGAGATGGTTGCGATTGCGGAAGGTACCGGAGGCGGCACCGCCCCGCGGCACCCATTCGGCGAGGCTGTAATCCACGCCGCTGGTGGCGGTGGCGAACTGGAAGAGACCGATCACGACCTGGGGTATCGCCACCGCGAACAGCAGGTAAACGAGGGCCATGGCGCCCTTTTCCCCCAGTGAGCGGGTTCCAAGATAGACGCCGATGGGGATCAGGCTGAGCAGCCAGGCGGTTTCGGTGGCGAAGGGGTGGAGGGAGAGGGGGCGGGCCCTGGCCAGGGCATCGGGGGAGATCGCCCCCATTGCCTGTTCATAGACCTCGCGACCCGGTGCATAGGCCAGCACCCAGGCGGGCCAAGGGATGAGATACAAGAGGGGCGTCAGAAAGAGGGCACCGAGGAACAGAACCTCGCCCGTTCTGAGGCCGAGGTCTTGCTGACGCCAGAGGGTCAGGCCGACCAGAAGGAGTCCCAACCATTGCAGCAGGAGGCGAGGCCAAAGGTCGAGCCCGCCATGAAACAAGGGGGCCAGGATGATCAGGAGGGCGAGGATCCCCAAGGTGAGACGCATCCCCGGTTCCTGCCAGGGGCTCTGTACCCGGATGGTATCGGGATGCGAACTCGTTTCGGTCTGCAAGTCGGCTACTCCAGGGGAGGCAGAACATCCGTCATGTTGCCGGGGATGGCGGGCACTTCTGCCAATGGGGTCCGATCGGCGCTGGACTCGTCAACCGGTTGGTGCCATTCTGACCCTTACCTGACCTTCATCTGACGATACCGTGCCCCAGCATGATTCGGCCTCGTATCATACCCCTTATGACTCTCCGACTTGGTCTCTTCCTAGGGATTTTCGCGGGGCATCTGCTGCTATCCGGCTGCGAGACACACCCCGGGGCCCGACAGTGGGGTCAACCTGTGACCAACCAGGAACAAACCTTCGAAGTCATGGGCCAGACCGCCTCCGCCCCGCCCCCCGGCGCCGAATTGATGCCCGCCATCATAGGTCCACCACCTGATCCCAGTTTCGAGGATCTCATCTACCGCATCGGTCCCTATGATGATCTCAAGGTGGAGGTCTTCGGCGTACCGGAGCTCTCCACCGAGGCTCAGGTCAATCTACAGGGCCTGATCGCCATGCCCCTGCTGGGCCCCGTCGAGGTCAACGGTCTTACCCCCCGGGAGGCAGAGGAGGCGATCAAGCGCCAGCTTGCTAGCCGCTATATGCGCGACCCCCGGGTCATCGTCTATGTGAAAAATTCGGCCAGCCTTAACGTGACCATCACGGGGGCCGTGGGCTCCCAAGGGGTACAACCGATCCGGGGCCGCAAGACCCTGACGGATATCCTGGCCCAGGCGGGAGGGGTCACGCCCCTTGGCAAGGAGCACCAGGTGGTGCTGTACCGAGGCGAGGGCCCCGCCGGCATGCCCGGCGAGGGCAAGATGCGCGCCTATGTCATCGATTATCAACAGATCCTCGATGGCAAGCTACGCGATCCCCTGGTAGTGGGTGATGATCGCATCTATGTCCCCTCCTCGGGGCTGGCGATCTTTTTCAGCCCTCTAGTCAATATCCTCCAAACCTGGGCACTGCCCGCGGCACGCGGGGGCTATTAGTCGGCGCCATGGCCCCCTATCTCTCCGATCCTCACCCCCCCTATCCCCTGCCCACCGGTGGGGACCATGTCTTTATACGCCCCGCGGATCTGGCGATGCCCCCCTTCGGGCCGGGGGGCCTGGAGGAGGAGAGGCCGCTGGACCTGCGGCGCTATGTGGGCATTCTTCTCCATCGCAAATGGCTGCTGGT
>CAZFZB010000175.1:0-4552 GCA_964523415.1 uncultured Chromatiaceae bacterium | reverse complement strand
GAAGAAGCCGAAGGTCTGCTTGCTGGGCGTTGCCGTCAGCCCGATCAAGTAGGCGTCGAAGTACTCCAGCACCTGGGCCCAGAGGTTGTAGATGGATCGGTGGCATTCATCGGTGACGATGATGTCGAAGCTCTCGATGGGGATGGCCGGGTTGTATTCGATGGGCTCCGGGCTTCGCAGGAGGCCGGGATACTGCGTTGCGGGGCTCGCTGCGCTGCTCATTGACTCAACTGTCAACTCCGCTGCTCGCTCACCCCGCGCCTTGTCTGCCGGCCCCCTGCTGTGCCCGCCGTTGGGGAATAGACCGCCGAGTTCATCAATCGATACCTCTTCGAGGTCTTCGGGCAGGTCTTTGCCCTTGAGCATGGAGTAGAGGCGCTGGATGGTGCAGATGCAGACCCGCGCGGTGGTGTCGAGCGTGTTGCTCTGCAAGCGCTGGACGATGTACTCCTCGGTAAATTTGAAGTTGTTGTAGGGCGAGGCGTATTGCTGGAATTCCTTGAGCGTCTGATCGCCCAGGTTGCCCCGGTCTACCAGGAACAGCACACGACGGGCACCGGCGAACTTGATGAGCCGGTAAATGAACGAGATGGCGGTGAAGGTCTTGCCCGAGCCCGTCGCCATCTGGATCAGGGCGCGTGGACGGTTTTCCCTGAGAGAGGCTTCCAGGTTGTGGATGGCTTTGACCTGGGCGGGCCAGAGACCGGCCTCCACTAGCGCCGGCATGCCGTGCAGGCGAGAAAGGAAGGTGGAATAAGGCTGGCAGACAGCCATCGTGTTGCCGAAATTCGGTAAGTTCGGCAGGTAGGCCAGCCATTCCACCAGGAGTTCCGGGCGGTGGAAGGCGAAGACTTGCCGGGCGCGGGGCTCGGGGTCCAAGCCATTGGTGAAACGGGTCTCGGCGCCAGTGGATTGGTAAGCGAAGGGCAGGGGATAACCCCAAGCTGGCAGGGTGTCAGGCAGGCCTTGGGAGTATTTCGCCGATTGGGTTTCCACGCCGGAGAGGGTAGAGCCCTTCTTCTTGGCCTCGATAACCCCGGCGGCCTTGCCATCCACATAGAGCAGGTAGTCGGCATGGCTGTGGCCGGGCTTCAGGGGGAATTCACGGATGGCCACGCCGCGGGCGGCATGGATGTGGGCGGCGGAGGCGTCGCAGACATGCCATCCGGCCGCTTTCAGCAACCGGTCGATCTGCTCCCTGGCTTTTTGTTCTGGTTGTGCCATGCCCTGGTGACAAAAATGCCTTAAGGTGGGATCAGTGTATAAGTCAATCAAACCATAATTACCAGGTTTGATTCCAGGCCCGTCACCCCCGCGCTCATTCACCCTGCATCCAGCCCTCAGGCTCTACGATGCTTCTCGAGTTCGAATAGGTGTCAACATCCCCCTTGTTCGGCGTCCTGAGCGCGACTAAGATCCGTTCCGATGCGGTCTCGGGCGGTTCAATTTCCTATCTATTTGGGAGGCATCCCATGAGTCCTGGCTCATCCGATCGGGTTAACCCTTCCCGGCGCCGGTTGTTGCTGGCCGCCGGACTGGTTGCCGCCGGGGTCCCCTGGGCAGGCCTTTGGCGAGCAATGGCCGCACCCCCTGAGGACGCAAACCCGGATAGTCCGGTCTTGCCACCTGGCAGCGCCAAGGGTCGCGATGTGCTGATTCTGGGTGCCGGGATCGCGGGGCTGACCAGCGCCTACGAGTTGCACCGGGCAGGCGCCCGGGTGAGGGTGTTGGAGGCGCGTGAGCGGGTCGGTGGGCGCTGCTGGACCCTGCGCGGTGGTGATCGCTTTACCGAGATGGGTGGGGTCGAGCAGACCTGTCCCTTCCCCCCCGGGGATTACCTCAATCCCGGCGCCAACCGCATCCTGCCCTGGCAAAAGGGGGTGCTTAGCTACTGTCACCGCCTCGGTGTCCCCTTGGAACTCTACGCCAGCGGACCTATGGGTAATAACTGGGTTTTGCGTCGAACCCCGGGTCATCCGCTGACCGGTCGGCCGATCCGCTTCCAGGAACTCGATCGAGATGAGATCGGCTACGCCATGCAACGTCTGGTGGAGCTGTTAGGCCCAGCCGGCGGGACGATGGGCTCGGATCGGGATTTGGCCAACTGGGCTCGCGCTTATGGTGATCTGGATAGCGAAGGGATTTACCAGGCTGACGCTGCTCGTGGCTACCGCATCCCGCCAGGTGCCGTGGATGCCCCGGGTGAGATCGGAACCCCATGGCCGGCTGAGCAACTTTGGAGCTATGGCACCCTAAACAAGACCCCGGCCCGGGTCAACAGCGCCACCTTTCCCACCCCAACCCTGACGGTCCCCGGTGGCATAGATCGCATTGCCCTGGCCCTCGCCGAGCAGTTGCCGGCCGACAGCATCCGGCTCGGGGCCGAGGTGGTTAGACTGCGTCAGGATGCGACTGGGGTCAGGGTGACTTGGCGTGATCGCGCCTCAGGCGCCCTGAACGAGGAGCGGGCTTCCCAGGTGATCTGCACCATCCCCTTCATCCTTCTCGCGCGCATCGACACCGATATTGACCCCAATTTGAAGGCCATCATCGCCAATCTGGCCTATGCCCCGGTGGTGAAGGTGGGCTTGGCCTTCGGCCGCCGTTTCTGGGAGCAGGATGACCATATCTTTGGTGGCTACTCCTTCATGGACGACCCGGAGTTGATGGTGATCTATCCGAGCGCCCGACTGGGTTCTTCTACCGGGGTGGTTACCTGTTATTACCTGACGGAAGGGTCCTTGACTATGACCGGTCTCACACCACAGGAGCGGCAGCGGGAGGCATTGGGCGATGTGAACCAGCTCCACCCCCAGGCTAGGGATGCCTGTACCGGGGCGGTATCGGTGGCCTGGGCGCGGATTCCCTTCAATGCCGGTTGCTATGGGGCCTGGTCGGGCAATGCCCGCAAGCACGATCTCCCCCGGATTGCCGAGGGGGACCGGCGCCTGATCTTTGCCGGGGAGCATATCAGCCAGGTCCCCGCCTGGATGGAGGGGGCCGTCCAATCGGCCCATGCGGGGCTCAAACGTCTCCAGGTCCTATGGGGGCAGCCGACATGAAACCCCGATCACTATTATCGCGTTACCTGTTGGGCTGCTGCCTGGCCCATTGGACAATTGCTGGAGCAGAGGAGCCTGCCGCCCTCTATGCCAGGCTCTGTGCCGGTTGTCATGCCCTGGGTCCGACGGCACTGGCCGATAGCCCCTATCCGCCACTGTTCGGGAACCCGAAGATCGCGGCCGGCGGCCCGGCCTTTGTCGCCTTCAAGGCCCTGCAAGGGGCCGGAAACATGTTTCCCTTCTGTGGCTTCGCGACGGATGCCGAGGTCGCGGCGGTGTCCAACTATCTCGCCGATGCGAATGGCAGCCATGTTCAGCCCTTGGATAGTCCGAATACCGCCGCACTGCGGCCGGCGCTCGGGGACTGCGCAACTTCTGACGACTAAGGGACCGTGAGGCCTGCGATCCTCAGGACCCTGTTTCTGGGGTTATCGCGGTAAGGTCAGTGTTGCTATCAGGCCCCCACCATCGCGGTTCCTAAGGGTCAGGTCGCCACCATGGGCGCGGGCGAGGTTACGGGCAATGCCCAGACCCAGGCCGGTACCACCGGATGCGCGCCCGCGCGAGCCTTCCACCCGGAAGAAGGGCTCGAAAACCCGCTCCATGGCCTCGGGCGGGATGCCCGGACCCTGGTCGGCGATGGCGATACTTACCCACTGGTCGCCATCCTTTACCTCCAGGTCTGTCGACCCCCCATAACGGAGGGCATTGTCGAGAAGGTTACCGATGCAGCGCTTGAGCGCCAAGGGCCTGCCCAGGTAGGGCCGCTTGATCCGGCCCTTCAACCGGATCTGGCCACCTCCCTCCCGGGCGTCGTCGCAGAGGCTTTCGAGCAGGGCCATGAGGTCCAGCGGGCGGGTCTCCTCGCGAATCTCAGCCCCACGCATGAAATCGAGGGTAGCGTCCACCATGCTCTGCATTTCATCCAGGTCGCGGCGGATCTTCTCGCCCAGCCTTTCGTCATCCAGGAGGTCGGCGCGCAGGCGCAGGCGCGTTAGCGGCGTCTTGAGGTCATGTGAGACGGCCGCCAGGATGCGCGCTCTGTCATCGACGAAGCGTTGGATCCGCCGTTGCATGGTGTTGAAGGCTCGTGAGGTATCGGCCACCTCGACCGGGCCTGTCTCGGCGAGGGGTGGGCGGTGGATGTCTTTGCCCAGGGCATCGGCGGCGCGACGCAGTGCTTGTAGGGGCCGCACCAGCCAGCGCACCGCGAATAGGGATAGGGTGGTGACACCGACGAGCAGGGCACCCAAGGTGATCGATAGTTGCATCGGCCAGTCGAAGATCTCCCGGGGTACCTGGCGCTCGAAGCGGACCCAGGTACCGTCACCTAGTTGCACCTGGACGAAGAAACGACTGGCCATGGTATGGATTCCGTGCATCCTGGCTATTGCCATGGCGCCCAAGCCCTTGCCGAGCCCAGGGGCTGGGGGCCCGGCCATGACGAAACCCTCCAGGGCGACCCGTATCTCGGTGCCCTGGCGAAGGCG
>CAZFZB010000174.1:0-4555 GCA_964523415.1 uncultured Chromatiaceae bacterium | reverse complement strand
GCCACAGGAAATCGCATGACCCCGCTTGTTGCGACCTATCAGGAACTCCCTGCTGATTTGCGACGCCTGGTGTTGCTGACGGCCGTCTATGGCGAGGGCATCTATCTGACCACCCTGAGGATGCTGGTGAAGGAACTGGGCTGGAAGGATGGGGCGGGCCGGGTCTTCTATTCCCGCATCGACTCGGCCCTGAGGGATCGTCTCCTGGGGTTGGGGGTGTGGCTCGATGATCAGGGCGGTATGCGCTGCCACCCGGATCTGATGGAGCCGCTGATCGAGGAGGCGCGGGCAGAGGGGCTGTTGGCGCCGATCATAGCCACGGTCTGCCGGCTGGTGCCCTATCGGACCGGTGCCTACGGCATCGTCGATCAGGAGTCGCAGCGGCGCCTGCTGCGCGATATCCGTTTCGCCATGCTAGAGGACGATCCCGGCCAGTTGTTCCGGCTCCTGGGCCTGGACCAGCCGGAGTATGTCCATGCCAGCCCGAAATTCGCCGCCAATCTGTCGCGCATTTATGGGGGCCGCCTCGCCCAGGCCCTGCCCGAGATCCAATTCATGGCCATGGATCCGGTCCTGGACGAGGGCGATATCCAGTTACGGGATGAGCGGGAACTCTACGCCCGTTTCGAGGCGGCCTTCGGGGACCTGCCCAATCCGGCCCCGGTGCTCGCCCATAGCCTCTGTCAGCGGCGCCTGATGCGGGGGGCCTACGCTGCGGCCACCACCCTGGCTCCGCCCGGCACTATTCTCGAAGCCATGTCCCGGGGGGTTGAGGCCTTCATGGCTGGGGATGACACGACCGCCCTGGCCCGCTTTCAGGCTACGGTGGCCCTGCTCAAGAAGAGCGAGCGCAAGCGTAATATCCATATCCCGGGGCTGGCGGGGGTGTGTCATCTGTTGGCCTTGTTGCGGGAGGGGTCCCCCGCTGCCATGGCGACCCTGCGCACCCAGCTTGACGCCGCACAGAAGCCCCTGTACCAGGATCCTTTCCAGCGCTCCTTCCAGGTGCTGGATGTGACGGTGGCGGTCCTGAAGGAGGGGCGGGAATTCGACGAGGCCCACCCCTTCTTTGCCTTGATTGCGGTCCAGAATCCCTGGCAGGAATTGATCCAGGGTTTGTGCCTGCGCTGGCTGGGCGGGCGGGCTAGCGAGGAGCGGCTGCGGCGGCTCAAGGCGCATCAGGGCAACGCGCTCCAGGGGGGTTACCTCTGGTATGCCCGCGAGTCCGCCCTGCTGCTGCAGGCCTGGGGTGACCCGACCCCTTATGGTGGCATCGATGCCATGGCTACCAAGCCCCTCACCAACCTGCGTCAACCCGAGGAGTCCTGGGAGCGCACCCTGCGGGTACTGCGGGAGATCGCCACGCCGGCAACCACCACCGGCGCCGTCGCCATGGCGGCGGGGGAGGGGGAACTGAGCATGGCCTGGGAGTTGACGCTTCTGAAAAACGGCCAGGTGTTCTTTGAGCCTCGGGAACGCAAACGCCGGGGTGCGGGTTGGACCAAGGGCCGGGTGGTGGCAGTCAAGCGCCTGCAGGACGAACTCGACCGCTTTACCTATCTGACCCCTGCGGATAGGGCCATCTGTGGCTGCATCCGCGCCGAGCAGGTCGGCTGGGGTTGGGGCAACACCCGGACCCAGTACCTCATCGAGCCCCTCTGTGCCCTGCGCGCCGCTGTGGGCCATCCCTATCTGCAAACCGCGACGGGACCGGTGGAGCTGGTCCAGGAACAGCCGAGCCTGCTGGTGACGCGCACCAAGGAGGGTATCCACATCACCCTGCATCCGCCCTGTGAGGGAGGAGTCAAGTATCTGGTTTCCGAGGAGGGCAACCGGCTGCGATTTTATGAATTCACGGCGCAACACCTGCTGGTGGGAACCCTCTTGGGCGATAAGGGTCTCCGGGTCCCCAAGGCTGCCGAGACCCAGGTTCTGGAGACCATCACCGCTCTGGCGCCCCTGATCACGGTCCATTCCGAGATTGGCGGTGAGCACCTGGGCGAGTTGGCTGGGGAGGTGGAGCGGGTGGCGGCGGATCCCCGGCCGCGACTGCAACTGCAGCCCCTGGGGAATGGCCTGCGCATCGCCTGCCTGGTCAGGCCCTTAGGCGACAAGGGGCCCGGCGCCCACCCGGGCGAGGGCGCGGCCTCCATCTTCAGCGAGATCGAGGGCCGGCGGCTGCATGCCCGACGGGATCTTGCGGCCGAACGGGCGGCGGCGGCGCGGCTCTTCACCGCCTGTCAGCATCTGGATCCCGAGTTCTGGGATTGGCCCCTGGACGATCCGGATCCGGCCCTGGAGACCCTGGAGACCCTGCAGCAGCTCGGAGATGAGGTGGTGCTGGAATGGCCCCAGGGCAAGGCCCTGCGGCTGGCTGGTAATCCGGGGCTGCGGGGGATGGCGGTGAACATCGGCGCCCAGCGGGACTGGTTCGGCGTGTCCGGGAACCTGACCCTGGATGATGGCCGGGTGATGGATATGGCCCGCCTGCTCGAGCTGCTGGGGGCTACGCCCAGCCGTTTTATCAAGATGGGAGAGGACGAATATCTGGCACTGAGCCAGGAACTGCGCAAGCGCCTGGACCGGATCCGGATCCTCCAGGACCGGGGCCGGGTCCACCCCCTGGCGGTGGGTCTGCTCGATGAGGCCCTGGAGGGACTCCAGGTCAAGACCGATGAGGCCTGGCAGGGGCAACTCCAACGTCTGGCCGAGGCCCAGGAGCTGGTTCCGGTGGTGCCCGGCACCTTGCAGGCGGAGTTACGGGACTACCAGGTGGAGGGCTTCCGATGGCTTGGCCGCCTCGCCCATTGGGGGGCGGGGGCCTGTCTGGCCGATGACATGGGTTTGGGTAAGACGGTGCAGACGCTGGCCCTGCTCCTGACCCGGGCCGCCGCGGGCCCGGCTCTGGTCCTGGCCCCCACCTCGGTCTGTTCCAATTGGGTCGAGGAGGCAGGGCGCTTCGCCCCGACGCTCAAGGCCCATTTGTTCGGGTCTGGGGACCGGGCGGCCTTTCTGAACGCCCTGGGGCCCTTCGACCTGGTGATCTGTACCTATGGCCTGCTGTGGTCCGAGGCCGAGGCTCTGACCCAGATCCAATGGCATACCATCGTCGCCGATGAGGCACAGGCCTTCAAGAATGCCCAGACCAAGCGTTCCCAGGCGGTCATGGATCTTAAGGGCGATTTTCGCCTCATCACCACGGGTACCCCCATCGAGAACCATTTGGGGGAGTTGTGGAACCTCTTTCGCTTCATCAACCCGGGGCTGCTGGGGAGTCTGGAGCAGTTCAACCGGCGCTTCGCCATCCCTATCGAGCAGCGCCAGGACCGGGAGGCAGGCCGCCAGCTCAAGCGACTGATCCGCCCCTTCATCCTGCGCCGACTGAAGAGCGAGGTGCTGTCGGAATTGCCGGAGCGCACGGAGATTACCCTGCATGTGGAGTTGAGCGAGGCGGAACGGCTCTTCTACGAGGCCTTGCGCCGCTCCGCCATCGAGCGCATCAGCCAGGTGGGCGGCCAAGGGCCGGGGGACGTCCGCTTCCAGATCCTCGCTGAGATCATGCGCCTGCGCCGCGCCTGCTGTAACCCCAAGCTGGTCGTGGCAGAGAGCCCCCTCCCCAGCGCCAAGCTCCAGGCCTTCGCCGAGATCGTCGCGGAGTTGCGGGAAAATCGCCACAAGGCCCTGGTCTTCAGCCAGTTCGTCGATCACCTCAGCCTGGTGCGCGCCTGGCTCGACGATCAAGGGATCGCCTATCAGTATCTCGACGGTGCCACGCCCCAGAGGCGGCGGCAGGAGGCGGTGGCCGCCTTCCAGGCGGGACGGGGGGATCTCTTCCTGATCAGCCTCAAGGCCGGTGGCGCCGGACTCAACCTGACCGCCGCCGATTATGTCATCCACCTCGACCCCTGGTGGAATCCCGCCGTTGAGGATCAGGCCTCGGATCGCGCCCACCGCATCGGCCAGTCACGCCCGGTGACCATCTACCGGCTGGTGGCGCGGGAGACCATCGAGGACAAGATCATCGACCTGCATCGCCACAAGCGCGACCTGGCAGACTCCCTGTTGGAGGACGCCGAGATGGCCGCCCGCTTGGGCGTGGAGGAGATGATGGCCCTGCTGAAGGAGGCAGGCGCACCCTAAGTTACCTGGAGGTTTGCCATGAATACAAAAAGCTACAGCACCGCCGAGGCCGAGGACCGGGTTCGGTTTGAACTCCCATCCTGGGGTGTCGAGGACGGCTATTTGTGCCGCGAATTCAAGACGGCCAACTGGCTCGCCAGCATGGCCATAGCCAACCAGATCAGCGCTCTCGCCGAGGAGGCCAACCACCACCCTGATCTGCTCATCGCCTGGGGCAGGGTCCACGTCAAGTTGATGACCCACGATGCCGGAGGCATCAGTGATAAGGACTTCTCGCTGGCAAGCGCCATCGAAGGCCTCCTCCATCCCTGAGGCTGGGAGTGGCAAGCCAAGGGAGTGGCGATCACGCTTGCCTTGTGCGATCAGTCTCTCTTTATGATGGCAGTGAGTCATGGGGGTTTGGATGTTTGCCCCA